>DASZIA010000318.1:0-9461 GCA_035949535.1 Planctomycetaceae bacterium | reverse complement strand
CAGCAGGATGACATTGTTCCCCGGCTTCATCGTCACGGGAATGCGGTACTGGTCGAGCGCCTTCCCGCGGTGGTATTCGTTGCGTGAAAACTGCAGCTCGCCGTTGAACCACAGCTTCCAGGCGTTGTCGGTGCCCAGCCGTAGTTCGACGCGGCGCGATGTGGGACTTTGGAAGCCGGTGAGCAAATACATGACCGCCCCTTTGTACGGCTTGACCTGTTTCGCGATGTCGACGATGCCATAGTCGCCGCGGCTTTGCAGCGGTTGCCAGGAGACTTTTCCGATCTGACCGTCGTAGGACGCGTCGAGCTGGATCTCTTTCTCGGGCGGATACGCGGCCTCGAGGCCGCGGCCGCCGCGGTTGTCGAAGGGGCCGATCACCGAGTAGTGCGTGAGGAAGGCGAAGTGTTTTGAGATGTCGACTGTCTCGCCGAGCTTTGTCAGGGCTTGGGCGATGGTCTTGACCTGATCGTCGTCGAGCGCGCCGCTGAGCGCTTCGCGATAGAGCTTGAGGGCCTGCGGCTTGTCATGAGCCGCATCGATTTTCGCAGCCTCTCCCATCCGCAAAGCGACCGCGTCGCGACGAAACTCGGCGGCCGGATCGAGCAGCATGCCGGGAATCAACCGCGCGGGAGCGGCCGGATCGATTTTGACGAGCCATTCGTACGCCAGCCGCCGTCCGCGAGGATTGTGCGAAGTCTCCCGCACGAACGCCTCGAGCTGGGCCGCGGGAAGCTGATGCTTCAGTTGCAGGTTTCGGTCTGCCACCGTTTCGACGGCGTTGCGCAGCCAGTTCGACGCCAAGGGGGACGCCCCGTCGAAGGCCAAGAGAATTGCTGGCAGGTCGGCCCCGTCCGCCGCGGCCAGAGTCTGCATCGCCCGCTGAGCTTCTTCGTGGCCGGCACCCTGCTTATCGACGGCGCGAATTGCCGCGAGCGATTTTTCGAGAGTCCCGGCGGGCCGATCGTTCGCCGCCGCCAAACTCGGGACCAGCGGCACACGGCCCAGAAGAGAAACAGCGATAAGAGATGCCCAAACCGACCGATGCCACGTTCTCATTCGCATCCTCGCAGGCACAATGGCGCTGACCCAGGGCGCAACCGGGCCGGCGAAATGGAGTCCTCAGGGATATTTTCCCGGCGGCAAAATGTCAACATCCGCGGGTCGCGCGGCGGAAAAGTCGTGCAAAGAGCGTCGCACGAAGGAAGGGGTGCATTTGTCTCTGGCTTAACGGCATCAGCTTTCCGGCGTTCAACACGATCCGTCGCATCAGCATTCCAGTGGTTGGCGGCAATCGCAATGCCGACGTTACTATTGCGTGGGCATCCAGCTTCACTGCCTGACCGGATCTGTTTGTAAGCGACGTCAAGCATCTGGTCGACGACGCAAACGGTTTTTGAAACGTTGCACTGCGACAGTCTGAACGGGAGACGAAGGTGATTCGACGATTGCTGTTCGCGGTCTCGGTTTTTGCAATCGCAGTTCCGCCGACCCAAGCGGAAAACGCGCCTCCGCTCGCTCATCAGGTGACGATCCATCGCGACGAATGGGGCGTCCCGCATATTGATGGACCGACGGATGAGAGCGTCGTCTTTGGTTTTGGGTACGCGCAGGCGGAGGACTTTTTGTGGCAGGTCGAGGATTCGTTCGTCCTGGCAACGGGCCGCTATGCGGAACTCTACGGCCCGTCGGTCTTATCCACCGATGACGCGACGCACCGGTTCGAGATTCCCCAACGGGCGCGCGACGATTTCCCCAAGCTCGAGCCGAAGCTGCAATCGCTCAATCAGGCGTTTACCGACGGTCTCAACTATTACGTGCACGTCCACCCCAAGGTGAAGCTGCGACTGCTTGAGCGATTCGAGCCGTGGTACCCCATCGCGCTCGATCGCTACGTCCTCTACCGGATGGCGACTCATTCGAAAAGCGTGCCTGAGCAACTGCTGCAGGCCCAATCGTCTGCTCCTTCCGTGTTTGTCCAACCAGGCGCCGTTGGCAGCAACGCCTGGGCGATCGGTCCCTCAAAAACCCGCTCGCACAAAACCATGCTCTTCTGCAATTCGCATCAACCCTACTACGGATTTGGGCAGTACTACGAAGCCCATTTGCATAGCGGCGAGGGCTGGAGCTTCACCGGGTCGACGTTTTTCGGCAGTCCGATTCTGTCCCTCGGGCACAACGAGCACTTGGGCTGGACCTACACGGTCAACGACGTGGATTGTGGCGACGAGTGGGTCGAGACGTTCGACGATCCAAAACATCCGCTCAACTACCGCTACGGCGACCGCTATCGCACCGCAAGCGAGTGGAAAGACACGATCCGCATCAAGACTTCGAAAGGGATCGAATCGCGCGAAGTCACCTATCGCAAGACCCATCATGGGCCGATCGTGCGACGGTTGAACGAGACGCGGCAGCTGGCGAGCAACGTGGGACGCATGAACGATGCCTTGTTCGGCCGGCAGGTCTATAAAATGGTCCGCTCGCGCAACTTTCAAGAGTTTCGCGCGGCACTCGCCACCCTCGACCAGCGGATGTTCAACCTGGTTTATGCCGACCGCGAGGGCAACATCTTCTACCTCTATAACGGCATCGTGCCGCGCCGCGATCGCAAGCTCGACTGGTCGAAAGCGGTCGATGGACGCCGGCCCGAATCCGACTGGCGCGGAATTTTGTCGCTCGAGGAATTGCCGCAGGTCCTCAACCCGATTTCGGGCTACGTCCAGAACTGCAATCAGTCGCCCTACACAACGACCGACGATCAGAATCCCGAGCCGGGCGATCTGTCGCGCCACCTCGTCGGCGAGACAACGTGGGACAATCGGCGGGCCAAGGTCTCCCGACATCTGTTGCGGCAAGCGCACGATGTGACGTTCGACAACTGGCAGAAGTTGGCCTTCGATACGACGATGTATTGGCCGCTCGAGGAATTACCGCGGTTCGAGCGAAAATTCCGCAAGCTCAAGGAAGCCGATCCGGCTCTGGCCGCCAAGGTCGAGCCCTACTTCAAGCATCTGCTCGATTGGGATTGCCGCTGCAGCGTCGACTCGACGCAGGCGACCTTGTGCGTCAGCTGGTACGAACAGCTTTATGGCGTCCTGCTGAGCAGCACGTTGGAGACGCTGAGACCAGAGATGCTGTCTGACATTTCGGCCCAATTCCGCGCGCTGTTGACTGCCGCCGGAAAACTGCAAAGTCTGTACGGCAGTTGGAAAGTCCCGTACGGCGACGTAAACCGCCTCCAGCGGCACGCGAACATTGCCGACTTCTTCGAGAAGATCCCCTTTAACGACCGCCTGCCGAGCCTGCCGGTCGCGGGCGTGCAGGGGCCGGTCGGGGCCGTCTTCACCATTTATTACACGCCGCCTCTGCCAATCGTCCGGCCGATGATGAAGCGCTATGCGGTCGTTGGCAGCTCGTACATGGCGTCGATCGAGTTTGGCGACCACATCAAAACGAAAAGCCTGCTGCAGTACGGCGCAAGCGGAAACCCAGATTCGCCCCACTTCTTCGACCAGGCCAAGCTGCTCTCCGACCGCACGCTCAAAGAGGCCTGGTTCTACTGGGACGACGTCCTGGCCAATGCGAAGCAGAGCTATCATCCGGGAGAAGAGGTGCAGGCGCGGGAGACCGCCTTAACCAGGTAAATCGCGCTCCCGGGATTACGAAGCGGTAGGCCGTCGCCGAACGCAATAAGTAGAGAAGTACGCCAATGTCCCAAAAAAAGCGACCACGCCTTCACACATTCGATGACCTTAAAGAGCGCCTGATGCAATTCAGCGACGGAATGCTTTTGGGACCTAGTGGTTTGCCATTGATTCTCGTATTTCTTTCGTTCTTGGAACACGCAGTTGCAAACGTTTTGCAAAAGGCATTCATCAACGGTAGCACATCCGACTCATTGCTCGATCCGATAGATGGATTTCTAGGGTCATTCAAATCGAGATGCGACGTTGCTTACTGCCTTGGCCTAATAACGACCCGCGACAAAAAGGATTTGGAGACTCTTGCGCAGATACGCAACATGGTCGCGCATTCGGTTCAGGACGCGGAACCGTTCTCTAGGGAAGATGTTCGAGAGTTGTGTGACGGCCTTGACCCCGATGTCTACCTTGCATCGGGCAGCTGGGACGAAGCTATGAAGGAAATTGAGGCCGTCTCTCCACCGCAGTTTGCATCGATTGAACGCCCTGAATACAGAATGAGGTTTGCCGGCGTGGCAGTGGCACTTATTGAAGTCCTCGATGCGGTTCATAGCAGAACAACGACTCCAATCTCTGCGGCTCCGATCAAACTGAACCCGAACGGTACTCCGGCATAGAACCTCGGGTCTTGCGCGGGCACGATCGTGGCTGGCGAAATCCGTTTGACTCTTTTCGGGTCGCGGCGAAAGGCGGAGCGATGACTCACACAAGGCGAGAGTTTCTCCAACAAACGATCGCAGGCGGGTCGGTTGCGCTTGCTAGCGCCAACGCGGCTGCCGCTGCGATTCCTGAAGCGACAAAGTTCAAGGACACTCGACCCATGGAGCCGGATCGTTTTCGCGAGCAGTTGCTGGCTGGCTTGGGAGGCCCGTGGCCGGAGCCTTGTCCTTTAAATGTTCGCATTCGAGAGGAAAAGCGGGGCGACGGATATCGCCTGCTTTCGATTTACTACGACGCCCAGCCGAACGATGCGATTCCGGCGTTCCTCTTGATTCCCGATGGGGTCACCGCGTCCAAACCGGCGCCGGCGATCGCGGTTTGGCATCAGCACAACGGCCGCTTCGATCTGGGGAAGGTCGAGCCGGCCGGCCTGGCTGGCAATCCGATGCATCACACGGGCGTCGCCTTGGCCCGCGAAGGCTATGTCGTCGTGTGCCCCGACGCACTTTGTTTCGGCGAGCGACAGGATCCAACCGGGAAGCTGAAACGCGGCGATTACGAACGGTTCGAGTTCCTGCGGTACGTCGTCGGGGGAAAATGTCTGGCCTGGAAAAACATCCTCGACATGAAACGGGCTGTCGATTTTCTGACGAGCCTGCCCGAAGTCCGAGCCGACCGCATCGGTTGCTACGGCCACTCGATGGGCTCGACACACACCTGGCTCGTCGGCCCGTGGGAGCCGCGCATCAAATGCCTGGTGGGGAATTGTTGCCTTCCGACGTATGCCGGCATTCATCGCGAGCACATGCTGCACTGCTTCCCGAATTTCATTCCGGGGATTTATCAATTCGGCGACACGCCCGACATCGCGGCCCTGATCGCTCCGCGGCCCCTGCACATGAACTTTGGCGAACACGATCACGGCAGCCCCATCGATGAGGTCCGTCGCGGTGTCGAGAAAATCAAAGCGGCCTACGCGGCGAAAGGGGCGGACAAAAGCTTCTCGCACTACATCGAACTCGGCTCGGGTCACGTCCTCTCTGAGGAAATGTGGCGACGGACGAAAGCCTGGTTTGGTCAACATCTGATGGCGTGACGCATGCCGGTGAATCCGCACCTCCTTTTCGACGGCTCAAAAGACGCCCGGTGGACGATTGCACTGGCCCACGGTGCCGGTGCTCCGATGGATAGTCCCTTCATGTACGCGATGGCCCAGGGGCTCGCCAAACGCGGGTATCGCGTGGCCCGCTTCGAGTTCCCTTACATGGCCGCCCGTCGCACCGGCGGACGAAGGGGGGCACCCGACCGTGAGCCGGTGTTGCGGGAAACGTGGCTCAAGGTTGTCGAGATACTCGGACGCGAGCACTTGATCATCGGCGGCAAGTCGATGGGCGGACGCATCGCGAGCCTTGTCGCCGATGAAGCCGCGGTCGCGGGGCTCGTTTGCCTGGGCTATCCGTTTCATCCTGTCGGGAGGCCGACACAACTCCGCGTCCAGCATCTCGAGAACCTCAAGACGCCGACGCTCATTCTGCAAGGCGAACGCGATCCCTTTGGCGGCCGCGAGGAGGTGGCAACATATAAGTTGTCTCGCGCCATCCGAATTCACTGGCTGACGGACGGCGACCACAGTTTCAAGCCGCGAAAGAGTTCGGGCGTGACCGAGGCCCAGAACTTGGAAACCGCGATCGCCGAGATCGACTCGGTCGTGCCGCACCTGCCCAAGCGGCGTTAGGAGGCAGACATTAGCGGACATCGTCATTTGGCCGGACTGCCCTTTCCACAAAAATCGGCGCCCACGCAGGCCAACAGCCGGCAGCATCTTTTTTACGACGCGGGAAACGGTACAATCATGCGAAGGTCGGATTGGCAATAGTTCCGTATCGAGGTGTTTTCTATGAAGATCCGAATCGGCTTCATCTTCCTGTTGGCGTTGGCAGTCGCACCCATTGATCGCGTCGCGCAACTGCCAGCGGCGGAAGAATCGGCTGCCGCGATTTCCTTCAGTCTGAAGGATGTCGCTGGACACAACGTTGCGCTGACCGATTTCCGCGACAAAAAAGCGGTCGCGGTGGTCTTCACCGGCACCGAGTGCCCCGTGAGCAACTACTACGTGCTGCGACTGAAGGAACTGCACGCGAAGTACGCGCCCAAGGGCGTGCAGTTCCTGGCCGTGAACAGCAATTCGCAAGATAGCGCCGAAGCCGTTAGAGATCATGCCAAGAGAGAGGGGATTCCGTTCCCCGTCGTCAAAGACGCGGACCAAAAAGTTGCCGAACTGCTGCATGCCGAGCGGACGCCCGAGGTCGTGTTGCTCGACGGCCACCGAACGATTTGCTACCGCGGGCGGATCGACGACCAGTTCGGCGTCGGGTTCCGTCGGCCCAAGGCGAACCGCCGCGATCTGGCCGAGGCGCTCGACGAAGTTCTGACGGGCAAGCCAGTGAGCGTCACGCGAACAGAGGTCACCGGCTGCCGGATTGCGCGGAGCAAGAAGACCATACCGTCAGGCAAGATCACGTACTCGAATCAAATCGCTCGACTGTTTCAGAAGAATTGCCAGGAGTGCCATCGTCCCGGCGAAATCGGACCGTTCGCGCTGTTGACGTACGGCCAGGCGAAGGGCTGGGCCGACATGATCCACGAAACCATCGACAGCGGCCGCATGCCTCCGTGGTACGCCGACCCGCACTACGGCAAGTTCGCCAACGATCGCCGGTTGTCGAAAGAGGACAAAGAGACGCTCTTGGCGTGGGTCGCGCAGGGCTGCCCCGAGGGCGACGAAAAAGATCTGCCCCAGCCCAAGGAGTGGCACGAGGGCTGGTGGATCGGCAAGCCCGACGTTGTGATTTCGATGCCCAAAGATTTCATGGTCCCCGCGGACGGCGGCAAGGGGGGCGTTCCCTACCAGTACTTCTCGGTGCCGACGAATTTCACCGAAGACAAGTGGATCCAGGCAGCCGAGGCGCGGCCCGGCAATCGAGCGGTCGTGCACCACATCATCGCCTTCGTGACCGAGCCTGCTGCAGCGAAGCGATCAAGCGAAGAAAAGCGACCGAGCGAAGGGCAGAGACGCGGCCGAGGTGACGGACTCGGCTATCTCGTCGGCGTCGCGCCGGGGGAAGAGGGTCTCGTGTTGCCGTCGGGCATGGGCAAGAAGATTCCCAAAGGCGCCAGCATCACCTTCCAGATGCACTACACGCCCAACGGCGTCGCCCAGAAAGACCGGTCATCGCTGGGGCTGATTTTCTGCAAAGAGCCTCCCAAGCAGCTCGTTCGCACCGCCGCCATCAGCGCGCATGAGCTCAAGATCCCGGCCGGCGACGCCAATTATCAGACGAAGTCCTCCGCGAAATACGACAAGGAGACGGTGATTCTCAGCTTCATGCCGCACATGCACCTGCGAGGCAAGGATTTTGAATACCGCGTCAAATATCCGGACGGCCACACGGAGGTCGTGCTGTCGGTGCCGCGTTACGACTTCGCCTGGCAGATGCGCTACGTCCTGGCCGAGCCGCTGCGGCTGCCCGCGGGCACAACGGTGCTATGCACGGCCCACTTCGACAATTCCCGCAACAACCCCAACAATCCTGACCCGACGCGCACGGTCACCTGGGGACAGCAAACGTGGGACGAGATGATGATCGGCTGGATGCAGTACTACCACCCCGACGAAAAGGTCGACCTGCGGCAAGCGGTTCGCGCCGACAAGCCGAAGTCCTGACGCCTGAACGAACAGAGAGCTGCGTCCCCTTTTCTCGCCTAAGTGAGCGTGGCTGTGAATCACACGCCGAGTGGGCTGGGAAGAGTTGGGTACGCCGCTTGTCATAAGTCATTGATACTGATTTTTAGGTTGCGCAGGCGCCGAGTGACATTTTGACGGAATCCGCGCCATGAACGGAGTGATCGCGGGCGAGGTCATCCACATCTTTCTTGATAGTGACACGCCTCTGGACTTGCCGCTTGTCTTCCTTGGCCTCTGTCTGGCGACCTGGTTGGCTTGTCGCCGCTCCCGAGCACATGCATTGCTCGCCGCCGCGCTAGCACTGTTTGTTTACAAGTCCGGCGAGCGCTATGTACATCCGTTCGTTGAGAATAATACCAGACTTGCGCTTCAAGACGCGGAATCAGTCGCGGTGACCTGCGCGTACGGGCTACTGGTGACATACATAATATGGGGATGTGTTAGTACAAATAGTGGTGGCAAACAAACAGTTAATCGGAGATAGACAACTGGACAGAATACAGATACTACCAGACGATGTGGTCGTGACAGTTTTCGACCGTGGAAACTTGATAGACGTTCCGCTCGTCATGATTGGGTTGTGCTTTTCGTTATGGCTCTATTACCGTCGAGTGCCGCGGTCTTGGCTGCTTGTGGGATCGCTGGGGATGTTTGCGCTCAAGGTATGCATACCCTATGCAATGACATATTTTTCCAACGCGACCCGTTTTAGGCTTCATGATATTCAGGCTTACGTTGGGATGTGTGCCTATGTGCTTTTGGTAAGCTATGTCGTAATGATGTTCTCCGATGAATATGGTGAAAGGCGCGTGCGAGGAATAGGCGCCTCGAAAGGCGGGCTTGCAAGCTAGCCAATCCTGCGGAGGCCGTACGCGGCTGCAGCGCAACCAATTATTGCGCTCCGGAGCTGATATTGCGCTCCGGAGCCGACGCGCAGCTCGAAGACACCGTCGACGCCAAGCGCGAAGAGGAAAAGGGGGCGCAGCTCTTTCATCACGGACGTCGGCAGCACGCACGGCTCAACAACCGGACTCGAATGGACGCTACGATCCCGCGGCTGCCCGCGACAAAAGCGCGCTGGCCTATTCGAGAAATAACCGCGTCAGTTGCCAGCGGAGAAAACCAGAGTAAATTGCCGGGCTTGCGACTCGCTGCGGCTGCCGCGGGCTGCCGGAGTCGAGCCACTTGAGTCCCGGTCCCAAATGGGCTTTGGTCGCTCGCTCCGCAATCGCCGCGGAGAGTGCAATCAGGTTGTCGCGACGCGCTGCGAAGGTCGGCAGCCCTGTTGTCGTGAACTCGAAACGCTCGTCTGAGATTCTTAGCAGCAGCCAAGGTTCGTGGGTTACCAAGTC
>DASZIA010000317.1:0-1561 GCA_035949535.1 Planctomycetaceae bacterium | reverse complement strand
GTGTCGCCCGCCCAGGTCGAAGCGATGGACAAGTGGGGCGTCCAGCGAGAAGGGTCCTACGACTATCTGAAGACGATCAAGCAGCCAACGCTCGTGGTGAACGGCAGTCATGACGTGATCATGCCCACGATCAACTCCTTCATCATGGAGCAGCACATCCCGAATGCGCAGCTGATCATCTACCCCGACGCCAATCACGGTTCGCAGCACCAGTACCCGGAGCTCTTCGTTGAACACGCGACACTCTTCTTGAACGCGTGATGCGAGGTCGCCACTCGTGACGCCTTGTCAGTGGTGCGCCCGGACATGAAAGCTTAGGCAACAACTGACAAAACCGGCCGAATGGTGCAAGAAGCGTTCGACCGTTGCTCGTAGGCTCAAGGGTGCGAACAGAAGGAGGGAATAATGACTACGACTCAACAACGCGATCTGCACGGCCTGAGAGCGCTGGTCACGGGGGCCACGTCCGGGCTCGGCCGCGCGATCGCATCTCAACTCGCGCGCGATGGCGCTGGCGTCACCGTGCACGGCCGAGACGCGACCCGCGGTGCGAAGACAGTCGAAGAGATCCACTCGCAGGGCGGCAGCGCCCACTACGTCGGGACTGACCTCGGCGATGCCGCGAGCATCGCGGGCTTCGCCAAGGAGGTTGGCGACATCGACATCCTGGTCAACAACGCCGGATTCTCGGTGTGGGGGCCCACGGAGACCTTTGCGCTCGCGTCGTTCGATGCGATGTTCGCTGCCAATGTCAGGGCGCCGTTCCTCCTGGTCGCCGCATTTGCGCCGGGCATGGTGACGCGTGGGTCCGGATGCATCATCAACATCAGCAGCATGGCCGGCCGCCTCGGTCTCACCGGCGGCGCGGCGTACGGAGCGACGAAGGCCGCGCTGGCTTCATTCACCCAAGCATGGGCGGCGGAGTATAGCGCGCGCGGCATCAGGGTCAACGCAGTCGCGCCTGGCCCGATCTACACAAGGCCTGAGGCGCGGGAACTCTTCGACTCGCTTGGCGCCACCACGGCCATGAAGCGTGCGGCCGACCCGGCGGAGATCGCCGAGGTCGTGGCATTCCTGGCCTCGCCGCGCGCCAGTTATATGACCGGAGCGATCGTGGCCGTCGACGGCGGCCGAACCGCGATTTAGTCAAACAGAACAGCCATGGCTAAAGATGCAACGCTGAGATCGGTAGTCATATGACAGACAAGCGAGCGAAAGTTCCTGGGCCCGATCATCCCATCACGATTGAGCGAAACCCGGCCCGCGTCGTCGTGGTGGTGGCGGGCCGAATCATCGCCGACACGTGCGACGCCGTCACGCTGCGGGAAGCGTCCTACGCCGCCGTTCAGTACGTCCCTCGGAAGGACGTCGACATGTTGTCGCTCGAACGCTCGGCTCACGCCACGTTCTGCCCGTACAAGGGTGACTGCGCGTACTACAGCATTTTGATCGAGGGACGGCGATCGATCAATGCGGTCTGGACGTACGAGGCGCCCTTTCCGGCCGTCGCCGAGATCCGGGGACACCTCGCCTTTTATCCCGAACGCGTTGATGCGATCGA
>DASZIA010000316.1:0-36617 GCA_035949535.1 Planctomycetaceae bacterium | reverse complement strand
AAGACGACGGGGTCGAGCGTGTGGACAGCGATGAAGTTGGTGGTGATGTCCCAAAAACCCTGTCCGAGGAAGCTGTTGGACGCCACCAAGGACGTCGCGAACGTGGCGTGTCCGGTCGGGGCAACGAAGCCGAGTGACGCGATCACGTCCGGACACCAGGCGCCGCATCCTTTCATAACGTGCACGCTGAATCCCGCCGACAAGTCCCCGATCCCGCCGAAGTTATTGTTGATGCTGTCTCCGTTGTCGGTGGTGATTTCGCTGTTCGACCAACCCAGCGGGGCGTTGATGTAGGCTTGCACGCCATCGCTAACCCCGTAGCGAAACGCCAAAGGGACGGTCAAGAGTCGCAAACGCTCGCGCTCATTGGCCACGCCGACAACCGTCCCGGAGTGATTGACGAGCGGCAGGGCGAAGGTCTCGTTGAACACACTGTAAGACAGGCCCCAGTCGAACTGGTGCTGGCCGGGCTCGAGCAAGATGGCTTGTTGGCGTAGGAACGCCAGTGTATTGCTCGGCGGGGCATCTCCCAGCTTTTCGACCGTGGCGATCGACCCCGATCCTCCCGACGAGCCGGAACCCTCGGCAGCGGGCGCGGGCGCTGGCGGCGGTTGATCGGCGCTCGTGAGTGTCAAACCGCCGATCTGCAGCGGCTGAGGCTCCTCGTAGCGGGCATAGCCGGCGGCGGGAGCTGCGACGATTGGGGGAGGCACGGGCACGGGCGGCTCACCGACCCCCAGCGTTAGTGTTGGCGGTTCCACGGCCGGCATCACAATTCGCTGCGGGATAACCTTCGGCGGATCCATCGTCAATCCTAGCGACGGAGGCGAGGCAACGACGACGCGCGGGACCGTCATCACTTTAATCGGGATGACCGTAGGGGGCACGATTTCCAGCCCGAGCGCGGGCGGCTGTTCGACTTGCCTGACGTACATCCGGCGCGGTTCGGCGGTCTGGCTCAGCGAGACGGCGTTTTCATCCTCGGTAAAGACTCTCGCCGGAGAATCGAATCGTTGCGCCAGCGATCTCAGTAAGGCGGAATCGTCGGCCCAAACAGGCGACGCTCCGATAATGGCCGACGTCGCGAGCAGGCCGCAGGCGAGAACTCGCCCCCGGCAAGCTCCCCGCCAGGCCGGGAATCCAAGAATTGAGCGACCACCCTCCATGGTGTTCCCCCAGTGCGAGCGCACTTTGGTGTGGCGGGGTTCCGGCAGTTTTTGCCGGCGGCCCGCCGCACGCGAACGCAATTTGCCAGAGGCGACTCGTTGTCGCCGAAAGTCCGCGATCGTTCGTTCTAGAATCGATCGGCGAGGTGCCGTTATGTCTGGCAAATTCGATACGCCGTGCTTTTTCGTCAAAACCGGAACGGTACAGTCCGCAGGGTTCTCGCAGACGAAAGAGTCGCTCGGAACTACGCCATCCGAACAACCGCGCTATTCGGAAGACTCGATCGCAACGTGCGCGCGCGAAGTAAAAATCCCCGACATCGATCGCTGGCCGATGGCGGGTTCAAGCAAAGAACCGTCAACTCGTGGGCCGGAACAATTCCTCCCTTCATTCCGCAAGGAATTTCCCGAAGTTTCCTTGCAGTCTGGAGTTTCGGGCAAGGAAGATCCGTTGCGATCCGCTGGGCGCCCATCCAACCCCGAGAACTCGTGTGGAGAAAGGATGTGCCAGGCTTCGATCGTAGCGGCGGAAAGCGCTTTTTCGCGACTTGGGAAACGAACTTGAGTCAAACCTCGAACGAATCGCGAATTCCGTGAAAACCTCGGTCGACTGAGTCCGGTTTTCCGCGTCGTATCGGACTGCGCGAATCTACTGCGTATTCGGGCGGATGCCAGATTCGTGTTGCAGGCCGCACATTGCGGACGATGGTCACGAACGACATTTTGCGTGAAATCCGATTGTTTGGATTTCGTGCAGCAACCGGACCAGAGCCGCTTGTAACGACAGTCGCCGCCGAAGCCGGGTCGCGCAGCCAATGGGTCACAGGCCAATTGGTCGCTGTCTCCCGCAGGCCAGCGGAGCGAGAAACCTTGCGGTCATCCAGTTGTCCATTCACGCTGTTCAACGGAGCAAGAACAATGAGGAAGGGACTGTTTAAGAATTTGGCGCTCGCGGCGCCGCTGGTCGTGTGCCTGCCGCTCTGTGCGCAGGCAGGGGACGCGGCTGCGTCCAGCGACGAACCTGCCGCAAAGATCTTCGAGGACTACGCGTTCACGTCGGGGACGCAAAACAACGGCGATTCCAAGGTCGTCAACACCAACGCCTCGTTGGACGCGCCGGCCCCGAGCGTGGCGATCCAGGCGGCCCCGGCCCCGTGCGTGGGCAATCAGCCGGCGCCAGCCCCGTGCACGTCGCCCGTGTGCACGGCTCCGAATTGCTGCAACACATACGGCGAGCCCTTCTGCAACCCCACCTGCGTCTTCAACGCGGGCGTCGAAGCGACCATCTTCCACGTGCAAACGAAGGGGATGTTCATCGATTCTGCCGTGACCCGGTTCGGAAATACGGACATACCTACAACCACGTTCGAGCAGGAAAACAGCCAGATCTATGACCAGATCACCTTCTCGCCGCGACTCTGGGCGGGCGTGCAAGCAGATTGCTGGGGCATCGAGGGGCGGTTCTGGTACCTGAGCGATTCGACGAACCGGCTCCAGCCGTTTGAAACGGCCCCGCCGTTCACTGGTCAATACACGATGGAGCGCGTGAAGGCGTACACCGCCGACCTCGAGGGCACCTACTCGACGTGCTATTGCGGCAACAAGCTCACTGGTTTCGCCGGCGTTCGATATGCCTCATTTGAGGCGGGCCAGGGACAGCAGATCACGCGTGATACCTTCGCGACCGAGCAGTTCACCACCAGCGCCTTCAGCAAGATGACGTTCAACGGCGTCGGTATCACTGCTGGAGCCCTGGGACGCACGCCGCTGGGTTGCGACGGCTGCCTCAACGCGGTGTACGGCGTTCGCGGCTCGTTCCTGTGGGGCGATGCCGGTCGCGACGTGCAGACGCAAGCGACTGTCTTCGAACTCAACGGGGCCGCAACTTCGACCAATAGCGCCACCGCCGACAACTGCGAAACGGCGTTCATCATCGAGGCCCTGATCGGAATCGAATGGGACCACCAGCTCACGTGCCTGCCGATGTGCGCCTTCCTGCGGCTGGGCGCCGAATTCCAGTACTGGGATGTCGGCGACAACGGCCAGGTTGCCAGCACCTCCTTTGCTGTCTCGAACACCGGAGGGGCCCGTTCCTCGGCCTCGATCGGAAACGTGGACACCTACATGTACGGTCTAACCGTCGCGACAGGATTCACCTGGTGAGGCTTCCGCTCCGCTCGCCATGAATCGAAACATCGGCAGGACCACGAGGTCTTGCCGATGTTTGTTTTTTGTGGGTGGGATGCGGGTACTGCGGCAACTTCCGACTCGTCATTCGCAGCTCATGCTCGTTGTGACACTGCGGAGCTCGGTGTTGCGGCGGCCACCCTCACATGCTCGGGGCGGACGCCGACTCCGATTATCCGTGCCGGGATTCTGCGGAGTAGGGGAAAACGGTTGAAAAGACGTAGCGGCCAGGGCGGTGCCAGCTGGTCGCTGCTGGCGAGCACTTTCCCGATGATCCGATTTTGAATGAGCACCTGCAGGCGCTGTGTGAAGCGCGTGGGGAATTCACGGCGGCGCTGCACCCTTTTGAGATCTTGCTCGGTGAGCGTCCCGCTCCGCAGAGGAACCGCGAGTAGATTCGCCGTCGCCACGGCGTCCTGGATCGCGAGATTGATCCCGACGCCTCCGATCGGGGACATCGTGTGGGCCGCATCGCCGATGCACAAGAGTCCTGGGCGATGCCAGGTCCTTAACCGATCGACGCTCACGCTCAAAAGCTTGATAGCATCCCAGTTATTGAGCTCCGTCACTCGATCTCGCGTGAACGGGGCCATCTCGACGATCTCGTTGCGGAAGGCTTCGATCGGTTGCTTCCGCATCTCGTCGGCGTGTCCTTTGGGAATCACGAAGCCGCACTGCCACGAATCTCCGCGGTTGAGCATCACCAGAATGTGCCCGCGGTTGAAATAGCCCAGCGTTTGCGGCGGATCGTCGGTCTTTCGCGAGAGACGCATCCACAAAATGTCCATCGGCGCACCCAAATCGTCGACGTGAAACCCCGCGCGCTCGCGGACGGTCGAGTGACGGCCGTCGCATCCCACCACGAGATCAGCGCGCACTTCGAGCAGCCCGGTCGGCGTCTCGGCGCGGACTCCGACCACGCGGCCGCCCTCTTCGACGATGTCCTTGACCTCAGCCTTCATCCTCAGTTGGAATCCGGGCAGCGACCGCGCCTTCTCCGCCAGAAAATTCAGAAAATCCCATTGCGGCATGAACGCGATAAAGCGGCAGTGGGTCGGCACGTGCCGGAAGTCGGCAATCATCACTTGCGTGTTTCCCACGCGGCCGCCCAGCTCCGTAACCTCTTCGTGCGGGAGCTTGAGGAACTCGTCCAAGAAGCCGAGCTCGTGCATCACGTCCAGAGTCGAGGGGTGAATCGTGTCACCTCGGAAGTCACGGAGGAAATCGCCGTGCTTTTCCAGCACCGCGACCGAGACTCCTGCGCGAGCCAGGAGAAAGCCGAGCATCATCCCGGCGGGTCCGCCGCCCACGACGCAGCACTGCACGCGGATCTTCTCGGGCTGGCCAGGTGCTCCTTGCGCTGCCGCATGCTCCTCATGCAAGGTGGCCATGATGCGCTCCTCATGCAAAGTGGCCAGCGAAATCCGCGATAAACCAAGGCGTCTGCCGCGCGGCAGATCAGCGATTGGCCTGCACGGCGGCATCCTGCATCTTGCGGGCCTCGTCGGCGTCGACGAAATCGCTGTGGCAGGAAGCCTTGTGTTCCTCCGCCTCCATCGATTTACGGGTCTTGGAGGCCAGCCGGTGGATCTCGTCGGGGCTCAGTACGCCCCGCTTTTCCAAGATCGATTGCTGCTCGTCCGTCAGCGCGGCGGAGACCTTCGCCTTGTCCCAGGAGTAGGAAGTCTCTTTGCCCGAGGCGAACTCGACGATTTCCTTCGAGATGCGCACGCTGCACCAATCGTGTCCGCACATCGCGCAGAAGTCGGTGTCGACGTCCAGGTCTTCGTCGTGATAGGCGCGGGCCGTATCGGGATCGAAGCTCAGCTCGAAATGTTTTTCCCAGTTGAGGGCGGCCCGGGCCTTGGTCAGCTCGTCGTCGCGGTCGCGGGTTCCCGGAATGCCCAGAGCGACGTCGGCCGCGTGGGCCGCAATCTTGTAGGCGATGCATCCCTGCTTGACGTCGTCCTTCTTCGGCAGGCCGAGGTGCTCCTTGGGCGTGACGTAACAGAGCATGCTCGCGCCGTGATAGGCCGCCGCCGTGGCGCCGATGCAGCTCGTGATGTGGTCGTAGCCGGGGAACATATCGGTGACGAGCGGTCCGAGGACATAAAACGGAGCCCCGTGGCACAGACTCCGCTCGAGTTTCATGTTGTATTCGATCTGGTCGAAGGGAACGTGCCCCGGCCCTTCGATCATCACCTGCACGCCTTTGCGCCACGCCCGCTCGGTCAACTCGCCCAGGGTGTTGAGCTCGGCCAATTGCGCGCGGTCGGTCGCATCGGCCAGGCCGCCCGGCCGCAGCCCGTCGCCGATTGAAAACGAGACGTCGTAACGCCGCATGACGTCGCAGATGTCTTCCCAAAGGGTGTACATCGGGTTCTGCCGGTCACGCACGAGCATCCACTTCGCCAAAAGCGAGCCGCCTCGGCTGACGATTCCGATCAGGCGGTCTTTGACGTAAGGCAAATGCTCGCGAAGCACGCCCGCGTGAATCGTGAAATAATCGACTCCTTGCGCGGCTTGCCGCTCGACCATCGACAGAATGGCCTCGTCGTCGAGCTGCTCGAGCCGCCGTCCGATGATCATCGAGTAGATCGGCACTGTGCCGACGGGGACCGTGCTGTTCTGCACGATGGCTGTGCGGCACTCATCAAGGTTGCCGCCGGTGGAGAGATCCATCACGGTATCGGCGCCCCAGCGTTCGGCCCAGCGCAGCTTGATGACTTCTTCATCGGTCCCTGAGGAGACGGGCGAGGCCCCCATGTTCGCATTGACCTTGGTGCGCGAGGCACGGCCGATGGCCATTGCATCGAGTTGATAGCCCAGATGCACGCGGTTGGCCGGAATGATCATCCGGCCGGCGGCGACTTCGTCTCGCACCTGCTCGGCGGTCAAGTGCGGCTCGCGTGCGGCGACCCGGCGCATTTCGGGAGTGATGGCTCCAAGCCGCGCGTGTTCGAGCTGAGTCACCGGCGAAAAACTGGTCGGTGGAATCCAGGCCTCGTGCGATTCGTAGTTGGACTCAAATCCGGGCCGGCGCACCCAGTCGCTGGGCATGAAATCCCAGGCCGTCTTCGTGGAAGGTTGGGGCATTCCCGGCGTGTCGGGCGAAGAGAACGTAAATCGGCCCGCGACTCCGGCCGCAATTCTTCCCGGGGCGGCAAAGCTTGCCGGACTTGTCCCTGCGCTTGTGGACGATGCATTTCCCCCAAGCGGAGGCAGCGAAAACGGGAATGCTGCGAAATCTGCTTCGATGCTGCCAGCCGGTCGCGGTGTCGTCATGAGAAGGATTCCTCGGGCGTGCCCTGCGCTGCCTGTATCCTAGCCGTGCAGGTTGGAATTGCAACGAGTTGAGGCCGCGATCGGCTTTCCGCCCCTCGCTTGCCACTCGCTGCATGAGACGCCTTCGGCACCCAGAGACGGGACGCACCCGATCCAGCATGAGCATTGCGTTTTCCGCCTCATGGCTTCGCCAACCCGCAGACTTCACCATGCTTGTCGCGTTGTCCCAGATGGCACGCATCGGAATTCGCCCGTTGATCCGTCCGATCGGCTCGCTTTGCAGACTCTAAGCGGCCGGAGCATCCGTCCGCGTAAATTCGGATCGTTCGAAATGTCGATCACATACCATAGCCGTGCCGCGGTCGCGGGCACCGTTCGGACTTTGCTGACGCGAACAAGCCTGACACTCGATGAACCTCCTCGAAGTCCGCAATCTCCGGAAGGCCTTCGGCAACGTGGTCGCCGTTGAAGATGTCAGCTTTTCGGTGGCTGCCGGCGAAGTCTTTGGCCTCTTGGGCCCCAATGGCGCCGGCAAGTCGACCACGATGAACATGGTGGTCGGCCTCCTGGCTCCCGATTCGGGGATGATCCGGCTTGAAGGGCGCGAGTTGGCGCCCAACAACCGCGAGTTGCGTAAGAGCATGGGAGCGGTCCCGCAGGATCTGGCCATCTATCCCGACCTGACGGCCCGGGAGAATCTCGATTTCTTCGGCCGCTTGTATGGGATCAAAGGGCCGACCCTCAAACAACGAATTGATGAGGCGCTCGAGCGCACGGGGCTGACTCCACGGGCCAACGACCGGGCCGAAACCTTTTCCGGTGGAATGAAACGCCGACTGAATTTCGGCGTGGCCCTGCTGCACCGTCCGCGCTTGATGATCCTCGACGAGCCGACGGTGGGTGTCGATCCGCAGTCGCGGGCCCATCTGCTCGACTGTGTGCGAGCCTTGAGCGCGGAAGGCGTGGCCGTCGTATACGCCAGCCATTACATGGAAGAGGTTGAATCCCTCTGCAAGCGGGTCGCTATTGTTGACCGGGGCCGCGTGCTTGCGTGCGACCACCTGCAGACCTTGCTGGGCCAACTGAGCGCCGATTTGTGCCTGCGCGTCTCCCGGCCGACGAATGGCCTGGCCGCCAAGCTCGGGCCGTGGGGCCGCCTCGAATCGGGCCACAATGGCAGCGCGACGATCGTTATTCCTCGCGAGCAGGTTGACGAAAAAGAGCGGCTCAACGAGACCCTGTTCCGAATCCTCGAATTGCTCGACCAGTCGCACGTCGACTTGCGCGACGTGAAGACCAACGACGCCAACCTCGAGCGACTATTCCTGCAAATGACGGGCAGCCGGCTCCGAGATTGACGGTTTCGATACCAACCCCGACTCGACCGCGGATCCGAAATCGTTCAACGGAAATAAAAAGACGCCATGAAAGCGTGGGAAATCACCAGAAAGGACCTGCGGATCCTGCTTCGGGATTCCCGCGCGCTGTTCGTGCTGCTTGTGCTCCCGTTGGTGTTTATCACGATCATCGGCCTGACGATGGGCAAGCTCCTCGGTTGGAAGAATACCAACCAGGTCCTCAAGGTGGGTGTCGTCGACGCCGTCGCCTACGAGCAGATCGGCCAGGCTGGCTGGGACGATGACGACAACACGGACGCCAAACCCGGGGACGGCAAGTCCTCGGACGTCAATGCGACGACTGCGACCGAGACTGCAAAGACGCCCGGCGACAAGTCCAGCGAGACGGGTCCGGCCGCGACGGCGACGACCAAAGAGCCGGCCGAAACGCTCGACGCCGAGGAAAAAATCAAGCAGAAGAAAATCGCGCGCAACATCATCGTCAAGGTGATCAACCAGCTGCAGGAGCGCGGCGGGTTCGAGATCAAAGAAATCCTGACGGCCGAGAGGGCCCAAACAGAGGTGAACAAGGGGTCGGTGAATGCCGCCCTCGTGGTCGGTCCGAACTTCTACCGCCAGATCAGCCATCTGAAGCCGGGGGATATTCTCGATAACCAGCTCAAGGACGGACTGGGCTCGCTTGATGTGACGCTGGTAAGCCGCGAGCCCGACTCGAGCACGCATTCTCTGATCGAGCAGTTGGCCTTCTCGGTGATTTTCAAGACGATTGTTCCGCCGGTGATGTGCCGCCACGCGCTGCATCGGCGATTCATGTCGACGACCTGCGCCCAATTCGACGAAGAGGCGGACAAGCCCAACCTGCAACCCGAGGCGGCCACGCCGCGGCCGATCGTCCGCAGCGAAGAGGTCTACACGACGATCGTCCCGTCGTACACGGTGTTCTTCGTCTTCTTTATCGTGAGCTTTATGGCCCGCTCGGTTCTGCACGAGCGCGAGCAGGGAACTCTGCGCCGGCTGAGGATCGCGCCCGTCCGTCCGATGGCGATCCTCTCCGGCAAGACGGCCCCGTTCCTGCTGCTGTCGGTCGCCCAAACCCTGCTGCTGTTTGTCTGCGGCCGAATCATGTTCGATTTTTCGTGGGGGTCGCAGCCGCTAATGCTGCTGCCGGTGATTTTCTGCACCTCGATGTCGGCCACCGCTTTGGGGTTGCTCGTAGCCACGATGGTCCGCAGCGAATCGCAAGTCTCGGCCTACGCGACGATTCTTGTAATCACGATGGGCGGTGTCAGCGGCTGCTTCACGCCCCGGAAATGGCTCCCCGACGCGATGCGCGAATTCAGTTTGACCACGCCGCACGCCTGGTCCCTCATGGCGTACGAAGAACTCCTCTGCAAGGCGGCCCCAGACCCCATGCTGGTGTTCGAGTGCTGCACCATGCTGGTCGCGTTCTCAGTCGTCTTCTTCATCGCCGGCAGCGTGCGCTTCCAGTCGTGCGAGTGACTGCTGGCTCCGGCCTGTTCTGATCGTGATCGCGGCACTCCCGCGCGCACCCCCGGGCCGACCAATTGACAGACGTCCCGCGTCCCGCTGACATGGACACCAGCGCAGCGTGCGCCCGATGGTTACTTTGACCGTGTCACCAGTCGGTTTTAGTCGCGGTTGAGCAGCATGACGTCCATTCGCTACGGCATCGTCGGCGGCGGATTTATCACCGGTTTTCAGCTGCGGGCCCTCGCGGCCGTGCGGGGGATCGAAGTCGCCGGTCTCGTTTCGCGGCGACCACCGACCGCGCTTTCGGATTTCGTGAAAGCGCAGGGGCTGGGGGAAGGGCGGATCTTTGCGTCGATCGGCGAGATGGCGCCGCACGTCGACATAATTGCGCTCTTTGCTCCCAATTTCGCACGGCTCGGTCACGTTGAAGAAGTCGTCGACGCCGTTCGAGCCGGCAATCGGCTCAAAGCGGTGATCTGCGAAAAGCCCCTCGCGCGGAACCTCGCCGAGGCCCGCCGCATGGTCCAGCTCGTCGAGTCAGTCGGCCTGCGGCACATCTACTTCGAGAACCAACTGCACATGAAGACGCTGCAGTCGACGCGGACGCAGTTGGCCTCAGTGATGACGGCGATGGGGCCCCCGCTGCTCGTGCGCTCGGGTGAAGAGCACTCCGGCCCGCACAACGCGTGGTTTTGGGACCCGACTCGTCAGGGCGGTGGAGTTCTTAGTGATATGGGCTGCCACTGCCTGGCAGTCGGGTGGTACGCCCTCACGCCTCCCGGCAAACCGCCCGCGTTCTTGGAGCCGCAGTCCGTCTCCGCCAATCTCGCGCTACTCAAGTGGGGCCAGCCGACCTGGCGAAAGAAACTCGTCGAGCGATTCGGCGTCGATTACGCGAAGACCCCGGCCGAGGATTTCGCGACGGGCATGGTGACGTACAAGAATCCCGACACCGGCCGTCAATCGCAGGCGCAATTCAGCTCCTCGTGGATGTACGACAAGCAGGGGCTGCGGTTGTCGCTCGACGGTCTGGGCCCCGGCTACGCCTTCGAGATGAACACACTCCGCTCGACGCTGGAAGTGTTTGTCGGTGACGACGCGGCGCGGGGCGTGGCCGATTCGGAATCGGCGCTGGAAAAATCGACGGCCAGCCGGGGCCTCTTGGCCGTCCAGCCCAACGAGCCGGATCTGTACGGCTACACGGACGAGAACATCAACGCCCGGGATGCGATTCTCGCGGAATGTCCGCCCCTCTTGGACTGGCACTACGGCGTCGAAATCGTGCGACTGACGATGGCGGCCTATCTCTCTGCCGAGCGCCGGGCAACGGTCGACCTGACCGACCCCAAGACTACCACCCAGCTCGAGACTTACATTCCACTGATCCAACAGGGGCGTGGTTGCGAGTTATTTCCGCCGGCGTCTTACGCCTAGTAGACGTGCTTCGACACTACAGTCGAATGCTGACACGTGCGGAAACAAGACGTGCGACTTCCAGTATTCCGATGGTATCTGGCTGCGTTCTTCACATTTTGGGGAACCGTAGCGGCAGTGGACTCGATCACCTATTTAGTCGGTGACAAGGGACCCGGCGGCGGATCGACGATTTTAGATGCCATGCTTGCAATTCCGCTCTATCTAGGGCTAATCGCCGGCGGTTGCTTGCACGCAATCGCCGTCGTGAAGACCGCCACCCAATACAAGTCGGCTGCTGGGGTACTGCTCTCACTGTTCGGCGGCACGCTCTTCGGGGTGCTGAATTTCGTGGCCTACGTCATCGTTACCTTCTGGTTTGTCATCGACGTCATGCAATGGGATTCCTTGTGACTCGATCACAGCGGGGTGACGTTCAACTGATGATTGCGACGACTTGGCAACGGCCCGTGGGACGTTGACCGCCCTCTGCGCAAGTTGAATAATCAAAGTGTCCCGGTCGAGCATACAGGCTGCGCTCAAAGGTGGTCATCCCTGACCGTTGAGCTCCGCCGGACGGCAGGATTCTCATGGTCAATTGGTTGGCCAAGGCAACTGAGGCGCTGCGTCGGGCTCCGCCTTTGGAGCCAGAGCCCTACGAAGTGGCCTGCGTGTGCGCGCACCGCATCTCGGGAATGCGCACCCGCGCCTTTCAGGTCGTCCGTTGCAACCGGTGCGGCAACTATGTGTTTGTCCTGCCGCGGGACGTCTACCCCCAGCCCAAACCGAAAAAGAAAGCTGCGCCCAAAGGGGCCTCGGCAATTCGGGGCGAATCCACGCCGCCCCCCGCTTCACCCGGAGCGGCCCCGGCTGCGTCGTCACGCAGAAATGTCGTGGCTGGGTCGGCTGAAGTCGCGGCGAAAGCGGCGCCCGCTGCGAGTCCCGCCTCGGCCCGGGCCGTTTCGACCTCGCCGGATTCAGCGAGCGAAGTTCGCATCGACGCAATTGAACTGAAGTCGCGCGGGGCTTTATTGACGCCCGTCCGCGTTGTGGCGTGCGCGATCTTCGGCGTCGTCGTCCTGACCGGTTACTTCGTCTGGCAGTCGCAGCGAAAAGAGAAGGCGGCACTCACTCTGCGCGAGCATTTGGATGCCGGCGACGCGGCCTTCCGGGCGCTCAGGTTCGACGAGGCGGCGGCCGAGTATCAGCAGGCGGCGCAAGCGGTCGACATTCTGGGACGCGATGATGTCGAATCTCGCGTCGTGCGACAGAAGGCCAAAGAACTCAATGCCATCGCCCATTTGTCGCGCTTGTCGCTCTACGACCTCTGTGAGGAGGCCCGCCTGGCGGTCGCGGAAGGTGAAACCAAATGGAGCGAACGCTTCGATCGCAACCATCGTGATTCGTGGGTCATCGTCGAGGGCGACATCGTCACGGACGCAGGTCCGGACGGCACACAGCAGCCATTAATTCGCTATCCGTTCCCAATCGACGGCGCCGCGGTGATCTTGGACGCACGGCTCAAGGCGCTCGAGCCCCGCTCGGCGGTCGCCGGCCCCCAACGCGTCATTTTTGCCGGACAGCTCGTTTCGTTCGCGGAAGAAGGGGCCAAGAGCAAGGCTTGGGTCTTGCGCCTGAAAGACGCGACGGCGTTCCTGTGGACCGGCGACGAGACGTATCGGGCGTTGGGTCTCGGGTCAGACGCTTTGCGTAGCGACGAAGACACAAATCGCCTCCTGGCCGCGCAAGGCGAAATCGTGGGAGTCAAACCGTGACACGCCGGCAGCATTCCCACTTCGCTCACGCCCTGCTGGTCATCGCCGCAGTAGCAATTGCTGGGGCAAGCCCGAAGGCGGTTCGGGCTGCGGGTGCGGTTGCGATTCCCGAGCTGATGGCGGCCAAGAAGAAAGGGGAGTGGCCGGCCTACGCTCAGAGTGGCGCCTCGATGAAAATCGAGGGACGCCAAGCCGTTTTCTCTTCCACGCTGCTGAGGTTTCTGAAGTGCGAGGATCTCAATTTCGTCTGGTACAAGGAGGACGAGCCGTTCCCCGTCGACCCCGCCAACCTGCATGGCCGCAATCTGGAGGTGTTTGGCCGTTTCGAGATGCGGTCGAGCAAGCCAACCTTCGTGGTACGACAGTTGCGCACGCTCCCTTCGGATGAGGAAGCGTTGCGTGATAAAAAGGGGGCGCTGGCCGACGCGCCCGCCGAGGAATGGTACGCCTTGGGGAATTGGGTCCTGGCCCGCGGGACGTTTTATTCCGACCGGGCTCTGACGCGCGAGTCTCGTGCATGTTATGCCGAGGGGGTGCGCCGCGAGCAGAGGCTCCTGCCCGATGACGCTCTCAACGGCAGGCTGGCGCTCGCCAAGAAGTATCCCCAATACGGCCTTCCCGAAGAGGACCGTCTGGCATTCGTGCAGGAGTCGCTGGCCCGGCGTTGGCTGTCGCTGAAAGGCCCACGGGCTTCGTCCAACGACCTCGAAGGGCTTTCCCAGCAGATTGACGAAAATCTGCAGGGTTGCAAAGTGCCCCTGACGCGGCAGGACGAGCCGCTCCGCAAACGGGCCGCCCTCGACCCGGTTGGCACGTACCGGACGGCCTCCGCGCCCGAGCGACTGCGTGTGAACCGCGCCCTATGGACCGAGGTTCGCTCGGCCTTTTGGGACACTTGGGCCAAGGAGCGAAACCGCGATCCGATGCAGTTGGCCGATCGCATCGATCGAGAGATCCCCGAACGCCATGCCCGCGCCGAATCGCTCCGCAGCGGCGCTCTGGATCAGAAACTGGCGGACGTCGTTCACCTGAGCCGCGATGATTTGCTCGAGCTCGCCGACCAGTTTCAGCACCGCGGCCAGCCGGAGAAGGCCCTACAGGCCAAGCGAGCCTGGGTGAAGGTCAAGGAAGAGCGGCTCACCAAGGCGGGACGTCCCAGCGACCTGATGCAAGCCGCCCGCGAATATCAGTCGCTCTTGGATGACAATGAATCGGCGGCCCGACTCTTGATCGAAGCCTCGAAGACCGCGCCAGAGCTCAAGGACATTTCGTCGCAGCTCGAACGCCTGGGATACAAAAAGGTCAACGGCAAGTGGCTGACTGCGGCCGAAGTTGCCGCATTGCCCGCCGATCCGTTTCAGAAGCAAGCCGAAGCCGGCCACTACACGGGCATGACTCGCGAACAGATCCGCAAGTTGAATGGAGTGCCCGACTCGCGGACCCGGGTGGTGGCTGCCGGACGGCTCAGCGAAGTCTGGATCTACGAACAAAACGCGAAGTCGCGCCTCTCGATCCATTTTGTCGGCAGCGCCGACGGCCATGACGTCACGGCCGTGCGGGTCGTCCAATAGACGCCGGTGCGATGCTTTCTCCCGGCGATCATCAACGCTCCCTCGACTTCGATGGCCGCTCGCGAACGTATCTCGTCCACGCGCCCCCTTCCTACGACGCGTCCAAAGCGGCACCGCTCGTGCTGGTCCTCCACGGCGGCGGAACCAACGCCAAAACGATGGTGCGATTTTGCAGCTTGAACGAGACAGCTGACTCTGGAGGGTTTCTCGCGGTCTACCCGAGCGGAACGGGCCGAAACCCCAACTGGCTGACCTGGAATGCCGGCAGCTGCTGCGGCGATGCGATGCGGCAGGACGTTGACGACGTCGGCTTCATTCGCGCTTTGTTGGACGACCTGGTCGGCGTGGCGGAGATCGACCTCAATCGGGTCTATGCGACGGGGATGTCCAACGGCGGCATGATGGCCTATCGCCTGGCGTCGGAGCTTTCCGACCGGATTGCGGCGATTGCGTCTGTTTCGGGGCCGGTGGCGACTGACACGTGCCGGCCAACGCGGCCCGTTTCGATTCTGCACTTCCACGGAACGGCCGACGAGTTCACCCCCTATGCCGGTGGTCGCGGTCCAAAGAGCTTAATGCAAACGGAATTTCGGTCGGTCGATTCCTCGGTGCGATGCTGGGTCGAAGCGAATGGCTGCCCGCCTCGTGCTGCCGAGTCACTGATTTCAGAGGCGGGGGACGCTCTAACCATTGAAAGGCGGTGCTGGAGTCCCGGCGCAGAGGGGAGTGAAGTCGTTCTCTACACAATCCACGGCGGCGGCCACACATGGCCCGGCAGAATTCCCTTGGCCGCCTATCTCGGACCGGCCGCAACGGCCATTTCCGCCAATGACCTGATTTGGGAGTTCTTTCAACGGCATTCCCGTCGGCCGCCAAACACCCAGAGGTGAGGCCAAGTTGGTCGACCTGACGGAGCAGGCATCCAGCGACAAACCCCTGTCGACAAATGCCTTGTGCCTTGGCTGAGTCAGCCGCTCTCAGCGTGTTTCGACGGTGCAACCAAGTCGAACAGGCGCCGTAGTTCATTCCGTCGCCGTTGGCAAGTTAAAATGGACAAAATAACTGGCATAGGTAATTTACCAGTCTCCATCGTCGCCTTAGAGTGGGACCCCATGAGCAATGGATTTTTGCTCGTAGCGCTGCAGCAAGTCATCTAGCCGCTCTGTTGTGCATCCCGGTTCCGCACCTTTTTTAAATGAGTGGAGACTATTGAGATGAAGAGCCTTTACGCACTCGCCGCCATCGTCGCGTTCTCGGCCGTTCCGGCTTTCGCTGGCGAAGGTCACGTTTCGACCAACTCCCTGGCCAAGATGGGCTTGGCTGGCATGAAGACCATGAACGACGCCCAGGGCATGCAAATTCGCGGCACGTCAATCGCCGTCGTCGCTGGCGTTAGCTTCGCGCACATCAGCGGCGAAGGTGGCAGCGCTGGATCGATCAACGGCTACTTCGCCGCCGGCCACCACAGCGCGTCCGGTGCCAACCTGAGCGCCGCCGCAGCTGGCGACGTCACGATTAAGGGCGACGACGTCAAAGTGAACTTCGGCTTCGTCGCTGCCGGTGGTTTCTCGACTGCGAAAGCCCACTAATTTCCTACCTGACAATGGTTTGAGGCTGACGACTCAAACCAGCGATCCGCCGTGAGCCGATCTCACGGGCTCCCACGGCGCATCGACCTGCGTCTTGAGAAACACGCTTCGCCGCAATTCTGCGACGAAGCGTGTTTCTATTTTGTTCCCTTCGCCCGAAATGGTGGGTAGTCACCGCGGGACAAGGGCGCGGGAACCCTCTCCAGTATACAGGAAGCCACTATGTTAAACGTTTTCTTAGATTACTGGGTCGAATTAGCCGGATAAGTCGTTGACAACGATAAGATAAGATGGGTAGTTTGTGAATTCTGTTGTGTTTGGGACGACCCAATCGTCAGTGGTTTTCCCGGGCGAAGGTGCACCTCCTTTTGTTCCTACTTCTCAAGGCACAGACATGAAGACTCTTCTCTCGATCGCGTCGGTGTTGGTTTTGTCAGCGGCGCCGGCAATGGCTGGTGAGGGCCGCGTTTCCAATCAGTCCCTGGCGAAGATGGGACTCTCGGGCATGCAGACCATGAGCGACGCTCAGGGCATGCAAATTCGCGGCACGTCGATCGCTGTCGTCGCTGGCATTAGCTACGCGCACATCAGCGGCGAAGGTGGCAGCGCTGGATCGGTCAACGGCTACTTCGCCGCGGGCAATCACAGCGCCAGTGGCGCCAACCTGAGCGCCGCCGCTGCCGGCGACGTCAGCGTTAAGGGCGACGACGTCAAAGTGAACTTTGGCTTCGTTGCTGCCGGTGGTTTCTCGACCGCGAAAGCCCACTAATTGTCGGCTAAGCGCGATTAACGGCGGCTCGCCGCGGGAAGTCCCATGGGCCCCCGCGAAGTGCCGCCGGAATTCGGCGCGATCAAGACGCCCCGTCCCCTCAAGGGATGGGGCGTTTTTTTTGTTTCGCTGGCGACCGATTTGACCCCCAAGGATTCGACGACTAGAGTGCACCCAACCGGCCCTGACTCTGAACGCAGCCCGGGAAGATTCTGTCAGTGCTTCAACCCATTCAGAGTGGCCCGTGCTTATAGGACGTGACGCGTTCGGCCCGCCGCTGCGATGTGGAAGCACTCTAATGCAGCGGGACGAAGCGCGACGCGGTTCGTTTTGGATGCAGACAAACGCTTTCTCGGAGCCGGCCCGGTTCCCTGCGTTTGACTTGATTCGCCAACTTTGTCAGGAGACTCTTGCTATGAGGCGTTTCATTTCCTTGGCGTGCGTTCTCGCTCTAACCACGGTGCCGGCTCTGGCCGGCGATGGGCAGATTTCCAAGCAGAGCTTGTCCCGAATGGGGCTGAGCGGGATGCAGATCCTGCCCGATCGCGAAGGATCGCAACTTCGCGGCCAGTCGATTGCCATCACCTTCAGCGTTTCATCGGGCACGACGATCCTCAGCATTGGCAGTCCCGTTTCGGTCGGCAAGCACCACGCCTTTAGTGCCAGCGTGGGGGTCAGTGGAGGTGCGATCGCCGGAGGTTTTGCTTTCGCGACGGCCCACTGACAGCGGTTTAATGTCGCGGCGCCTCGAGTGAGCCGCGCCTCGCTCGAAATTGCCCGAACCTGATTTCCAAAGAACGCTCTTCCCATTCGGGGAGGGGCGTTTTTTGTTGGTCGATGTCCGCGGCGGCTCAAGCGCCGGTCCGTTTCTAGAACCGTGCAATCTCCGCCTCTATACTGCTCGCTGGTTGAGGCTTCGCATTCAGCGGGGATCGACGTGGAACTTGTGCAGTTCGAAATTCCCGGGACGGGTCGGCGTGTCGGCATTCTCGACGGGCCCGTCGTTCAGGACGTGACCGCTCGGCGGCCCGAGCTGCGATTTCTCGTCGACGTTTTTGACGCGGCCTCCCGGACCAATCTGTTGTTGGAGGCGTTCTTGCGAGCGGTCCTCGCCGCGGGCGCCGGCGCCACACTTGATTGGGACTCACTGTGGCGGGCGGCACCCGGGGGCGTTGAGCCGTTCTTGTTGTGTCCGGTGGATCATCCGGATCCGCATCACGTTCTGGTGAGCGGCACCGGACTCAGCCACCTGGGGAGTATGCAGTCTCGCGACGAAATGCACCGAGCAGCCGACCCCGCCTCGGGCGAGATGATGAAACCCAGTCAACCACTTACCGATTCTGCGCGCATGTTCGCCCGCGGACTCGAGGGGGGGAAGCCAGCCGGCGGCGTGCGGGGAGAAGCGCCTGAATGGTTCTACAAGGGCGATGGCGGCATCCTGCGCGGCCATCGCGCCGCACTCGACGTCCCCTCGTTCGCGCTCGATGGGGGCGAAGAGCCCGAAATCGTCGGCTGCTACGTGATCGATGCGGCCGGTCGTCCGCGGCGGCTAGGGTTCGCCCTGGGGAACGAATGGTCGGATCACGCCACCGAGAAGATCAGTTACCTCCACCTGGCGCCGTCGAAATTGCGCGCCTGTGCGGTGGGGCCCGTGCTCAACACGCATTCCGATTTTCAGGACATCGCGCTTCGCTGCTCGGTGCTGCGCCGCGAAAGCACGATCTACGACAGCGGCGAGCTGCGAAGCGGTGAGCTCTCGATGTGTCACTCGCTACGGAATCTCGAGGACCATCATTTCAAATATCCGCAGCATCGCCGACCCGGTGACGTCCATCTGCATTTCTTCGGCACGAGCCGGCTCAGCTTTGGCACGCGCGACTGGAAATTCGAGGAGGACGACGAAATCCGGGTCGAGGCGCCGGGATTTTCGCCGCCGCTCGTCAATCGCGTCGCTCTGGCCCGGCCGACGATCGCCGAACCAATTGTGGTAGTCCCGGCTTGACGACGATGCCCCCCCGCGGCCCCCGCACGGTGATTGTCGGCGGGGGATTGGCTGGTCTGGCTGCCGCCGTGGCGCTGGCCGAGCGGGGTGTCGGCGTGACCGTGTTGGAGTCGCGGCCCCGATTGGGCGGCCGTGCCAGCTCGTTTGTCGACAAGGCGACCGGCACTCAAATCGATAACTGCCAACACGTCAGTCTCGGTTGCTGCACGAATTTTCAACACTTTTGCCGGACGCTCGGCTTGTCCGATCTGTTCCGCACCGAGCGAGAGCTCTATTTCATCGGACGGGACAGCGTCGTGAACCGCTTGGCAGCCGGAGCGCTTCCGGCGCCCCTTCATCTCGCCGCTGCTTTCGCTCGGACGAGTTACCTCTCGGTGCGAGACCTCTTGGCGATCGGCCGAGGGATGCGGGCGCTGGCATCAGCGAGGCGAAGTAAGACCCACGCGGACGATGATTTCGCGACCTGGCTTGAACGACATCGGCAGCCGCAATCCGCGGTCGAACGCTTCTGGACCCCCGTGCTCGTAAGTTCCTTGAGCGAGACGCTCGATCGCATCGACGTCGCCAGTGCGCGAAAGGTCTTTGTCGACGGATTTCTTGCCAACCGCGACGGCTGGCAGGTCCAGATCCCGACTGTCCCGCTCGACGCGCTTTATGGCGCACGACTGACAAGCTGGCTGGCGGCGCGCGGCGCGAGCGTCCGCCTGCAGGCGGGCGTCGATCGTCTCGTGATGGAAGGGGGTCGCGCCGTTGGCGTCGTCCTTCGCACGGGGGAGACGGTCGCGGCCGAACAGGTGATCGTCGCGGTTCCCCATTGGCTCGTGGTCGATTTGCTGCCGCCGGAATGCAGGAATCACGATCTCGCGAAGGTCTCGGAGCTTGAATCCGCACCGATTTCGAGCGTGCATTTGTGGTTCGATCGGCCGATTTTGTTTCCACCCACGTTAAATCGGTCGAAGAGCGGCGACGCGGAAAGCCGGCCAGTCGAGCTGCCGCATGCCGTGCTCATCGACCGGCTCAGCCAGTGGATCTTCAATCGAGATACGCTGCACACTCGTGACACGGCGACCCTTCAAAACTCGCAAGAGCCGCAGAAGTCGGAGCAGGGGCACAATTACCAGGTGATCATCAGCGCCAGCCGCAACATCGCGTCCAACACTCAACAAGAGGTCATCGACCAGGTCGTGCGAGAGTTGGCCGACGTCTTTCCGCAAACGGATCAAGCCGTGCTTTTGCATGCGCGGCTCGTGACGGAGCACCGGGCCGTTTTTTCGGTGCGACCGGGAGCAGACGCCTGCCGGCCGTCGCAGCAGTCACCGATTCCGAACGTGCAGCTCGCGGGCGATTGGACGCGGACCGGCTGGCCCTCCACAATGGAAGGCGCCGTCCGCAGCGGTTTCCTGGCCGCCCAAAATGTGCTGGGCCTGCTCGGGCGACCGGAAACCGTCCTCCAGCCCGATCTGCCGGTCGCCCCCCTCGCGCGACTCTTGATGGGACTCGAAAAGAGAGCGCGGATCAAACCATGAAGTCGTCCATCGACGCTTTCAGCACAGAACGCCTGACTGCTGAGCGATTGCGGCCCGAGCATCTCGCCGACTACGTGCGGCTCTTTCAAAACCTCGGTGTCATGGCGACCTTATCGGCTGATGGCAAACCGCTCCCTGCCGAGGAAGTCGCCCGCTGGCTGCAACTCAGCCTGGACCACTGGGACCGGCACCACTACGGATTCTGGGCGATTCGAGCGAAAGAGGGGAATCGATTTGCCGGCCGGGCAGGACTCAAGAATGCCGAAATGCTCGGCAAGAATGAAGTCGAACTGGCCTATGCGATTCTGCCGGACCTCTGGGGCCAAGGGCTCGCGACCGAGATTTCGACAGCCATTTTAGAACTGGCGTTCAAGAGCATCGGCCTGACGGAGGTCATCTGTTTCACGCTGAGGACCAACCTTGCGTCTCAACGCGTGATGGAAAAACTCGGGTTTCACTTTGAGCGCGAAGGTCTGCACGCGGATCTTCCCCACGTTTTTTACCGCTTGAGGGCCGCGGAATTTTCCGCAAACGGCACTTCCAACAACGCGTGAGGACCTGCCGACTGACGCAAGTCCGTCATCGCTCGGCTGTATTGTCGAGGTCACGATCACCCAAGTTGCGGTGCTTGAACTCGACCAGCTGCCGCTCGAGTTCGTGCCGCTTTTGCTGAATGCGACTCAGCTCGCTACCGGTGTACACGGCCGTCGACCACAAGTCGTTAACCCCTTGAAGCATGACCCAACCTGTGAGGAGCAAAACGCCAATCCAGTAGAGCGTGATCGCCGTCGGCTGGTTCTTGTGCATCGGCAAGAAGGCGTCTCCGACGCCGATCAGAATTCCCAGGATGATGAACGTCGCGGCAATCCGCATCCGTCTGCGATGGCGTTTCTGAAAGAACCCGCGCTCGTCCTCGTCGAGGCCCAGTTTGCCGCGCTGGCGGCCCCACGAGCGGACATGGGCCACCATCAGGCTGGTGCCGAAGATAACCAGCACCACGGCGACAATCAGGGCGGGCCAAGGATTATTCACGGGCGACCTTATTGCTGCGGAGTCTGCTGTTCGGGGGGCAAAGTCAGCCAGCGGAGCAAGACGCGGCCCACTTTCACCAGACTCTCACCCGAGCAGCGACTCGGCACGTCCATCGTCGTGTGCCAGTAAGGATAGTCGAAGTCGATCACGTCGCAGGTCGGAATGCGAGCGATTTCGTTGAGCGGGACGTGATCGTCGTTGATCTCGTGCCGCGGTGTCTGGTGAAATTCGCGGATTTTGAGCTTCTTGGCGGTCGCCCAAATGCTCTGCGTCACACCGGGGGCCAGGCGCACGCTGGTCTTCTCGGGGAACAAGTCGAGGCTGCTGTCGCCCACCATGTCGAGCAGCACGCCGGCCACGTATCGGTAGGGGGGCGGAGCGTCGCGATACTGAGTCGCGAAATAGGTCGAGCCCAAAAAATACTTTCCCTGATCCTGGTACACCAGTTCTTCGCCGTCAAAGAAGACGAAATCGACACCGCGGGAAACCTGCAGATCCGTCATGTGATTGCCCAGCTCCATGAGCAATGCAACTCCGCTTGCGCCGTCGTTGGCTCCCACGAAGAGCCCGCGAGGATTCTTCCGGTCCCGATCGGGAAAGGGTCGCGTGTCGTAATGACAGGCGATCAACACTCGCTCGTTCATTTTCGGATGCCAGGTGACGATTAGGTTCGACATCCGCACAGGCGTGCCGCTGACCGGGTCGGCCGCATCGAACGACTGGTAAGCAACCTGGGCGCCGAGCTTCGTGAAATGCTCGGCGAGGACGGTCTGCTGTTCGCTCATCCCCGGGCTGCCGCTAGGCCGCCGGCCGATTCGACAGATCTTTTGCAGGTAACCGTAAGCACGCGCCGCATCCAAAGTCGGCGGAGCCGCCGGTGCTGATTGTTCGCCGCCGATCGCCAGGGACAGTGCGCAGACGACAAGCCAGGGACGAATCGGCGACATGCGTTCCCATCCTTTGTGACAGCCGGGCACGGCTTTTCCTTCCGACGACGTCGGCCGCCGTCCGCGGCCCGGATCGCCTGCTTTGTAATTTTAGCCGCCGCGCGTGCGCCGCTCCAACCGGCAGCCAACTTGCCGGAATTTCACCGGCATTTTAAAGCAAGAGATCGGCGATCTCAGCCGCAGTGAAGGGCCGCTTCAGACGCGCCCCGAGCTGCGACACAACCCTGGCGGCCGCATGCGAGGCCAGCCGAGCAGCCGAACGCCAGGTGAGTCCATTTGTGATGCCGTAGAGCAATCCGGCGGCGTACATGTCGCCCGCGCCGGTCGTGTCGATCGCGCGCACCGCCACCCCTTCGATTGGCAGCACCTCTCCCTGGTGCATCACGATCGAGCCGTTGGCCCCCAGCGTGAGCGCGACGTTTTCCGCGTGCCGGTGAATCTCGCGAGCGCAGTCGACTGCGTCTTCCAAGCCAGTCAGGCTGCGAGCCTCTTGAAGATTGCAAAACAAGAGATCGACCGGACCGCGGATCAGCTCCCAAAATTCTTCACGATGATCGGCGATCAGAAACGGATCGGAGATCGTGAACGCCACTTTCACGCCGGCGGCTTTCGCCTGGGCGATCGCCAGCAGGGCGGCATCGCGCGTGGTCGTGCCTGTGAACAGGTAGCCCTCGATGTAGACGTATTTCGACTGCGCGATTTGCTTGCCGTCGATGTCATCGGGCCCCAGTGTGGCCGAAACGCCCAAGTGCGTGAGCATCGTCCGCTGGGCGTCGGGCGTAATCAGAATCACGCACGTCCCGGTCTGCCCGGCTGCCGGCGGGACTTCGATCGACACGCCCACCCGCCGCATGTCTTCGAGAAAGAACCGGCCCAGCTCGTCGTCGGCCGTCTTTCCGGCATACGCGGTCGTCGCGCCGAAGTCAGCGATGCCCAGGATGGTATTGGCCGCCGATCCCCCCGCACAGCGATGAAACGGGACGCCGGCCACGCTGCCGAGCACTCTCGTCTGCGTCGCCTCATCGACGAGGGTCATCGACCCTTTGGGAAAACCAAGCTCGGCGACCACGGCCTCGCTGACTTGCGCCTGGATATCAACGAGCGAATTGCCCACGCCGTAGACGTCGTATGTCATAGGCGGCGATTCTAAGGACGCAGACAGCGGAACGCCAAGCCGACGCTCCGCTCATTCCGAGACCGGGAACTCGATCCCCTGGGCGAGCGGCAGGTCGTTGCCCCAGTTGACCGTGCAGGTTTGGCGGCGCATGTAGGCCTTCCACGAGTCCGAGCCCGATTCTCGGCCGCCGCCCGTGTCTTTCTCGCCGCCGAAAGCTCCGCCGATCTCCGCTCCCGAGGTGCCGATGTTGACGTTGGCGATGCCGCAATCGCTGCCGGCCGCTGAGAGAAATCGCTCGGCTTCCGTGAGTCGATCGGTGAAGACGGCCGACGAAAGGCCTTGCGAAACGCGATTATGAGCCGTGATCGCCTGATCGAAATCGGTATACGCCATCACGTACAAGATGGGCGCGAACGTTTCCTCCGAGACGATCGGCATCTCCGGCCGGGCTCGCACGATGGCTGGCTCGACGAAAAATCCGGGCCGTGCGACGCGTTTGCCGCCGCAGACGATTTCGCCCCCTTGCGAGCGGGCCGTTTCGAGGGCCCGCTGCATGCCGTCGACAGCCGCCTGGCTGACAAGCGGGCCCATCAGCACACCGTCCTCCCACGGGTTGCCGATTCTCACGCTCTTGAAGACGGGGACCAGCCGCGCGAGCAGTTTCTCCGCCACCGACTCGTGCACGAAGAGCCGCCGCAACGTCGTACAGCGCTGGCCTGTCGTTCCCAACGAGGCAAACGCGACGGCCCGAAGCGCGAGGTCCAAGTTCGCGCTCGGCGCGACGATCACGCCGTTGTTGCCTCCGAGTTCTAGGAGGGAGCGCCCCAGCCGAGAGGCGATCCGCGGTGCGAGCGCTCGCCCCATCGCGCAGCTTCCCGTAGCGGAAACCAGCGGCAAGCGCCGATCGTCGGCCATCCATTGGCCTCCTTCGACTCCCGCCGTCGTACAGAGCGTAAACAGCCCGTCAAAGCCGGCGTCGCGGGCAACTTTCGAGACGATCTGCTGCACCGCCAACGCACAGAGCGGAGTATGCGGCGACGGCTTCCAGACGACCGTGTCGCCACAGACGGCGGCGAGCATCGCGTTCCAGGCCCAGACGGCAACCGGAAAGTTGAAAGCGGTGATCACTCCGATCGGCCCGAGCGGATGCCATTGCTCAAACAGCCGGTGCTGCGGCCGTTCGCTTGGCATCGTCAGACCGTAGAGCTGCCGCGACAGTCCGACCGCGAAGTCGCACATGTCGATCATTTCCTGAACTTCGCCTTCCCCCTCCGCTCGGATCTTCCCCATCTCGAGCGTGACGAGCAGGCCCAGGTCGGCTTTGTGCTTCCGCAACTCGTCGCCGATCGCGCGGACGAGTTCACCTCGCTTGGGAGCCGGCACCTCCCTCCAACGAAGGAAAGTTTGTTCGGAGGCGGCGACGACGGCATCATATTCGCCGCGCGTTGCCGTCCGAACGCGGCCCAACGGTTCGCCCGTCGATGGATTGAGAGACACCAACTCGGAACCGGTCGCGTCGATCCGCTTGCCGGCTGCTTGTATGCCCGACAACACACCGCCCGCTCCCGCCGGAGAGGTGACTCCCAATCGTTCAAGAATGGATTCGTGCATCGCTGCTCCTCGCCGAGGATTGTCTCTGGTTCGTTCCGTTTCATTTTAGAAGAGCCTGCACGCCGCGCTCCTGTCTAAGCACCGGACGAGGGCATTTCTCCCTCTCCCATTCCGATGGGAGAGGGCCGGGGTGAGGGCTCCTCCCGCTTGAACGATCACGGCCGATGAGCGCTCGCGCCGGGATAAGGGCTCGGGCCGAAGTAAGCTGCCCTTACGGCTTCGCCCCGGCCGCCGTACCCCCAGCACGGGCCGGCTTGCCGCTCATTTCGTCGAGGCATTCGGCCATGATCGACAGGGCCGTCTCGCAATGCTCCTGAGTCACCACCAGCGGCGGGCAGATCCGGATCGCGCTTTCGCCGCAGCGCAACAGCAAGAGTCCCTTGTGAAAACACATCTGGACCAGGCGTTCGGCCTCCTCGGGCGCCGGCGAACCGTCCGCCGCCACGATGTCGAAGCCGATCATCAGGCCTTTGCCCCGCACCTCGGCGATCATCGGATGCGTCCGTTTGAGTTTCGCCAGCTCTGCGAGGAGGAAGTTCCCCTGACGGGTGGCGTTCTCCATCAGCTCTTCCTCAAGCAGGGCGATCGTCTCGAGCGCGGCCGCGCAGGCCACCGGGTTGCCGCCGAAGGTGCTGGCGTGTGCTCCGGGGGGCCAGTCCATCAGCTCCGCTCGAGCCACGATCGCGCCGAGCGGCAACCCCGACGCGATTCCCTTCGCCAGGCAGACGATGTCCGGCTCGACGCCCCAATGCTCGATCGCGCACATTTTTCCCGTGCGGCCCATGCCCGACTGAATCTCATCGACGACCAGCAGAATGCCGTGCCGATCGCAGAGTGCCCGCAGCTCGCGATGGAACTCGGGCGGCGGCACGAGGTATCCGCCCTCGCCCTGAATCGGCTCGACGAAGATCGCGGCCACTTCGTCCGGAGCGACCTCTTTGCGGAACAGCGTCTTTTCGATCATCTCAATGGTGCCGGGCCCTCCTGCGGAAAGCTTGTGGTTCCCGCCGCGGCAATCGGCGTACGGCACATGGATCACGCCCGGCACGAGCGGGCCAAAGCCGCGGCGATGCGTGACCTTGCTGGCCGTCAGGGAAACCGCGCCCATCGTGCGGCCGTGAAAAGCCCCGTAGAACGCGATCAAGTTCTGCCGCTTGCTGTGATACCGCGCCAGCTTGAACGCCGCCTCGACCGCTTCGGTCCCCGAATTCGTGAAGAAGACCCGCTTGGCAAATTTTCCCGGCGTGATCTGCGTCAGTTTTTCGGCCAGCTCGAGTTCGGCCGGGTAATAAAAATCGGTCCCCGACATGTGCAACAGGTTGGCGGCCTGCCGATTGATCGCCTCGACGACGCGCGGATGACAATGCCCGGTCGAACAAACGGCAATCCCCGCGTTGAAATCCAAAAACCGATTGCCATCGACGTCCTCGATCATCACCCCTTCGCCCCGCGCCACAACCAACGGATAAACGCGCGTGTAAGAAGGCGACGTCACCCGCTCGTCGCGCTCGACCATCCGCCGCGCCTTAGGCCCGGGCAGTTCAGTCTGAATCGAGGGAACACCAACCTCACGTTTGACGTCGAGCATGGGAGACACCCCGAGCGCAAGAGGACCGCCGGAAATAGAAGGGCCGGCAATTCAATCGTAGGATAACGGAAAAGACCGGCAAGGTAAGGGCAGGTTCGCGCGGACGCAAGTCAATAGGCAGGTTGAGATTAGGCGGCCCGCCTCTGGGCAGGAGGGAACCCAGAACTCGGCTTCCGGCGAACGCTTGACGGCGAGGGGTGGCGACCTATGATCCCGATTTGGGTGAGGAAGCCGAGTCTTCAGATTCGAAGATCGCGCGCGACAGCGCACATTCATTGATATCAGCGCGGTGGCTCGCGCGGGTCAGGTGTTGCGCGACCCAGATCTGCCGTGTAGCGAGCGCGACCTTCGATCTGCCGCCAGATTTTCCTTGGGTGATTTAGGCCGCGTACTAGGCGAAGTGAAATGCCAGAGCACAGGTTCGACAAAGACACGATTTGGGTGCCGTGCTCAGAGTGCGGAAACAGTTACCGAAACCACCGCGTGCTCTTCGAGAAGGCCCTGCACATTGTCGACGATCCCGATGGTCCGGAGGTCAGACGTGAATACCATCGGCTCGTCGAGTGCATGGGTTGCGAGAAGATCAAGTACGTGATTAGCACGTTGGACTTGTATCGCTACGACGTCCACGAAAGGCAAGAAGAGGAAGATTTCGTGGTTTACCCGGACGCTCCGGGGAAAAGGGGCAGGCGCACGGCATTTCATCAGCTCGATTTGCTGGATGACGCCGGCGACCAGCTGATTCCTAAGACCGTTTGGAAAATGTACCGCGAAACCGTCGACGCTCTGAACAGCAATATCCTGACGCTCGCAGCTGGGGGCCTCCGTGCGGTTGTTGAAGCGATTTGTCGCGACGAAGAGATCGATGGGAAGAATTTGCAAAACAAGATCGAAGCGCTCGTCAAGGAAGGCTTACTAACGAAAAGCCAAGCCGAGCTGCTCCATGAGGAGCGGTATCTCGGCAATGCCGCGCTCCATGAACTCGATACTCCCTCAGCATCGGATATCGAAGACGGAGTCGGGATCGTCGAGGGCTTAATCAATACCATTTATGTCCTTCCCGAAAAAGCCGGGCGACTCAGGAAACGACGCGAGAGGAAATCCAAACCTGCTCCGGACGTCAGTCCTGCCACAGCCGACACGAGCAATTCGTAACTTTTTCGCTGGAATGAAAGGGTGTTCTGACGAGCGCTAAACCGCAATTGCTGCCGGACGGGACGCATCAATACCCCGTCGAAAGTTTTTCGATGCCCGCTCATCGGGGGGGCGGTAGCGGAACTGGCGAGATAACTTGGCATCCAGAGAGGGGCTTACAGTTCTGGATCGAGACAGACGCGACCTCCGGCTTTTTGGTTAGTCCCTCAGGACCTGCTGTTCGGGGCGCGGGGGCAATCCTTGAGCCGTCTCTCGACCCACAGCTTGTCGCGCGAATCGCTGGTTCCGGGAACTCGATCAATGTCTACGAAGTTATGGCCAGCGTGAAAACCGAATCGCAGTTCGGTTCGTCGGTTGTCACTACGAAACGCTTAATAAGAGGAACGGCACTCGCGGCTACCGTCCGCATCGAACGAAATTCCGAGTTATCCTTCGCGCACGAAACATTGGGGGCTTGTCGTCTGCTCGTTCCCGACCTCTGCGTGTACCGCTGGCCGAGTCTAGAGGAGATCTCTTGGACTTTGGACGGGACAATTCACTCAGCGTTTCGATGCTCCTGTCCGCTGTCGGAGGAGCCACAGCTCACCCTGTTCGCGGCCAGGGTCCTGCCGCAAAGTCGTAACGCCTGCTGGCTCACCTTTGATGCCGACTTGGTGCGCAACGAGGCGTGCGACTGGCACATCCCGGATGCGTGCCTTGCGGCAAGTGGCCTACTTTCCTTCATGTGCGGCAAACGGATCCCATTCTTATTTGTGGACCGATTTGTCGACGGGACACACCTGAGAAGGACTTATTTCGGGAAGGCTAGGATCGATGACCAGCCTCAAGCGGCTCTCAGCTATCAGGCTGTCCCCTTGCAGTCGCTCCAACACAGCGCCGCAATTGTCGCGACTCTGCCGTCGCTATTCGCCTCTTATTTGAAGATGCGGAGGTGGTTCGAACTCGACTGGATCGTCGGGCCCCTCTGGTACGCGACGACGGCGTACTTGGACGATAGGCTTGGCCTCGCGAGCGTTGCGTTGGAACGCTTTGCGGCTGCGCACGATGCGTACTTGGAGGACAACCCCGCCGAAAATCGTCCAAGAGGCAGATTCCTCACCAAACCGCAGTTCAGGGCGTTAAGGACGGAGCTAGCCAATGCTGTCAGTGCGTTTGCGAAAGAGCGGGGCATCGACTTGACGGCCAGTCGGTCTGGCGCCGTGGCTGGTATTATCGAAGGGTCCGTAGATGCGATATCCCGGATTGATAATTTCCTGATTAATCCGGACGTTCTCGAACCTCTGCGAGCAAAGATGAAGGGGGCGGTCGAACGCGCCAACAAGTCCGGCAAGCTGAAGCTCGACGAAACTAGGGCGCAGATCATCGACCAACGTATTAACAGCTTCGCTGAAAGGACAAACCCCGATAAGTTGGTCGAGGCTCTGGAGTTTGACGGTCTGTCTGTCAGTGAAGCCGAGTTAGAGGCCGTCGCCAAGCGCAACGACTGCCTCCACGGACGACGAACTCTTTTGGACCCGCGCACGCTCGACAACATCGGCGCCGAGGTATTGAGATTCGATATCTTGAGAACGCTGATTAATAAGGCGGTGCTTGCGCGACTGGGCTACCCGGGCTTGTACGTCGACTACGGCGAACGGCCGTCGCAGGGGCCATTTCCGCTTAAAACGCTGGCCGATCAAGTCAACATCGAGGCCGGTGACGCAACCGATTGAAGCAGTACGTCGCGCAGCCAGAAATGGCCGCGCAGTGGGCTCAGTCTGAAGGCGAGGCGGGTTCGATCATGACGGATGGTTCCGAGATTCAGAAAGATCTAAACCAACATGCGACGGCCGCCATACCCGCGCATGCCTGGGAATCCACCGTGGCGATCGTAATCGCACATGAAGGACAGGTTCATCAATTTGGAACGGGCATTCTTCTTCGGATTGCTGACTCATCCTTTGTGGTCACAGCGGGTCACGTTGTCAGGCAGGCGAGCGAGCACGGCAAAACTCTCGGAATCTCGTCAGGCGCCGGCTCTTTCGTCGCCGTCGCCGGGCAGTTCTTGTGTTCTTGCGGCCACCAGTACGGGAGCGATGAAGATCTGTTTGACGTTGCTGTGCATCGGTTGCCCGACGACGCAGTTAAAAGATTAGCAGGCAAAACATTCTTGCGGCTTACGGACGTTGATTGTGGAGAGCAGAGTCGAACCGCAGTCTATACCTTGTTTGGGTTTCCGGCGGTCTGGGCCCGCCCGAGCGCCGCCGATAGCGAGGTGCTACAACTTAGGGCTTTGCAGTTTACGACCTATCGATTTGATCGCCACACAGACGCGCTCGAAGGGTTTCAAGACCGTTTTCACCTGCTACTCGACGCCGATCCGAATGGCATAAGTAACGACGACGGTTCCGCTGCAGTATTCCGCAATTTGGACGGCCAGGACATGGCGTTCCCACGAGGCCTTGGCGGGATAAGCGGCTGCAGTGTCTGGCGAATCGGCGATCTACGCCTTCCGCCGTCTGATTGGCGCCGATTTGAGGCACGCAACGTGGCGGTCCAGACAGGCGTCTATTCGCCTAGACGAGCTATCAAAGCAACGCGATGGATAGCCGTGAGCACCCTTCTGTACGATGCCTTTCCCGAATTGCGACCGGCAATAGAGCTTTGGCGGCTGGATTAAGAAGATCGAAACGATACGGCGTCTTGCGTTGGGGACGCAACGGACTACCGTGTAAGCCTGACCTATTGGTCGGCAGGCCAGAGGGCCGGCTGGTATGCCTTGCGTTGTCGCATCGTCGCATAAATCCCATCCCACAGTTCTCGCCGCGCTTTCAGCGAGTTCACCGCCGCCTGTTCGGCGATCGCCCACTTGGCGTCGTCCTGGCCGCAGAGTGATTGCATGAGGCGGCTGGCCATGGGGCCGTGTTCGTCGCCGTCGAGGCCGATGTGGCGGTTGAGGTAATAGCGGAAGATGTCGAGGCCGCCTCGGGCTTCGACGTTCAGCTCGTCGACGATTCGCTGGAATAACGCCGGCAGCAGATCTTCCCGGCCGAAGGTGAAGGCCGAGGCGACGGCGCAGAGATTGCCTGTTTCGATGACGACGAAGGTCTGCTGGACGAACGCACGAGCGCACGGGGCGACTGGTGCTGATTCGACTCCCGCCGAGTCGAGGCTGGCGGTGTGCAGTACGGTGGGCAGCGGCTGGCCTTGGCGAAGAGCGTTCAAGAAGCCGTCGATGGAAGCCGTATTGGCTCCGCACTGTTTCATCGCCCGGCGATAAAGCTCGAAGTGGCTGACGAATCCGCCCTGGCCGTCGGCGTCGCTCTCCTCAGCCACGACGATTTCGTTGATGAAGCGGCAGCCGAGGATGTTGTCGCCGGGCAGCCAGGGGACCTCGACCGACGAGAGCATCCGCTGCAGCGTTTTGAGCAGCGACATGAAGTCCCACACTGCGAAGACGTGGTGCTCCATGAAGACGTGCAGCGATTCGAGGCAGTCGATGGCGTGATAGACCGGATGGTTGAGCAGGGCCACCTTGAGCGGAGCGAGCCGCTCGTGCAAGTGCTCGAGTTGAGTCATGAACGCGTTCTTGCGGAGCGGTGCCTGCGAGCGTCCGGGAATTTGCGCCGGAGCCAGAACCTTAGCGGAAAGCGGAAGGAATGACGAGCGGTAACGGCGCCGGGTAGTGGTACGTTTTGAGAAGCGCCGGCTTAGTGGCGAATCGGCCACGTTTGTACCGCGAGTTTGGCTAGGCGCTTCTGGCGCTTATCGATGTGACTGCCGTCCCAGCCGTTTTCCTTGGCGATTTCCGATGTCAGAATGTACGCAGACTGCTTGAACGACTTTGCCTTTTGGGGAAAGCTCGCGTTGCCTTCAACCGAATTCTTGCTGGCCTGCAAAAGGGCCATGTTGCCGAGTCTGGTTAACAGAGCTTCAGCTTGGTCGCGGCTGACGTGAGGCCAATTATTCCCGGGGTTTTCGGGAATTATGTGCTCCAGGTTGATTGCCGCGTCCTCATTCGGAATCCATTCCGGCTCCTTGTCGCCTTTGAGCTTCAATTCGAGCGCACGCAGGTAATACCGCGCAAGGTAGTTCTTTGAAACCTTCGCACCGGAAAACGATTCCTCGAAGGCCGCATCGTTCGGAATGATCTCGATAAGAAGCCGCTCTAGCTGCATCGTCGTGGTGGCCTTCCCGGTGCCAACCTCGCGCGCAACGCGGCCGTAATGCTCGTCGAGCGTGCCGCCTCTGCCGCCGCCCGCGATCAAGAACCGAACAGTCCAGCTCACGAATGCCTTAAAGGCTCTTTCGGCCTCGCGTGGCTCAAAACGTGTGGCAACTGCCAACATTAATGGACGGATTTGAACTACCCGAAGCTCTCGTAGGGTCCTAATCGAGTTAATGATGGAGCGGGGATACGTGTTCCATTTGCGATGATCCGGCGAGAGAATCGCCGCATAATCGACCGCTGACTCATCAAGCTTTCCAATGAATTCGACGGCGGCCGTGGCACCGGAAACCGAGCCTTCGACTTTTTCGTAAAGCTCGCGCTCCCTGGATGCCCCATGAAGTGTGATTAAAAAATGCCTCAGATAAACCAGGGCGACTTCTTCAATGTCCAAGCTGTCGAGTATGCCAATCATTCGCGACCAGACTGGCTGAACGACCGACATTTTCCTTGCAGCCTCGCGAAACAGGTAATTCTTAATGATGTCAACCTGCGAGGTTTTGAGCCCCCGGTCGTTTAGGGTTTCAAACATGCGAAATGCGTCGAGATCGCTCGGCAAAGTAAGGGCGATGACCAATGCCTGATTTGTGACGAATTTCATCCAATGAGTTAGGCGCTTGGTTTGGTCCGCCACTTTGCTGTAAGTGCCTGTGATTTTTGCGATGCGATCTTTTGCCAGAGAAATTGCAGATTCGATCCGCTCATTCGATGCGCCTTTCGGCCGCTTCTTTCTTTTGGCGTCGCCTGGGCGGGTCGCAATTTGGTTGCCAAAAAACTCGCGATCATCGATGTTCATCGTGAGTCGGGGGACCCACTTCCGCGCCTCTTGGTCTTCGATCGTCAGGTAATTGCGCTCAATGACCTCCGCGTTGAACACGTCATCCTGGGCCACAAAATAATCTCGCATCGCGGACAACAGGATCGTGGTCGTTGCGAGGCGTTGCTGTCCGTCGGTGACTTCCGGCTCACCTGGATCAGTGCCCGTAAGCGCAATCGTTCCCAGGAAATAATTCGGCTCAGAACGGTCGATCGACTTTTGCAGGTCATCGAACAGATCGACGACTTCCTTTTCTGTCCAAGAATACTCGCGCTGATTTAGCGGAACCGTTAGCTTGTTGTGCTTAATAACCTGACCGATGCCCAGATCCGCAATGCCGATTTTCCCGATACCTGACATCGCCACGTCATTCTCCCGTCAAATGCTTTAGGAACGCGATAGGGACGTTTGCAGCCTCAAGCTCCTTGGTGGCCGACCGGCGCAGCCTTTCTCGGACCCAGGTCGAAAGCGGGAGCCCAGCAACGTCTGCCGCGTCCTTGAAAGCCTGCTTTTCGTCCGGCTCAAGCCGCACGTCCAGATAGCCCACCTTTCGATTTTTTAGGGGCTTAGGTGGCCGCCCCCGCTTCTTGTGTGTCATGGAGTGAATGTACCGCAAAAAATACGACAATCAAGGCCAAACAGGCTTGCTTGTACCTTTATTTTCGGTACAATAAATCGAGCAAAGGAAAACCCCGGTTTCGCTTGTAACGAAGCCGGGGCTCGACAATCCGGCTGTTCGCCAGACTGACGTGGTAACTCAATTCTAGCGAACGGCCCCAGAAATGGGAGCTTTCGCTGTGTCCAACGTCCTCTCGCACGACCGCAAACTCGCCGCGCTCCGCCTGCTGGTCGAGGGCAATTCGCTTCGCTCAATCACGCGTGTCACGGACATTCACCGCACGGCCCTCATGCGGTTTATGGTCACGTTCGGCCAAGCCGCTCGCCAATTCCTTGACGAGCAGATGCGCGGGCTTCACCTGCGTCACGTCCAGGTAGATGAGATCTGGACCTTCGTTCTCAAAAAGCAGGGCCGGCTGACGATCCAAGAGCGGCACAACTCCAACATCGGCGACCAGTATCTTTGGGTTGCGTTCGATCAAGACACCAAGCTCGTCCCGACGTTTGCGATCGGGAAGCGGTCCGCCGACATGGCGCGTCGCCTAATGGTTGATCTCGCCCGTCGCCTGGTTCTGCCATCGCCCAACGAGATTGATGACCGCAACTTCAAGAAGGGTTTTTTTCGCAAGATCGTCCAGATTTCGACAGACGGCTTCGCGGCTTATCCCGAGGCCGTGGACTTGGCATTCGGCCCCTACGCGGACTACGGCACTTGCATCAAGGATTACCGCAACGCCGATCAGCCGGGTCGATACGCTCCGCCCGAAATGATCCAGACCCAACGGCGCACGGTGTTCGGCAACCTCAACCCGCGAGAGTTTGGGACCAGCCATGTTGAGCGCAACAATTTGACGATTCGGATGTTCGTCAAGAGATTCGCTCGCCTCACCCTGGCGTTCTCGAAAAAGCGCGAGAATCTGGCCGCCGCCGTGGCGCTCCACTTCGCCTATTTCAACTTCGTTTGGAAGCCGCGAACGACGAACGCCACGCCCGCGATGCTGGCCGGGGTCGCGGACCGGGAATGGACGCTAGAGGAGTTGTACAATGCGGTCCTAACGAAAGGATAAGCGCGATGCCCACAATGCCCCCATGCCCAGAGTGCGGATCGACTCAAATCACCGTAAGCACGAGCTTCGGAATCGAAGAGGAACGCAGCATCAGCACATTCACACCGGACTTAAAATCAACGGGGAAAAAGACCATTACCCGTGTGTGCTCGGACTGCGGCCATTCGTGGACTGAAACGAAGTCACAATAATTCAAAACGTACCACTACCCGGCGCCGGCGCCTGAAAGGGCGATGCGCGTCGGTCGGCGGCTCTCAGTGCAAGAACTCCATCACCGCCGTATCAAACGCGGCCGGGCTCTCCAAGTTGACCATATGTCCGGCTTTTGGGATCACAACTTTCTTTGCTCCTTTGATGTCCCGGACCAATCTGACGCCGATCGCCAGGGTGCGCCCCACGTCGCGCTCGCCGAGAATCACCAGCGTGGGCACCGTGATCTCGCCAAGCCGCTTGGCCGTCGTCGGCCGCGGGAACCTTCGCAGGACGGGGTTCTCGAGCCAGTAGTGAGCGTTTTCGTACGAGAGGTACCGCAGTCGTTTGGCGAGTGCGGGGTTTTCCATGGCCGGTGCCATGTACGCGTCTTTGAGCCACATGTCGACGACCTTTTCGGCTCCTTCGTCGCGGGCTGCTAGAATCCGAGTCCACCAGGCTTCTTCGCCGGCGGGGTCAGGCTGCTCAAAGCCAGAAAGGCCGGCTCCGGCCAGGACCAATGACAGCACGCGCTTGGGTCGGGTTACTGCGAAATCCAACGCGATCATCCCGCCGAGCGAGAGGCCCACCACGTGCGCCTTGGGCATCTCAAGGTAGTCCAACAGAGCGGCGAGGTCGTCGGGATCTGAGTAAACCTGCTCTGCGGGTCGGACGGAACCACCGAAGCCGCGCACATCGTAGCGCAGCACGCGATAGCGCTTGGCGTACAGGGCGAACTGATCGTCCCACATGCGGCTATCGAGATTGCCGCCGTGGATCAAGACGAGCGGCTGGCCTTGCCCCTGCACCTCGTAATACAGCCGGGTGCCGTTCACAGGGGCGAAGCCGTGCCCAGAGAGCGTAGCGCGGTAATCATCGGCAAGGACCGATTGGCAAGCGTCGGCGAGAAGGAAAGCGATCGCGATTGGAAGCGCGAGTTTCATGAATCCTCTCCGGAGGCGGGGACACGAGAGATTCGAGTCTATCGGCGCGGCGGAGAGCGTCAATTCCCCGCCCGGACCACAGTTCGGTCGGGGATTATTGACGACGTCAGTTCCCACAGCCGGCACTCTTCGCGTGTTCAGTTTCTTAACGACGTAATGACATCGCGCGCAGCTTGGATTCCGCTTTCGATCGCTCCATGCACCGACGCAACGTTGCCTGGCTTGCCTTTGACGCCGACGGCTTCGCCGGCGAAGAACAAGGTGTCTGCGACGGGCATGCTAAGCGCTTCCCTGGCCCCCGAGACCGTGTCATCCGGGAGCGCAGAGTAGCCGCTGCGGCTGTAACGATCGTCGTGCCACACGCGCCACTCGGCACGCACGAAGAGATCACGGATCCGCTCGTTGCCGAACATGTGGACAAGTTGGTTGAGGATTGCCTGGGGCGGATCGGGATGGTGTCCGAAACGGTCGGCAGCATCGCCCCCCACGAGGTGGGTGAGCAGGTGCCGTTGCCCGCGGCGACGCCATAGAGACGTCGGCCAGTGCAGTTGTGAGTCGAGGGCGCTCGCGAGAAATGCCATTCCTTCGGGCCAGAACGACTTGCCCCGGTGCAAGGCACGAAAGCTCGTGACCATTTTGAACGCCTTGCCGGCACGCAACGCGTGGATCGCCTCAAGCTTCGACGACGGCAGCGGTTCATCGAAGATCACATCGCCTTGCTGGAGCACGCCCAGAGGCAACGTAACGAGCGCCGCACGGGATTGCAGCTTCAGGTTGCGGGCAAACACGCTCACGCTGCCGGGTTCCCATTCAAGTCTGTGAACGGGCCGGTCGAGGCGTATGTCGAGGCGTGCCTCCTCGGTGGCGCGGTGAAGCAGGGCCGAGTAACCTTGGTCGATGTGGAAGTTCGCTTCAAAGCCGGTAACGTCGGGCTCGAGCCAGCCCTCGAGCGTGAGCACAGTCGGTTCAACGGAATGATCGTTCTTGATGAGCTGCTCGATATATCGGCGCGTAACGGCCGAGCGAGCCAGAATCTCCGCGAACTCAGGTGTGCTGAGGAACACAGAAAGCGGAGCGGCACCCCTTCCCTCGCGTCGAAAGCGATCCGCCAAACGGCGCAGTTCATGCAGCAGCTGTTGCGGCGGACGAGGCAATTGAGAGTCTGGGAGAAGTTGGCCGTCAAACCAGGAGTA
>DASZIA010000315.1:0-51198 GCA_035949535.1 Planctomycetaceae bacterium | reverse complement strand
TGATTGTCGTGGCACCGAAGTCATCGCCGTGTGCGTCCTGGTCAGTCAGGTTCAGCTTCGTGCTCGCCAGCGGCAGGCCATTGACGAAGAGTTGGCCGGAAACCGTCACGCGCCCCCCGAAATCGACAGTTCGGGTTTGCGAATTGAGAGGAAGGACGGCCTGGTGAAACACGCCGAGTGAGCGGGCGCCTTGATCTCGCAGAATGTGAATCCGCTCTTCGGGCAAATGATGGACCTCGTAGTAACCGTTCGCGTCGGTGACGGCCGACGCGAATCGGCTCCCGTACCGTTCCCCAGCGAAGGCGGATCGGTACCTTTGAAAACGAAGTGAAACGCCGGCCAGCGGGCGGCCGCGCTCGTCCTGCACATGACCAGCAACGGTGCCTCCACGCTTCATCACGATCGTCAGCGATTCTTGCTGCCGCGAGCGGACCTCGAGGTTTCGGACGAGGGCCAGGGCATAGTCGGGATTGACAACCTGAAAGGTGTCGTTTCCCGGTGTGAGGCCGTCAAAATGAAAGCGACCGTGGACGGTCCGGACCCCGATCCCCTCAGGTATGTCAGCGGACGACATCGGCAGTTGGCCCCCGGACTTGGCCAAGGACATCACAACTGCGCCGTCGATGGGTCGCCCCTCCTCATCAACGACCGTTCCAAAGAGCACGGCGCCCTTCGATAATGTGAGGCGAATCCCGGTCTTCGGCAATTCGTCGGTGTTGATCGGCTCGCTGCGAATCGTCGCAAAGCCGTCGGCCGTTGCCTCGACGGCATAGATTCCCGGCCCGGGGACTTCCTCGGCGAATTCCCCCCGGGAACCGTAGACCGTTTGCCATTTTTCGCTTGGTGTGAAGTTCGTTCCACGCAGATTCTTCAACTTGACGACGCGGATCAGAAAATCGCGGACGGGCTCGGGGCCTTTTGCGCCCGTGACCACGACCGAGCCGCGGAGCACAATCAGACCGCGAACTTGAATGTCGACCTTCAGGTCTTTGACCGGCGCAGTGACCGAATCGATTTGCTTCGTTTCAATCTCCGGTGAGTCGAAGAGCAGGCGATATTTACCGCTTGGAACCGGCCCTAGCGAAAAATCATCGCTTCGCTGTCCGCCGCGCCAGTCGCCGCTGGAATGCTGTCCCTCTGACGAAGTGGCGCTGATCCAGATCCGCGACTTCGGCCGCCCGCCGATGAACCGGAAACGCCCGTGAATCATGACCATTGAGTCCGGCGACGGAGCATCAATGCGTAGCGTCAGCCGCCCCTTTTGATTGATGAGTTCCACGTTCCTCAACAGCTTCGAATTGTCTTGCGTGGGAATGGAGATCGTCACTTCGTAGGCTCCCGGTCCGATGTGCGGAAGCACGAAAGTCCCGTCCTTTGCGATCAGCTCGCCAATTGGGGACGAGTGAAAGTCCCACCAGCTCGGCAGCGCGACGACCCGCCAGCCGGCGGCCGGTTTGCCGTCCGAGCAAGCGACCGTGCCTTTGACGGACACGCCCCGTTTCAGTACCAGCTTTCGCTCGATGACCGACTTCGGGGACTCGATTTTGACCGTCAGTCGCGTCATGACGAATCCGTCGCTCTTGAACGCGAAGACGTATTCGGCTGGAACGAGACCGCCGATCGTCATCCAGCCTTGGCGGTCCGTATCCGCTTGATAGGGATTGTTGGAGCCCGCCCTGAAGAGCCGGACTCCCTGAATTGGGTGCCCCTGTTCGTCGAGGGTCTGCAGGCGCACCTGACAGGCGAGCTTGAGGGTGAAATCACGGACGATCGGCTTTTGTGCATCCAGAACGACGCGCGGGCAGTCGTTGAAATCGGTGAAGCCGAGGCACCGATCGCTGTAGATCCGCACCTGGTGCTCGCCGGGAAACCACGGGCGAGCGAGCTGGTATTGGCCGTCGCGCGTAGTTGCCGTCTCCTGGACGGCGCGGTTCGACATGTTGATGAACTGAACCGTCGCGCCGGAAACCGGCTTTCCGTTCTCATCGGTGATGCGGCCGCTGACTGCCGCGGTCGACGCCGCAGACTTTTCTTGCTTTTCGTCCTCGTCTTCGGCCGACGCCCCGGCAGCCGGTTTGTCCGCTGGTTTGTCGGCAATGACGCGACGGCTCCCCGCCATCGGGAGCAACGCCACGCCAATCATGACGACCGCGGCGAATCCCCAGAGTCCCAGGCGAGCCGATTTCGGCAGCGGCACGGACGCCAGGCGATGGATCCGACTCACGAGCGCTTTCCGGGACTCCAGAATACCGATCAGGCGGACGTTGATTTCGACCGGCCGTAGCGAATGGGCCGCGACGTCGAGCAATGTGTTGCTGTAGCGCTCCGTCGGAGCGGCGACGGCAATGAGCACGGCCTCGTCCACTGCTTCTTCCCGCAATCGGCGGAGGACCGCGTTGGCCATCCAAACCGCCGGATTGTAGAAATAGACCACCTGGAGCACGGTTTGCAGCAGGTTGATCTGCAGATCCCACCGCTTCCAATGGCTCAGTTCATGGGCGATGACCAGCTCGAACTGTTCGTCATCGAGCAAAGCGACCAACCGTTGCGGAATGAGAAGTGTCGGCCGCCAGAATCCGCAAATCGCCGGGCACCCGACTTCTTCCGAAATTCTCAATCGAATGCGATCAGCCGATAAATTCAGGGCGCGACAGGCGACTTTTAAGGGGCCGTCCAGCTCACGGGGCGCTTCAGTCGCTCGCCGCGCGAGCTGCCACACCTTGGCCGCCCGATGAATAACAATCGCGCCAAGTAGCGCGGCCAGGCTGCACCAGGCGCTGAACAGCCAACCGCTGCCGCTCGGTGCCGACAATCTTGGGCGACTCTCGACCGCGGCGGCTACCGGTTCGGAAGTGAATTCGGCCCGCCGCCCTAGCGTCCCCGCTGGCACAGACGGACTGAACTCAAAATCGGGATTGTCGCTTGGCAGTTGCGGCGGCTCTGACGAGACATCCGCCGAGACCGACGGCCGCGTGGGCCCATCGTGGACGATCGACGGCGACGGAGCCTCCGCGATGACGGCCGGCTCTCGCATCAGCCAGTAGCCGACACTGAAGGGTGTGTAGAGAGTCACTGGCAGCATCAGCTTAAGGAGCACCAGCGACCAGATCCAATAGCGGACCACGGGTCGCACGCGTCGTCGGAGACACAGTTCGAGCAAGTACAGAACCGCGATCAACACCACGGTCTGCAGGAACATCGCGGAGGCAAACTTCCAATAAATCGCGCCCGCGTGATTGATCAACTCAATAGCGGAGTTAAACAATTCGGTCATGTCCATACTCCCGCGAGCGACATAGACGCACCCGCGTCAGGATTGGGAACGCCGATTGACCAACCTGCGAAGCTCGGCGATCTCTTGGGGAGAGAGTTTCTCTTCCTCGACGAGAAAATGGATCAGCGGCGTCAGCGCACCGTCAAAGGCTCGGCTCAGCAAACGTCGCAGCTCACCGCGCTGTGCATCGGCGCGGCTAATTTGGGACGAGAAAAGGGTCAGATTCCGGATGGCCTTCGTCGCGAGCAGTCCCTTGGCGACCATTCGGTCCATCGTCGTTTTGACGGTGCTATACGCCCATTTGTGGGAGGTCTCGAGGGCCTCCTGCACGGTGCCTGCCGCGCAGGGTTCGTTTTCCCAAACGACATTCATGATCGCCCACTCGGCGTCCGTCAGTCCGTTGGGTGCTCGCGGCCGAGTGGTTTCTCGCTTCTTCACCATGGCGTCCTTTCCTGACACTACAGAAGTCGAATATAAACGACATGTGTAGTATCGTCAAGATTGGCCGGCCAATGGGCATGAGGATTTCAGAAGCTAGGTCGTCGGGTCGGGCAGCTGTGATTTGGTCGCCACACTGCCCGCGCCCCGAATTCTCATCCCTTATCTGAGAACGCCGTTAAACCGCCGATAAGTGCCACAGGAACGGGAAACTCATCCGTTTTTCGGCACACGCTCCGCGTGCCGAAAACTCATACGTTATCGCGGAGTCGCACTCGGCGCGACGACCGATGAGAAAAGTCTCTTTGGAGTGCGGCGTAAATCGAACGTTTTTCAGGACTTGTTGGCGCCTTCCTCTTGGCACTGGAGGAGGCAGTTTCTCTACCTATTTAATCGCTCCAATCGGCAAACATTTCGGGAAGGGGGACACTTCGCCCCGCACCCTAATACCCTTCCCTTGTCAGTCATACGAATAACCGCTGAAGCAGATGCCGACGGGTACGCCCGCCTCGTCATAGACGGGGAGGCAGACTGCTTCGCCTCGCTCGATGTAGTGAACAGACAAGTTCTCCAAGATTTCTTCGCGCGTGGGGGTCGTCGTCTCGAAATATTCTTCGAGCTCTTCATCGGTCATCCGGCGCGCGATGCCGATGTCGCCCTCGTCGCCGACAAACTCGATGTCAAGAATCGAGCGGGTTCCGTCTGCTCCCGCTGCCTCGCGAGCATCGTCGATGCTTGTGTGTTGTCGACCCGGCCCCCGCCCCGTACGCTCATCGATCAGACCAGGCAAACGCGCAATGACAGGGTTATAGCGCCCGTTCTCAAATTCGCGGTTACGCAATGCATCGAGCGCCCGCTGAAAGTCCACCTCATACGGAACAATGTAAGTATACGGCGACGACCCCATCGCTACTCCTTAGGTTAGTCGGCGAAGTCTCTGCTGGCATGGCAGGCTGCCTGAGCCTTGACGCCATATAGTTCCGCCGCGACGCGTCGATCCGACGGCTACCACTTCGCCCAACGACCATGCGCCTTTCTTTGACCTCGATCACCAGTTGAGAGGGATTGCCACATTGTTGCGCGCGGTCTCCTCACACTCTTCGCCCAGTGTACGCCAAAGCGATGTGGTTGGCGCATCCGGCACACAGGCCATCGACTCGAGCGGATGGGGACCGGACATTCCCCAGTTCAGAATCGCCAAAAGCAGTGTGTTCAGCGTCCCTTGCCCCGACTCAGTTACGTCAACTGTAAGCATGCAGTGGGGGTCCCGGTACCAGAGGTGCCGCGACATTTCCTTCAGACCGCGCTCACCAAAGGCTCCCTTCGATCCAACTTCGCTAAACCATCGTCCGATCACTTCGGATAGACTCTCAGCCACACGCTGGCGACAGGAACGGTAAAAGGAAATCAACACGCGCACGACTCCCACGTCGTATTCGCTTGGGACAACTGACAAGCCAACTCCCGGAGCAATCAAAACGCCGTTACCGGTTGCCCGATCCACCTTTTCAGCAAACCAGCCCGGGTAGAACAGGATATATTGACGTTCCCCGAATGCTGCCAATGCGCGAAACCCAGCATTACCCGCCTCCAACTCCCTGAGTTCGTCAAGAATCATAGACTGTCCACGCGCATCAATTTGCACTGCTCCACATGGATAGACATCCAGCGACTCGGTGCTTCCCAACACCCCGGCTTTCTGCAGCAAGTCAACCAAGGGGCCAGTAATAATCAATACTAGTTGCGGCACGAGTGGCTTGATCCCCGCTACTCAGGCTGGCGATTGAAAGTCTTGGCTTGTTTCGGTCAGCCCACTAGGGCCTGCGGCCCCTCCATAATCTTTGCCGATTTCTCAGGGAACAATAGTAGAGGAATTGACCTCCCCAAGTATCGTTTCCGGGCCCTGCCCAACGAGAGCTGCGCGGACAGATCGGCAATGAAGAGCGCAATCCTTGGAATCGGGATGGCCCGCACTTCCTTGGCGGAAACCGATGCGCGGAATTGTTTGCAGCCGATGCCCGCCGCACGGCTGGCATTTTACCGTGAGGCGCGTGCTTGAGGAGCGGTTGTCGACGAAGCGAACTGGAGCCGAACTACGGGCACTGTCGCCCTCCGGGAAACTCCAACCTTTTCCGGGAATGCCATCAAAGGACCGATTAGTGCCGGCGCGACAGGTCCCGTAAACTCATCCGTTTTTCGGCACGCGGTTTCGAGCACCAGATTGCCATACGTTTTGGCGGAATCGGGCCTCAGGCTGTGAGAGCGGACAAAACGCCCTGAAATCGGCGGCAGAATTCGAACGTTTTCTCGAAATGGGCCCTCATGTTCTCGAGCGACCAAGACGTCATCCCCCTCGGCTTTGTTCGCTGGTAGGATGCGCTCTTTGGCGGTTAATCTCCACGCGGCGGCTAGGTCCGATGCCCTTTCGCACGGGAACCGTCTGCGGCGGGCGGCCGTCTAACAGAAGGCCGCTGACTCTGGAGAATGCCCGATGCTTGTGCGCGCTTCCACGTCGCGCGTTGTGAGTTTCGTCCTGTTGTTCGGTGGGTTCGCATCTCCAGGACAACTCGCCGCTGCTGATGCGTCGCCGCAGGAATTGCGCGCTAAGGCCGACGCGGCCTTGGACGCCGGTAACTATCGCGACGCCTGGGACATATACCGCAAGCTGGCGCTCGATCCGAACGACGATCCCAAACTCGTTGGCCACGATCTCGTGCGCGGCATCGATGCCTTGCTCTGCCTCAACCGCGACGACGAAGTCGATGCCTTTCGCCACGCGGTCGTTGCCTCGAACGCCAAGAATTGGCGACTCCTCCAGGCGGCCGCCGACAGCCTTTTTGGGCACCACGATCACGTCGGCTGCCTGATCGGTGGTGAGTTCCACCGAGGGCTAGGGCGGGGCGAGGGCGAAACCGTGAGCTGCTTCGGACGAGACCGGGCCGAGGAGCTGCAACTCTTGCAGCGCGCGATCGACCTCTTGGGCAACGAGCCGGATCGCGAGGCGGCGGGCGAGTTGTACCTCGACTTCGCGGATTATCTCTCTGACACTCAAGCCTGGCGCCTGCAGGCCCTAACCGACCTGTCGAAGCTGCCCGACTACGAATTTGAGGAAGGCTGGTTCGACGGTTCGACGCAGGGTGCGCCGGTCGATGCAAATGGCAATCCGGTCTTCTACTACGTGCCGAAGACGTACGAAACGGCGAAGTCTGACGGTGAACGATGGCGTTGGACTTTGTCGCAGGCTGCCACCTATTCGGCGACGGTGAAGAATCGGGCGGCTCTCCGACTGGCCGATTTCTGTCGCAGTCAGTTCGGAGTTCAAACCCTGGACCGGTCTCGACAGGCAGACGCGATCAATGAAGAACTGGCAGCACCGTTCGTGGCGCGCACGCTTTCGGATGACGAGACGGTCGCGCGGCTGGCGAACGGCATCAAACGCTTTAAGCTCCCTCAAGAGTCCGATTACCTGCGGATTTATCGGCAGGTGGCCCGCGAGGGGGCTCGGCCCGAAGCGACCCGTGCGCTCGCGACGCTGGCGATCTGCTACCAGAATCGCCAGCAATTGCCCAAAGCGGCCGAAACCTGGCGTGAACTGGTTCGCCGCTTCGGTCCCGGTCCGGAAGGGGCCTGGCAAAAACAGCTCGACCAGGTCGTGGGAAATTGGGGGCGATTCGAGCCCGTGCCGACGCTGCCCGCCATGGCAGGGCGCAGCATCCCGTTTCGCTTTCGCAATGCCAGGCGGCTCGAGCTCGAAGCGGCGCCCATCAACGTCGAGAAGCTGCTCGGCGATCTCAACGCCGACCTCAATTCAGATCAAAAGCTGATCGAGGATGGGAGGATCGATCTGGGCAAAATTGGTTTTCGCCTCGTGCAAGAAAACCAGGCGCAGTACGTGGGCGCGCCCGTCGCTCGCTGGCATGTTGATTTAGAGCCGCGACCCGATCATCTCGACCGTCGGATTGAAGTGGCTCTGCCGCTGCGGAAATCCGGCGCCTATCTCGTCACCGGCGAGGCTCAATGGCGGCAACACCAGCCGCATTGTGCTCTGGCTCGCCGATATGGCGCTGGTGCACAAGCCGATGCGCACGGGGGGACTTTACTTCGTCGCCGACGCCGTGACCGGGCGCCCGATCGCCGGTGCCAATATTGAATTCTTCCGGTACCGGGTCGATCCGATCGGGAAGCGCGGTGAGGGAACTCGTGTCCGGACCGCCAACTTCGTCGCGCGAACTGATGCCGATGGGCAAGCGATTCCCGACAAGGGGCAACTTAAGGCTGGGTACGAGTACATCGCGATCGCGCGTTCTGGCGATCGGTTGGCCTTTCTGGGCTTCGAGGGCGTTTGGAACGAAGGTGCATGGGAAGAAGACGGCCGACACAACACGGTTTTCGGCATCACGGATCGGCCCGTCTATCGGCCGGGCCAGACGGTGCGCTGGAAACTCTGGGTGGCGGAATCACGCTATGACGCGCCCAAAGAGTCGAAGTTCGCAGGGCAAACCTTCAAGATTCGAGTCAGCGGACACGAGGACGGAACGCTGCTGGAAAAGTCCTATATCGCCGACCAATACGGCGGTTTCGACGGCGAGTTTCGACTTCCCGATGACGCTCACTTGGGGCAGTACGCGCTGAGTATCGTCGGCCGTAACCAACCTTGGTTTGGGGTCTCGTTCGCAGTCGAGGAATACAAAAAGCCGGAATTTGAAGTCACCATCCAGGCCCCGAGCAAGCCGCCGGCACTCGGCCACAAATTCACGGCCACAATCAGGGCGACCTACTATTTCGGCGGGCCGGTCACGCAGGCCAGTGTGCATTACACTGTCACGCGAACTGCCCGGACGACGCATTGGTTTCCGGGCGGGCTGTGGGACTGGTGCTTTGGTCCCGGGTATTGGTGGTCCTGGCCGGACTACAGATGGTATCCGGGGTGGTTGCATTGGGGCATCAGGCGTCCGTCCCCTTGGTCGGTGGGTGAGATCTCCGCCTCGCGCGAAGTCGTGGTTGATGCGACTGTCCCGATCGGCGCCGATGGCACCGTCAAGGTGACAATCGATACAGCGAGCTCCAAAGCTCTGCATAGCGATTCCGACCAGGCGTACGAAATCACAGCCAACGTCACCGATCAGTCGCGGCGGACGATCTACGCCAATGGAGAAGTGCTCGTTGCCCGGCGTCCGTTCGACGTCTTCGTCTGGGCCGATCAGGGCTATTACCGAGTCGGCGATGCAATCGGGGCCGATTTCGCGGCTCGCACCCTCGATGGAAGAGCGATCAAAGGCAAAGGGGTAGCGACTCTCTACCGCGTGACTTTCGGCGCTGACGCAAAACCGGTCGAGAGCGCCGTGCAGACCTGGGATATCGACACCGACGAGCACGGTCAGGCCCATGTTCGGGCCAAGGCATCGCAGGCCGGTCAGTATCGCCTGTCCTACAAGCTCACCAACGCGACGCAGCAGACGATCGAAGGAGCCATTGTGCTGACGATTCTGGGCGAGGGCGTCGACACTGCGCAATTCCGTTTCAACCACCTCGAGCTGATCCCTGACCGGCGCGAATACAACCCGGGCGACAAAGTGCGGGTGTTGATCAACACCAGTCGAGCCGACAGTACGGTCGTGCTCTTTGTTCGAGCAGGCCTCTTGTTCAACGCAAGGGGGCACTCCGTCTATCCCAAGCCAGTGATCTTGCATCTTGCGGGCAAGAGCCTCGTGTATGAGATTCCCGTCGATCGAACCGACATGCCGAATTTCTTGGTCGAAGCTCTCACCATTTCCGACGGCCGCCTCTACACGGAAACTCGCGACATCGTCGTCCCGCCGGAAAAGCGGATCGTGAACGTGGCAGTCGAGCCCTCGGCCCACGAGTACAAGCCGGGGGCCAAGAACGAGACGCGTTTTAAGTTGACCGATCTGGCGGGTAAACCGGTCCAAGGATCGATCGTCGTCTCGGTCTACGACAAGAGCGTGGAATCTATCTCGGGTGGTTCGAACCTGCGTGAAATTCGCAAGGCCTTCTGGGGTTGGCGCCGCACGTATTACACGTATGGCCGCTCGAGTCTCGATCAAACGTCCGACAATCTTCTTAAACCCGACGAGACAGCGATGGCGGACCTCGCGTCGAGGAGGGTCTATTTCGGAGGGCGGGGCTTTGGCCGGGAAATGGGGATGTTCGGCCGAACCTTGGGCTCGAGATTCCCTGTTGCGAGGGCATTACTTGCCAAACGCCTAAGGGATGGCGATTGGGAGGACACCGAAGAGGCTGGGAGGTGGGGCAAGTCAAAGGACAATACCAAACAGGGCGGCGAACCTATGGTCCAGCCGACGATCCGCACCCAATTCGCCGACACGGCGTATTGGAACGCGCGCATCAATTCTGATGCGAACGGCCTCGCGTCTGTCGCGTTTCCGATGCCAGAGAACCTCACGACGTGGAAAGTCCGCGCCTGGGCGCTCGCCCTCGGCACGCGCGTCCGCGAGGGAACGGCCGAAGTCATCACCACCAAGAACCTGCTCGTGCGGATGGAGGCGCCCCGGTTCTTCGTCGAGACCGACGAAGTGATCTTGTCGGCCATCGTCCATAACCGACTGAAGTCCTCTAAGACGGTTCACTCGATCATCGAGTTTGACGGCAAGTCGCTGACCCCGCTCGAGCCAACGGAGAAAAACATCGAGGTCGCAGCCGGTGAGGAGGCGCGCGTCGATTGGCGGGTGAAAGCTGCCGCAGAGGGCGACGCCGTCGTCCGGATGAAGGCGCTCACCGACGAAGAGTCCGACGCCGTCGAGATGCACTTCCCCGTCCGCGTCCACGGCATGCTCAAGACCGAGGCCTATTCCGGCTCGATCCGTCCAGACAAGGACTCGGCCACGTTCCAAATTGCCGTCCCCGAGCGGCGGCGCGTGAACGACACGCTGCTGGAGATTCGCTATTCGCCCAGCCTGGCGGCCGCGCTCGTCGATGCGCTACCGTATCTCGTCCGTTATCCGCACGGCACGACCGATTGCACACTCAACCGATTCCTGCCCACGATCATCGTGCGGAACATCCTCAGGCAGATGAACGTCGACCTCGCGCAGGTAAAACAAAAGCGGGCCAACCTGAACGCCCAAGAAATCGGCGATCCGGCTCTCCGCGCGAAGGGCTGGAAGCGATTTGACGATAACCCGGTCTTCGACAATGCCGAGGTCACCCGGATGGCGAAAGCCGGCGTGCGGACCCTCACCGAAATGCAATTGCCGGACGGCGGCTGGGGCTGGTTCTCGGGCGTTGGCGAGCATTCCGATGCGCACAGCACGGCGATCGTCGTTCAAGGGCTGCAACTTGCGCAGCAGAACGGCGTGGCCGTCGTGGCCGAGGTGCTCACAAAAGGAATCGACTGGCTCAAAGCCTATCAGGCCGACCAGCTTGCCTGGCTCAAACGCTACGACAAAGCAAAACCGTCGCTCGAGCGAACAAAGGAGTATTCCGACAACCTCGACGCCTTCGTCTACATGGTGCTGGTCGACGGAGACGTGAACGACACCGAGATGCAGAACTTCTTGTATCGCGATCGGACCAGGCTCTCGGTTTATGCCAACGGGATTTTCGGACTCGCCTTGGAACGCGTGAAGGCCAACGAGCGGCTGGCAATGGTCCTGCGAAACATCGATCAATTTCTTGTCCAGGACAGCGGGAATCAGACGGCCTATCTGAATCTGCCCGCGAGCAGATCGTGGTGGTTCTGGTATGAGGACGATACCGAGGCAAATGCCTACTACCTCAAACTGCTCGCGCGGACCGACCCGAAAGGCGAAAAAGCATCGCGACTGGCCAAGTACCTGCTCAACAACCGCAAGCATGCCACTTACTGGGACAGCCCGCGGGATACGGCGGTCGCCATCGAGGCGCTCGCCGACTACTGGAAAGCCAGCGGCGAAAACCGCCCCGAGATGACAGTCGAAGTGCTGCTCGACGGCCGCAAAGTCAAAACAGTGTCGATTACCGCCGCTGATCTGTTCACTTTCGATGATCGGGTCGCCATCGCGGCGGACGCGCTCGTCACCGGCTCGCATAAGATCGAGGTCCGGAAGCGAGGGAAAGGCCCCCTCTACTTCAATGCCTACCTTACGAGCTTCACGCTCGAGGACTTCATCACCCGCGCCGGCCTCGAAATCAAGGTCGACCGGGCCTATTACAAGCTGACACGCGACGACAAGTCCGAAAACGCCCCCGGTTCGCGGGGACAGGTCCTTTCGGAACGCCGCGAAAAGTATCGCCGCGAACTGTTGCCAAGCGGCGGTGAGGTCAAAAGCGGCGATCTGCTCGAGATCGAGCTGATCGTCGATAGCAAGAACGACTTCGAGCACATTGTGTTCACTGACCCGAAGGCGGCCGGCGTCGAGCCGTTCGACGTGCAAAGCGGCTACAATGCCCAAGGGCTCGGGGCCTATGTCGAGCTCCGCGACGAAAAGGTGAATCTGTTCCTTCGCGAGCTGCCCCGCGGTCGCCACAGCCTGCGCTATCGTATGCGGGCGGAGATTCCGGGCAAGTTCAGCGCCCTTCCGACGCTCGGCGCGGGAATGTACGCCCCCGAGCTCAAAGCGAACTCGGATGAGATGAAGTTGAGGATTGAGGAATCGGGCGCGAAAGGCAGATGACGAAATCCGAATGCAATGAAAATCGAGTTGTCTGTTCGATCAATGCTACGGTGACGCCGAGACTAGTCGAAACATTGACGCTCGCTGACTAAACGACCACTCGGCAGAACCCATCGGCGTGCTTCTTGCATCGGCACACCTGGGGTGATGTTATCCGACTGACGAGAGGGCCCTCGCGGCATGTCTCGAAATTGTGAACGACAAATGCTCCCAGGAGGTTGGTTCGCGCATGCGATGAGCCTGTGGTGCATTCTGTGTGCTTGCGGGTCGATGCTAGCGTTAGCCCAAGCCAAACAACCGAAGCCGCAGCAAACGCTCCGCGTACTTTGCCCAGCGGTCGACGTAGACGACTATGGCTCCCTCATCAATGCTCCGATTGGTTACGAACCGGAGCCGATCGCGTTGGTGGTATTGGGCGTTGGGAAAGAACTCCCGCAGACACGGGAGCGTGAAAGCTTAATTGAAGTCGTGGCGGACAAGGTCCTTTATGGCTTCCTTCCAGGTCGAACGGTGCGATTCGCCGCCCCCTCCTTCGATCCAGACAGCAGGCCCCAGATTTGGGGCCTGGTGCCGAACCAATCTGAGGGATCGCAAGAATACGCGCTCAGGTATCGATGCCACGCGCGGGAAGAGAGCGCTCAAACAGCCTTGGCCGCTGCCCGGCTTGATTATCACGTCCTCGCAGCCGACTGCATTTGGATCGGCCGGCAGACAGCGGTGGACGAGCGTTTTGAGGGCACAGTCGAGGTCGTTCGTGTGCTGCATGGGTCAGAGCCCAAAGCCGGCGAGAAGTGCATCGTGCAGCTTCCTCGCTCAGTGCGCGCTGCCGGCCAATTGTCCAAGGTTCGAAACGCCCTGATGTTGTATCTGGCAACCATTTCGCGCAGGTCCTCCGGCGATACGTTCTATCACGTCGGCTGCCGGTTGCCGTCCGCCTGCGAGGCCGACGTTGCGGCTGCGCTCAAGCGGCGGAAACTTTATCCGATCGTCGAGAAGACGCAGGGCGGCAATCGGGCGCAATGCCAAGAGGTGATGTTTCGCGGCCCAATCGAGGAGGCGGTTGAACTCTTGGGTACGGAGACCGAGGCCGCCCGTCTGTTGGGCCAAGCCAGACTAATATTTGAGAAGACAGCGGCGCAGGCCAAACTTGCGGCAGCTGTCGAGCGCGAGATGTTCCGTCAGTCTCAGCAAGCTCCCAGCGAATTTCGCAGGCTGCACGATGCGATCCAACTGCTGGGACGAATCGATCGCGAGACCGCGAGCGATTCGCTGAAGGCGCTCCTGGAGAAACAGCTGGCGTTTTTGGCGACCAATCCACATCAGCCGCCCGAAATCAAGCGTTCGGAATGGCAGCGAGAGGGGTTCGACGAAGTACAGGCAGACGATGTCAACCATTCACTCGCATGGATCGCCGCTTCCATGGACGAACAAGTTGTGGTCCGCGAATTTGGCGAGCGTTTGGTGAAGCTGCGACAAACGATGAAAGAACGCTGGAAAGAGGAAGTGCAACTTGCGCTGGACGTCGCCAACGTGGAGGACAGCCTGGAGCTGGCCGCCCTGCGGAAGAAACCGACCGTCAAGGCCGTGTGCTCTGCGCCACGAATTTATCATCGCTCGGGCATCAGAGCGATTACCTTCTCGCATGACGGCAAATACCTGGTGACTGCTGGTGAGTCAGGGAATGTTTTCATCTGGAACACGGCCGACTGGACACTTGCCCAAGCCCTCGACTTGCCAGGCCGGATTCGCTGCCTCGTTTTCTCTGCCGATGATCGGTGGTTGTACGTCGGCGGAACTGACGATTCTCACGCCATCCACTGCCGCTTCGATTGGCGGGTCGGAAAGCTCGACAAGACTTACGACGGACACGGAAAGGCCGTCAGCCATATCGAATTGTCGGCCGCTGGACGGACGATGATCACCCTCGGGTATGTCGATCAGACGGTCTACATCTGGGATGCCCAGAGCGCGAAAATCCTCCGCACGCTCCATTGCCCTGGCTTCGGCATTGTCTACGCGCCCAAAAAGAATTTGTTACTCCTGTTGCGGACTCATGGGCGCGGCGGTGCCATCGTGTCGTTAGGCGATAATCCTCCCAAACAGCAGCAGGTTCCCGGCGAATTTGCGGCCGCCGCTTTCACGCCCGACGAGCAGTTTCTGGTGACATTCGGGGACTCGCTCGAGCTCCGCCGCGTGGACGACGGTTACCGAATTGTGAAACAGCGGCGAATTCCCTTTAAACTCAGCCCCTTCGACGTGCCAACGATCTGTGCTCACGAACGGGAAGTTGCCGTCGCATGCGCGAGCGTCGCTTCAGCGGTCTACTCGCTGCCTGATTTGACGCCAGTTAAACAATCACGTCCGCATTCTCCAGACTTGGGAGTCTCCAATGGGCAGATCGCGTATTCGCTCGACGGCAGATGGCGAGTGACGACTGAGGAATCGAGACCTCGACCGAAGTTGTTCCGAGTCGCAACGGGCGAAGAGCTGCTCCCGTTCGAAGGTCACGCGAGCTATGTGATCGATTTGCGATTCTCGGCTGACGGCCGGACTCTACGAAGCGTAGGCCGCGACGGCACCGTGTGCACCTGGAGCGGCGGCGACATGAAAATGCTCCGGCGATTTTCGATCCCGGCAGACCATTGGGTCGCCAGCATCCGGCCCTCTGACGGCCGTTACGCGCTGTGCGTGATCCGTGATGCACCGAACACACCTTCAAAGGTCATTGACCTTGAAACCGGCGCCGTGTTGTGCGCCGTGCCGTTAGAGACAAATTGGAACGAGTATATGACCCGATTGTTCTGGCTGAACGACTCGGAGGCGCTTTCGACGGGTGATGGTCATTGGCGCCGATTCAATTATCGAACAGGCCAGATTCTCGGTAACGGGACAGTCGACATCGAAAAAAACAATTCGCTGTGGAATGGCCGCGGCGAAGCGACTGAGGATGGCAGTCGCCTGTTCTATGCGCACGACGGCGGCAAGCGCACCCCGCCCTGGGTGGCAGAGGAAACGGTACTGCCCGCTCTGGCGTTGAGGAAACTCGGCAAAATTGACACGAAGGGCAATCCCGACGGCCCGTTTGGATTGGTTCCCGGCGGCAAGTATTTTCATATTGGGATGCAGATCTTCGATCGTCATTCGCTCAAGCGAGTCGCCACAAAAGAACTCGCGGGCCGGGGGCTTCACGCCATGAGTTTCAGTGCCGACGGACACCGCTACGCGGCAGCGGTGAGTAAAGCGCGCCAGTCGAGCGAGGGGCCAGTCCAAGTCCCCGGGTCGGAAAAGACGCAGGGGCTCGTACGCGTCCAGGAAACGCTGACGGGACGGACGCTGCTGGCGATTCCCTATTCGAACTACATCGAGTTCTCGGGACTTTCGCCCGACGGCCGTTGTTTGGCGGTGGCCCAGTCGAATGGCACGATCCAGATGTGGCCTTTGCCTGATCCATGAGTCGCACGGAGACGAACGAGCCATTCACGCCAGCGATCCACCGACCAGAACCCCGATTCGGGCTGGCTTGATGAACCTCGGAATTCGGACCGTATGCGGGTGGGTATTGGTTGCCGCCGGTGTTCACGATTGGATCGTCGGCGCTTCTGCCGCGGACGGGCGTCGAGCGACGATCCTCGCGTTTCGCAATTTCAACCCAGTTGCGGGAATTGCGTCAAAGGACCGATAAGTACCACCGCGACGGGCACCGGAAACTCAACCGTATTTCGGCACACGGATCACCGTGCCGGATATCGTCTGCAGCCCTGCCTTCCATCGCGTGATGATCACGTCGCTCATGCCGTCACTCCAGCCAAGCACAACGTGGCTACGGAACAGGATCGCCAAGATTTGCTAGCCGGAGCCTGGGCATCTGATTGGCACTTTCGGCAAATTATTCACCGCGATGCAAACGCGCATTTATCTAGGGTCAATCATTTCAGATCCGGGCTCAACCGCCCCTGCTCCTGCCACCATTTGACCCATTGCTCTTTGTCCGCTCCAAATTGCTGGCCGGTGATCTCTTCGAGGCTGTCCGCAATACGATTCCGATAGTCGGCGGGCGTCGCACGACCACTCTTGCCGAGACTCTCGTCTTTGAACGCCACATCGAAGCAATCAATCAGCCCTTCCACAGCGGCTTGATTTTTGTATTCGCCGAGATCGCCGATCGCGAACTCGATCATATACGGATCCGAATCGGTTTTGATCACTTTGAGGTAGAACGGGATCGCTCTCGGGTCGTGACACCCTCCCATCCACGTGAGAATATCTCCGCGGTGAATTGCATCAGGGTCCGAGAGCATTTTACCCAGATGGACGACTTCGTTTTGCGTGTCGAAGTGGGCCAGCGCGACTTTGGCGGCATAACGCCGCTCGCGTTCCAGCTCGGGACGCACCGGCTTGCCGTTCATGAAGATCCGGCCATCGGCGGCTACGATCTTACGAAGGGTGGGCACGGCGCGCTCGTCGCCGATGTCCCGGAGATGGCCGATGATCTCGGGATCTTCGACATGCATGAGCAGGGCGGGCACGGCATCACGAGTCTTGAGCTCGGCCAAAGCAATTCCGCAACAGGCGAATTCGTTGTCGAGCGTGGCTGCGGGGGCCCGATGGAGCTTCTTCCCAGTCTCCAGGAATAACTTGATCAAGGCCGGTACGGCGCGCTCATCTCCGAATTCGCCAAGGTACTTCCACGTGCGCCAATCGGCTGTTCCCTTCTTCACTCGTTCGTTCAAGAGCGGCACGACCTTGCGGTACCTGGAATGAGCCAGGTCGGCGATGAAACTTTCGGACCATGCCGCAATTGTGCAGGGGTCTATCCTTCTTAGTGCGTTCATTTTCTCCATGCCGGTCATCAAACGGTCGTCCGTGACAAGCGCCAAGAACAATTCCAGTAGCCAAACTGGCGCCTCCGCCCGTTTGTTGTCCCAGATCCCTTGGTAACCCTCGAAGTAGGTGTAGATGTCTGCCAACGCGGAGGTTAAGGCCTCCACGGTGAGAAAGTCGCTGGATTTCGCCGTGTCCAGAAGGTACAGGGTCGCAGCTTGACTTCCCGCCCGCGCGGCGATGCTGGCCAAAAGCAGTTTGATCGTCACGATCTTTTCGGCCTTCATCCGCCGCTCGAACTCCTTGCAGACACCTGCCGGGTCATAAATCTCCGACATGGAAACCATCGCCGTATTGGAGCCTTGCAAAAGCCTGAAGGCGCTTTCTCCATGAATTGGCCCGTTGGGAAGCCCCCGGTAGTCGTAGCTCAATGCCGGGTAATGATTCGGAAACGGCAAAGCGTCGCGGAGGGCCAATGTTTGCGCCCAACGCAATTCCCCGCGGCGCTGCGGAGTCTCCAGCACGCCGCTCCATCGCCCTGGTACGCTGCCATCAGGTTGCCGCAGGACAACTTTGACGTTCCTGTGCGGCTCTCTGCCCCGGCCGGGTTCGGCACCAAATACTAGGGCCACGCAATCTTCCCCCGGCTGGAGCATCACCCAGGGGCGATCGACCTCATGTCCGATTTGAGTGCGTAGTCGCTCTCCCCATCCAAGCCGAGATTCCTGCAACTGCGCGGGCTTTTTGGCAAAGGAAGTGCCTTGGCACAATCCATTCTCGGCTTTTCCGCTGGGCGATCGTTTTGCGAAGCGTCTCGACCAAGTAGAATTCGGAATTGAAACAAGGCCGCGGCAGCCACGTTCCGTTGCGTGGTCCGATGCATTAAGCCACACGCAAGACCTTATGCAAGAGTTCACAATCCACTCCGACGATCCGGCTTTGCCCGACGTGCGGAAGCTCATCGAGGAACTCGATGCGTTTTTGGTCGGCTTGTATCCACCGGAAAGCAATCACCTGTTGCCCATCGATGGGTTGCGGCAGCCGAACGTTACGTTTCTGACGGCTCGCATGACGGACCGAGTGATCGGCTGCGGGGCGCTCGTGAACCACGATGGGGAATACGGAGAACTCAAGCGGATGTTTGTTTTGCCCGAGTACCGCGGCTTGAAGGTCGGCCGTCGCATCTTGGAGGAGCTGGAATCGCGGGCCCGGGCCTGCGAGTTGCCGTTGATTCGCCTCGAGACGGGCATTTCGCAGCACAACGCGCTCGCCCTTTACGAAAACGCCGGCTATCGGCGGATTGGTCCGTTCGGCACTTTCCATGAGGACCCGCTGTGCGTGTACCTGGAAAAACGGCTGGTCTGAGTCGGCTTCGGTCGTTGGACCCTAGGAGCACCCAATGGTTCGAAGACTCGTGCTTGTTGCTGTCATCGCGGTGGGACTGTCGCTCTACGCTGTTTCCGATAGGGCCTGGTCCAGGCCGCCGGGTAAACGAATGAAAAAAGATGCCTCGTCACCGCAGGGACAAGTTTCAGCCGTCGTGGAGGCCGGCAATCATTTTGCCTTCGATTTGTACGAACGGCTGAGGAGTGCCGACGGCAATCTGTTCTTCTCGCCCGCCAGCATCTCGGTGGCCCTGACGATGACGTACGTCGGCGCGGCTGAGAACACCGAAGCGGAGATGGCTAAAACCCTTCACCTGCGGATGCCCAAGAGCCAGCTCAACGACGAAATCCGGGCCCTCTTGGTCTCCTGGAAGACGGCCGACAAGAAACAGGGATACCGCCTAGACGTCGCCAATCGGCTCTGGGGTCAAGAGGGCTACAACTTCCTGGCCGATTATCTTGGGGTGACCCGCGAGGATTATGGGGCAGAATTGGCGCGGCTCGACTTCAATCAGCCGGAGGCCGCCCGCCAAACGATCAACAAGTGGGTCGAGGACAACACGCAGGACAAGATCAAGAACCTGATCCCCTCAGCCAGCGCCCTGAGAGGCGCCCGGCTCGTGTTGACCAACGCCGTTTATTTCAAAGGAGACTGGCGCGATCCGTTCGACAAAAACCGCACGAAGGATCAGGATTTCCATGTCTCGCCAACTCGCGACCTCAAAACTCCTCTGATGAGCCAGCAGCATCACTTTCGATACGCGGCGGCAGACGGCCTGCAACTCCTCGAGCTGCCCTACGGCGACGGCAGCCTTTCGATGGTCGTTCTGTTGCCGACAAAAGTCGACGGACTCGCCGCGCTCGAAGAAAAGCTGACCGCGGTCAGCCTCCGGAAGTGGCGCGACAGCGCGCAATCGCGAGACGTGATCGTGTTCTTGCCCAAATTCCGCACCACCGCAGAATTCGAGTTGGGAGGAACTCTGAAGGCACTGGGAATGCCGTCCGCATTCGATCCGTCGACTGCTGATTTCTCTGGGATGACAGGCAAAAGGGATCTCTTCATTTCGGCGGTGCTTCACAAGGCGTTTGTCGACGTGAACGAAGAAGGGACCGAGGCAGCTGCGGCAACCGGCGTCGTCATGAGAGCGATGGCCATGAGGAGACCGCCCGAACCGCCTCCAGTTTTTCGCGCTGACCACCCGTTCGTCTTCTTGATCCGAGATAACCGCAGCGGAGCGATTCTTTTCCTGGGGCGAGTGGTCGATCCGACGAAATGAATTTGTCGTTGAGCTGCGGTCCCAATGGTGCATTCGTAACCCGTCACGCGCTGACCGGTCACGACATCGTGTCGCTCCCGAGCAGGCAGAAAACCGGCCTTTGGCGGATTGCACACCGGCACTGCGGCTCGCCTCTCGAGGTAGGCGACTTCAGGGAACCGGAAACCCGTCCAACGGTCTAGGCCCCTGGGTACGCTTTGTGCGAGACGTTGCACGACAACTGACTGCCTCGACTTCTTGGATTAATCACTCAGCGAGGCTCCAAAGGAAGCATGCCATGATGCGCCACTGGCGAAGCGTTGTTGCCCTCTGCGGCGGGCTGTTATTGGGAATCGCGTTGGGTAACTACGGCACCGCCCACAGGACAGAGGCCAAAGACAGCGCGCCCCGGGATGCGGAGATCGCCGCGCTGAATGCGGAAATCCAAGCGATCAAGGACAGGCTGCCGGATCAGGCGCACGCGATGCAGGACGTGGCGAATCAGTTCACCAATGTCTGGTTTGCGCGGGAACAAGCACATTGGGAGCTGGCCAACTTCTACCTGGGCGAAACGCGCAGCCATCTCCGCTGGGCTGTGCGCATCATTCCCAAGCGCAAAGACAGCAACGGGAAAGATGTCGACCTGGTTGCTATTTTGCAAGCGTTCGAGAACGGCCCTTTGAAGCAATTGGACGATGCGATCAAAGCCCAGAGCAACGAGCGTTTCCCCGCGGCCTACAAATTCTGCTTGGAGAACTGCTACGCGTGTCACAAGGCGGCGAGCAAGCCTTACCTGCGTCCGCAAATTCCCGCCGGACCCGCGACGCAGATCATCAATTTCGCGCCAAACGCCAAATGGCCGCTGTGACGTCAGAAGCGCCGCGATCCCGTGCCGACCCCTAGCTCAGAACTCACTCGGGATCGGGGTACTGTCGGCTCGCATGGCCAAGAGCCGCAAGAGCGAGCGGTTGATCGACCGGTTGATCGGCCGCACCGATTCGCCCGCAAACGCAAAGTTCACGGACTGATCGTGTTGGCTGCCAAATCCGAAGTATCGCAGCGGCATGGGACCGGCCCCGCACCGGCTTGGATCCGGGTTGGTGATCGATGTGCCGTCCCAGGTTAAATCGAACTCGGTCGGTGTGGGCGCGGCCTGCGGACACGTGAGCACACTCACGCGAACGTGGATTTGCCCGGCGGCGTCAAGGATAATTGGGAACGCGTTCGCATCGTGCAGCACGCTGCTCGCGGACGTTCGTCGAATTCACTCTGGAGTCGCGCGGCCGCGAGGACTTGTGTTAGGATGAAACCGCCTTGCGAGGCGCCTCGCGCCGGGCACAACCCAGAGGCTGCTCGAGATTCACAATCGCCCGAGACCCAAGCCGTGGGCGATCCATTGTGGACTCGACTCTGGCCGGGGTGGGTCATACTCTGGGCTGGTTGGTTGATCCCGCAACTCCTGTTGCTGGGCCCCGCCTTCGTCGGCAGGACGGTCGATCTGCCAGTTGATTTGCTGGCAGCACCCCACATCAACTATTTCCCCACGCGACCCGAATACGCAGAGATCACGCCTCACAACGCGGACGATGTCTCCGATCTCGTGTTGATTGGTCCGGCCACGGGGGGAAATTTCGCCGCCCGAGAGCTTCGCGCGGGACGCCTGCCGCTGTGGCAACCCGGGAACTTCGCGGGCGCACCTTTTGTGGCCTCATACTCTCCCTTCGTGATTCCCTATTACTTGGCGCCCTACCCAATCACGCTCGCCTGGATTTGGTTGCTTGAAGCGGTCACTCTCGGCCTGGGGACGTGGTTCCTGTTGCGGAGAACTTTTCACCTCTCGTACTGGCCGGCCGCAATCGGCAGCTGGTGTGCACCGCTCACCGGATTCATGACGGTGTGGCACGGGTTCACCGTGGTCGGGCCTTTCTGCTGGCTTCCCTGGTTGCTGCTCGCAGTCGGTGCCGCCGTCAAACGCCCCCAAGGCTACGGCAGCGTCGCACTCGCGATCTTGACGGCATTGACTCTGCTGTCCGGTCATCCCGGCGTGGGTGGACTCGTGCTTTTGACGACGGGTCTTTATGTCCTTTGGCTGCTCGGAGACGAAATCTTCGTACAGCGGCGGTGGCGACGTGCGGCCTCGTCTGCGATGGGAATCGGCCTCGCGTGGATGCTGGGATTCTCGCTTACCGCACCTTACCTGCTTCCGCTGTTGGAATACGGACGCACCGGCGCCCGGTTGCAGATGCGCTCGCAGCGCTTCGAGGAGCGCCCCCCGGAGGGAGTTCGAGCACTTGCGGCGATTGTCGTGCCGGACATTTACGGCGGAAACTCGCGTGCGGATTGGCGTCGCACGAACCGCACGATCCTCCCCGAGAGTTCCGCGGGGGCCTACGCCGGCCTCTTGGCCGCTCTTTGGCTGGCGCCGCTCGCGTGGTGCGACCGGCAGCGCCGTTCGCAGGTCGTCTTCCTGAGTCTGCTCATCATGGTGTCGTTAGGCTGGACGCTGAACATCCCGGGCTTCGTCGACGTTCTGCGATCGGAGCCGCTGCAGCCGTTGGCTCCTCTGTCGTACAATCGCTGGGTCTTGGCGACGGGGATTGCGATCTTGATCTTGGCGGCAATCGGCTTGGAGCAATTGCGAACGACAGCCACCCACTTCCGCTGGTGGTTTCTGATTCCGGCCGTCGTCACCGCGAGTTTCGGCTGTTGGTGCCTGTACCGCCGACTGACTCTGGTGGATTTGAAGCAAGCGCAGCTTTTTTCGCTCTGCTATGACGCCGGTGCCGCACTTTCGCTGGCCGCTTTGGTGGGCTGGGCGGCGACCACCCGTACAGTTCGCTACGGGAAGTGGATTCGCTTGGGCGTCATCAGCCTGCTTCCTTTGGAACTCTTTTGGTTCGCTTGGAACGAACGCCGCCAGGCCGACGCGACCCTTTATTTCCCTCGCATTCCCGTTTTGGAAAAGCTCGCCACTCTGCCGATGGGGCGGATCTGGGGTGTCAGCTGCTTCCCGCCGAATCTCAATCTTACGCAGGGTCTCGAGGACGTCCGCGGCTATGACGCGGTTGATCCGGGAAATTTTATTCGGCTGTTCAATCTGGCGATGGATCAGGACGAGTCAATCGCGCCTTCCTACGCGTGGACGCAATTTGCGCTGCCGTTGGCTCAGCCGACCACCAGGGGTTTGCGATTCCATCCCGTCGTGAATCTGCTCAACGTGCGCTACTTGATCTTTCGACAACCACCGCCTCGCGAGCTGTCCGTCATCCTCAGTGACGATGGTTATTGGATTGCGGAAAATCGCGCGGCACTGCCTCGCGTCTATGTGCCGCGTTCGGTGCGAATCGTGAATGACGATAAGCAAGCCATCTCGGAGATGAAGGGCTTCGATTTTGATCCTCGCGCGTCGGCCTTTGTCACTGACAACTTGCAGCTACCCGACGCCACGCAGGGCAAAGCCAGCGTCCGCTATGTGGCGCCAACGAGGGCTGAGATCGACGTGGACATGCAGACGGCCGGGCTGGTTCTGCTCGCCGACCTCTGGGACGCCGGCTGGCGAGCGGAGCTTGACGGAACACCGTGCCCGACCTACCGCGTGGACGTGGCGCTCCGTGGATATCAGGTCCCCGCCGGAAAGCATCGAATTGTTTGCACGTATGAACCTCAAAGCCTGCACACCGGCTTTCGCGTGGCAACAGTCGGCGGATTGATCTTGCTGTTCTGGGCGATCTGGAAGGGGCGCGGGATTCTCGGGAGCCGACGCGCAGCCGACACCAGTTACTCACACGCAGCACCAAATGCCGATTAGGAAGAGTGCCGTCGACCAGCTCAGGGCATTCGACTCGCGGCAGCGTTCGCATGGATTGACGCCCTCCCCACCGTCACACCTCGCTAGCCTCCTCGACAGCGAGAGGGCAGGCACATTGCGCTGCCGTAGCGGGCGGTCACTCTGTCAGTCTGTTCCCACATCCTTAATAAATGAATGATTTGTCACTCGTGCACCAGCAAGCACAGCTTGCCCTACAGAGTTGACGTCCATACGATCCGCGCCAGACGTCGGCCGGAGGAGCGCGAGCTGCACGCTTTTGGCGTGCGCTGTCGATCGGCGAAGTCTAGGGCCTCTTACGCCAGCGCGGATTGGACTCTTTCTCCAGGGACTCGCCCGCGCTGATTCGGCTCAGAAGATTTCGGAGAGAATCATGAAGACTTTCTGCTTGGCCGACTCTTGGTTCGCCCCTGTCTTGCGTGTCTGGCGATCGACGGACATTTCGGCGCCTCGAAAAGCCGCCCGACGCCGGTGTCGTTTGAACCTCGAGGCACTTGAGTGTCGCTGCATGCTGTCGGCGACGCTGCTGCAGGATACCTTTCAAACGACCGCGAATCCCCAGGGGGGTGGGTGGAACGATGTGAATCAGGGCTTGGCTGCTCGGCAGAGTGGATTGGTGGCGCCGGTGCCTTACGCGGAGAGTATCGCGACGGGAGCGGGCGGGGCGCTGGACGCACTGACCCAGGTGAACAACCCGGCACTGCCCAACACGCTACGTTTGGCGGACGAGCCGTCCGCAAAACAGACTTTCACATTTGTCTCGCTCCAACGCGACTTCGGCGCCGACGGCTTGAGCATGCAGCACCTCCACGTGAACATCGACCCGCTCGGTCCGGACAGTGGATCGGCCGCGGATCACTGGGCGGCGGTCGTCTTTGGTGCCGCGCCGGGTTCGTTCGTGATCAGTCCCGGCACGGGCGTGCTCGTACGGGCGAACGGCGAATATGAACTGTGGGACCGTAATCAGGAGGTGACGAGCGGCTTCGTGGCGGCCAAGCAAACTCCCGGACAGTTTTACTCGATCGATTTCGCAATCAACGCTGCCACCGGTCAATTCACGCTGTCGATCGACGGCACACAGATCTTTGCGGGCAGCCACGGTGGGGCCTACTCCCGCAACTACGTGACGCTGGAGGACTTCACCGGGAGCAACGAGGCCGGCGTGCAGGCCGACTATTTCGGTGACCTGATCGTGAGCGGCAGTGCCGCCCCGCAAGTCATCGCCACTCCGAACACGACCTATTTCGTGAGTCCCCAAGGTAATGACTTGAACGCGGGCACGTCACCCACGACGGCTTGGCGCACCATCAATCATGTCAACAGCGTGGAGTTCCGGACGGGGGACCGGATCCTGTTTGAAGGGGGCGCCACGTTTATCGGTAACCTGGCGTTTGACAGCCAGGACATCGGCCCCATCACGGTGGGCTCGTACGGCACCGGACCGGCGACCATCGATGCGGGCAACCAAACCGGCATTTCCGTCTACGACGCGGGTCTCTTCACAATCGCCGATCTCAACCTTGTTGGCAGTGGCTTCGCAACAAATGCGGGCGATGGCATCAGCTTCACAAGCGACCTGCCGGGCGTGGCCCAAATCGGAATTACGGTCAGCAATGTGTCGGTCAGCGGCTTCGGGCAGACTGGCGTCAATTTCCTCGGCAGCAACGGCTCTCGCGACTTTGCCAATGTCTCGGTCACGTTCGTGACCGCCAACGACAACGGCAACGGTGGTGTGCAGCTTCAGGGACAGGGGCAAGCCCGAAGCATTTATATCGGTCACGTGCAGGCGATCCACAACGCCGGTTCGGCAGATATTGATTCCGGTTACGGAATCCTGGTGTTTGGCGCCAACGACGTCGTCATCGAGCGCTCGGTGACCGGCGACAACGGCTGGCTGCCCGGCAATCACGGCGAGACCGGCGGGATCGAAGCCATTGCCGACAATCGCGTGCTCTTGCAGTACAACGAGGCTTACAGTAACCACGCGGGCAACTCCGACGGCGACGGCATCATCCTCGACGTGACGAACAATTCGATCATGCAGTTCAACTATTCGCACGACAACGACGGCGCCGGCCTGTTTCTCTTCGCCGAGACGGGCGCGACCTCGACGAACAACATCATCCGGGGCAACATCAGTCAGAACGACGCCCGCACACAGCAAAATACGTACGGGGGCATCTTCGTCGGGGCGGACGTCATTAACGCCGATATCTACAACAACACGGTCTTCACGGCCCCCTCGGCCACGAGCAGCCCGGCGGCCATCCGGCTGCTCGGCCTGCTCGGCAACTCGATCCACGTGCGCAACAACATCTTCGAGACGACCGGCGGAGTGCCGGTGGTGTTCTGGGACGGCAGCGGGACCGACGTGCTCTTCCAGGGGAACGCCTACTGGTCGGGCAACCGAGCGCTCTCGATCCAGTGGAACGGGGCCACCTACACCACGCTCAAAGCCTGGCGCGCCGCCACCGGCGAGGAGATGCTGAATGGCAGCGCCGTGGGTCTGCGGGTGCAACCCGGGCTGACCGACGCGGGCGGAGGCGGGACGATCGGTAACGCGGACCGACTCATCACGCTAACGGCCTATCAGTTGCGGCCGCATTCGCAACTCGCCGATGCCGGGCTCGATCTGAGTCAGTTTGGATTAACGTGGGACCCCTACCACTTCGCCGACGATGCCTTCATTGACCGCGTCTTCTCCGACACGCCCATGGACTTCTACGGCAACCTGCTTCCGCCTGCGGGCTCGAACGAGTTCAGCGTTGGCGCGAACCAATCCGCCACTTGAACCACGGCGTGTCAACCCCCGCCTCGACTCAGGCAACTCAGCGCGCAGTGTCCTGCGTTCGTGCAGTTGCGGCAAAACCTTCGGCGCAAGGCGATCTCATTTACGAGCAGCAAACGACGACCGGAGCACCGAGCTCTCGAACGCGTAGGGAACACGTCCCTCCGCGGCATAGACATAAAGTGCGCCGAGGAGAATGGTGTGCAGTGCGGCCGACACGATTGCCAGCCCGATCTCGAGAAGAGCCGTGATTGCAATTCCAATCGCAATCGCAATTCCGCTGCCGATCAAGAACCCCAAGCCGGCTGGGATGAACGCGAGAACTGCCAGGAGGAAGATGAAGAACCCGATTCCCTGATTGCCCACGAAGGCTTCGCCCCAGGCCCGGCGCAGAATGGACATCGAACGCTTCATCGCCTCGAAGGGACTGGCCTTTTCGACCACGATCACCGGGATGACGAAGAACGTGGCGACGCCCCAGGCGAGCCCCAGTAGTCCCGAAACAATCTCGCCGACCCTTTCAGAGCGCGATTCGATCATTTTGAGCAGGAACCCCACGGTTGCGCTCACCAGACTCCAGGCGGCGATCTGCGGGAGCCGGGCCACCGCCGCCTGAAAACCGTCGCTGAGAGTGGGAGTGCCGCCGTTAAACCGGATGACGGTACAGGCCACGAGCGCCGAGTTGAAGAAGATGATCACGAAATAGCTGCAGAAATAGAACGCAAAACCCACGACGTAGGCGAGCGGGTTGTGCGCAACTTGATTCGCATTTCCGTTGATGGCGAACGCGCCGCTGAAAAACAGCGGTAAGGCAAAACTTGCCGACACGAAGAGGCAGGCAATGCCGCTCAGGACGGGGAACACGAGCAAGTTTGTGTTCTCGCGCAGGACTTGCGCACTCGACTTCATCAACTCCCAGCCGTTGGCAATCTTGTCAAACATGTTCAAGCTCCCGCTCGCCTGGTCAGACCAACGTCAGAGGATCGACGCCTGACAAATAGAGATGGTTGCACAAAATATCTCGGATGTCGACCGGTCTGTCTTTGATGAAGGCGGTCTGCGCGTCCGAAGCCCCGCAGACCATCCTTTCGCAGAGGGCCGGCCCAGGCAGTGCTATCCGCGAGATGTGGCGGTGAGCCAAGCGAACGATCGGGCTAACCCCGTAACACTCGCGAAGGCTGCCGAAACATGAGTCTATCCAGCTTTTCCGCCGCTGCAATCGCGACCAGTGCCGATTTCTACAGTCTGTGCTCAAGCTGTTCTAGGCGAGGCGACGACAAAAATCTGGAGCCGCGCCCGGCCAACCGCCGGAGCGCACTCTGTGAGCACGCACTCAGTCGTAAAGTGGTGGTTGAATGAGACGCGCGATCGGATCGTTTATCGTTCTGTTCCTTCTCGGCGGATTGTTCGTGAAGTATCGCGACAGCCGGTCCCTGATTGCCCGCCCAGGAACACCAGGCGGCGCAAATGCCGGCGAGGGCCTTACTGATCCCCCAAACTGGAAAGTCGAGCACGCCAATCCGGCGTCTGCTTTCCGGACCCAAGGCCGCGTCGGCACGAAGCCGACGACGACTGTCGTGACCAGCCGGTATGGAGCAAATCCCGCGGACGGATCGACTCCTCCGATTTGGACCCGGAGAAAGGGGGTGTTCCCTCCTGCCGCGCCGGCCTATCTGCCGCGCGACTCGTCGGTCGAGCCGCCGCATGCAACCTTCCTGTCGCAGCCCGCTCAACGCCCGGCGCTTCCACCGGCACCCAAACCAGCGAGCGATCAATCCCTTGTCAACGCCCCGGCGCGAACGACTGCCCCGGCTATGGGACGCACTACCAAAGGGCCCGATGCCGTCGCCCAGGAAGAGTATCGCGTACTACTGCATCATGCGCAGTTCTTGATTAAGGCGGGATTGGCTCCGATGGCCAAGGAGCCCCTGCAGCAAATCCTCCGCGGAGCGCCAGGATCGCCGATTGCCCGCGAAGCCCGCCTCACGCTCGACACAATCCGGAATTAAGCCGATTTCGCGCTCCGTCGTGGCGAGCGGCCGGTGTCAGCCGACCGGTTCTTCCGTTTTCTCTTCAAATCGAAAATTGCAGCCCGGGATCCCGTCGATAAAGTCGGCCCCGAACGCCCGCGATGGCGTGAGAAAACCCGGGGCCGGCGGCACCTCGAGCAGCCGTTCGATCGCTGCCAGCGCCGTGCTCACGGTGAGCGAATAGCCGTTGGGCGTCGTCAGGGTCGCCGTGACCCGATTTCCGCCGGCGTTTTCGACGCACCCCCACAGCGAGGACGTATTGCGCGGCCGGCTCTCGGCCGAAGGGCCGGGGACGCGTTTCTCGATCAGCGAAGCGACGAAGGAGCGAAACGGTTTCAGCCCGAGCACGGGCAACAGCCACCGCGATCTTCGCAGCATCGCGATTTGGCGACGCGGCGTGGCGGCATAGACTTCGATATTGCCGATGCCGGTCGAGTAAAACGCGCTGGCGACGTCGCCCCAGGGAATCGTCATCGCGGTGCGCGTCCCTTCGCGAAACGGCACGTCGAGCGTCTTCCAAGCCTGCGGCACCGGGGTGAGTCGGCCATCGATCCTCACACGTCCGCCCTGTGAGACGGCTTCGAGCATGGTCTTGGCCGTACCGGGGCTTAGCGACCCTAGGGCATTAAAGGCCAACGTCAGACGACTCGCACCGGGCAATCGCGCGGCCAGCTTCGCCGCCAGACAGTCGCTGGGCACCACGTCGAAGCCGACCGCCGGCAGCAGAATCACCGCAGCCGCTTTTGCCTCGCGATCGAGGGCCGCGGCCGCCTCGATGATGTCGATCTCCCCGGTGATGTCGAGGTAGTGCGCGTGCTCGGCGAGGCAGGCCCCGATCATCGGACGGGCCGTCGCCGAGAATGGGCCCGCACAGTTGAGGACCAGAAGTGCGCCGCGGATCGATGCGCGGAGCGTGTCGGCATCGCCCAGGCCGAAAACGCGGTGCTCCAGCCCCAGTCTTTTTGCCAAATCGCCAATTGATTGCGCGTTGCGACCCGCCAAGATCGGCCGCAGGCCGCGTCGAGCCGCCTCTTCGACGATCGCTCGTCCCGTGTAACCGGTGGCCCCGTAGACAATCCAATCATGGTTGGGCATGAGGACCTGACCGATCGCTCAAGATTCGGAAATGGCGGCGGCGAATTCCGCGAGCATCGTATCAGGCCGACCTCAGAGAACACACTGGCTCGCGAAAGAACGACTTTCTTCATTGCCGCGGCCCGCGTAAACTCGGGGCGTCCGCCACCGATCCCGCGAGAAATGAGCCGCTATCGCACCGCAATGACCGATCCCGCCGACGAAGCCCGCACTATTGCCGCCGACATTGAGACCCTGCGCCAAATGGGGTACCGGCAGGAACTCGTCCGGGGGATGAGCGGTTTTTCCAACTATGCGGTTTCGCTGTCGATTATCTGTATTCTCGCCGGCGGTGTGACCTCGTTTCATCAGGGGCTGTGCAGCGTCGGCGGAGCGGCGATCGGCCTGGGTTGGCCGGCGGCAAGCCTCTTGGCTCTCGCGTTCGCGGCGACCATGGGCCACGTCGCGTCGGCGTTCCCGACAGCCGGCGGCTTGTACCACTGGGCGTCGATCCTGGGCGACCGCGGATGGGGCTGGGTGACCGCCTGGTTCAACCTGGCCGGCCTGGTCACCGTGATCGCTGCCGTCAACGTCGGCGCTTACCAGTTTACGTTTCAGGCGCTCGCGCCCTGGTTGGGCTACGACCCCGAGTCACTTTCCGAGCCGACCCGACTTGCTCTGCAAGCGGGAGTCGTCGCAGCCATCACTGCCTCGCAGGCTGTGTTGAATCATTTGGGAATTCGCGCGACGACGCGGTTGACCGATTTCAGCGGCTACTGGATTTTGTTGATCGCCGGTGGGTTGACCTTGGCCCTCTTGCTTTGCGCATCTCACCTGGACTTCGGCCGCCTGGTCACGTTCTCAAACTACAGCGGTCAGCCGCACAATTCCGAAGTCTGGCCAGAGACAAGCAATCTGCCTTGGCTGTTCGCGTTGGGTTTCATCCTGCCGCTGTACACCATTACCGGATTCGATGCCTCGGCCCACACGGCCGAAGAGACGGTCGGAGCGGCGCACCATGTGCCCCGGGCGATCATTCGGTCGGTCGTGGTCTCCGCCGTCATTGGTTGGGTGATGCTGGCCGCGATCGTGCTCGCAATTCCCAATATGGATGAGGCAGCCGCTCAAGGCGCGAACGTCTTTCACTGGATCATTCGGAGCGTTTTGCCCCCCTGGCTGGTGCTGTGCTTCGTGCTCGGGATTGCGATCGCCCAGTACGTTTGCGGTTTGGCGACCGTCACGTCAGCCTCGCGGATGGCGTACGCGTTCGCGCGCGACGGCGGGCTCCCTTGGTCGCGGGCCTTGGCTCGCGTCAGCCCGCGTTACGGCTCGCCAGCGATCGCGATTTGGGTGACGTCTGCATTGTCGGTCGCCTTTACGATCTACACGCCGATCTACAGCACACTGGTGAGCGTTTGCGTGATTTTGCTTTACCTCTCGTACGGTCTGCCGACGTTGCTGGGACTCTTGGCATACGGACGCTCGTGGACCGCGATGGGACCGTGGAGCTTGGGCCGGTGGTATCAGCCTCTGGCCGTGGTGTGCCTGTTCGGCTGCGGGTTTCTGGTGTTGATCGGTATCCAGCCGCCGAACGAAATGGCACTGTGGATCGTGCTCGGCTCATGCGGAGTGACAGCGGCGGTTTGGTTCGGCGTGATGAGGCACCGCTTTCAAGGCCCGCCCCAAACCCTGCTGAGCGTGCATCGCCGGTCTGCAGGAAACCCGATCGAAAGGGTGACAGCACCAACCCTGCCGGGCGAGTGAGGGATGCGCTTGTCGCGCGTGCTCTAGAACTCTGCCAGAACCGGCGGGCTGACACCCGCCGCTCGCCCGGGAAATTTGACGAGGACTCTGCGAGTCTGATTTGTGAATGACGTCCGACTCGTAGGGCTCGACTTTGGCACCACGACCAGTCGCTGCGTCGCGGCAACGGCTCGGATCTCCCGGAATGCCGTTAGCGGCACGCACGAACTGTCGGGCATTCGCGAATTTTACCGCTCTCCTGTCGTACTGACACCGTTTGGACAAAACGGCCTTGATGTTCGCCGGCTCGAAGAATATCTCGACGCGTGGCTGACTGCAGCCGGGACTGAAGGAGCAGAGATTTTCGGTGGTGGAGCGCTGGTGACGGGCCTTGCGGCCCAGCAACCAAACTCCCCTGCCCTGATCGAGCTGATTCGCTCGCGAGTGAAAGATGTGCTGGTTGCCTCGGCAGGCGATCCGTGTCTCGAAGCCTGGCTCGCCTTCCAGGCCAACGCCGGTTCTCTGTCGCGCGCAAATGCCGACCGCTGGGTGGTCAATCTCGATATCGGCGGCGGCACCACTAACATCGCACTCGGTCGGTCCGGAGAAGTCCTGCGCACCGGCTCACTGTTTATCGGAGCCCGGCATATCGAAGTCGAACCGGGGACTTATCGGATTGTCAAACTGTCTCGATACGCGCAGGCGATGCTCAACCACTTGGCGATTGCTGCTGGCCCCGGCGATTGTCTTACGACTCACCAGGTCGATGCGATTCTCGACTGGCAGTTGGAATTGATCGAACACGCTCTGGTCGGTGATCGAAGTGCTTTCAAAAATCCCGTCGCCCGCCTTCACGAGCAGGTCACTTTCAATCCGCCTGGCGAGTTGACCGAGCCGCTGTATTGTCTTTCCGGCGGAGTCGGAGAATTGGTATACGACATCCTTCGGACGAAACCGTTGCCGACGAAGACTCAGTTCGGGGACCTGGGCATCGATCTTGCGCATCGCCTGGCAACGAGCCCGCTCTGGACGGCCCGGTTGACCGGCATTACGCCGCAGCATGCCGGCAGGGCCACGGTCTACGGGCTTCTGCTCCACGCCACGCAGGTCTCCGGAAGCACGGTCTATCTCCCCGACCCGGCCCTGCTACCCCTGCGAGATGTTCCGATTTTCGGCCGCGTCAGCTCCGATTCGACAGACGAGCAGATTCGGGATATTTTGCAGTTAGTCGCTCGGAGCGCGGCCGGCGGTTGCATGGTTGTGTCGCTCGCGCAAAGTGACCGACTGATTGTTCGCGGACTGGGGGAACGAATCGGATCAGCCCTGAAGGCCAACCCATTCGCCAATGCTCCGTTGGTACTGCTTGTCAGTGTGAACGTTGGCAAGGCGCTCGGAGGCTACGTTTCGCAATGGGGATCGAATGCCGTCAAGCTAATCGTGCTCGATGAAATCGAACCCCTCGACGCCCGATTCGTACAGATCGGAACTCTCCGCGACCAGGTCGTGCCCATATCGTTTTATGGCTTGAACTGATCCTACCGAGCCCGGCGGGCGTTTCATGCGCGAATTGACTCCCTTGAACGAAATCCGAGTGCCGGCGCCGAAGCCCGACCGGGTCTACACCGCGCAACTGCTCGATCGCGAAGTCCGTTTCGCCGGACTCAAGCGGTTGTTGGGCGCGGCCGACTACAGCAAAGCCGGCGATCGCACGGCGGGACTGGCCGCGGAGAGCGAAGACATTCGGGAGGCGGCCCGCAGTGCTCTCTCGGAATTGACGCTCGAGCACATTTACGAGCACCCGCTGACTGATGACCGGGGCCGTATCGACAGCGTGATGCGCGTCAACTACGGCATCGATCTCGACGTCTTCGCGTCGATCGCTTCGGTGACGGTGGGTGACTTGAAAGATCGCCTCTTGCGCGCATCGAACGGGGAAGTCGAGCGCATCGGCCGCGGGCTGACCGGCGTAATGGCCGCGGCCCTCGCCAAGCTCTGCGACGTGCACGAGCTGATTTTCATCGCGCGCAAGTGCAACCGGCCGACCCAGGCCCGCACGTTGCTGGGAGCGCCGGGCACGCTGTCGTCCCGGTTGCAGCCGAACCATCCGACCGATGATCCGCAGGGAATTGCCTGTTTGTGTTACTGGGGTTTGTCGCTCGCCGCGGGCGACGCGCTCCTGGGCGTCAACCCGGCTGTCGACACAGTCGAAAATGTCGAAAGCCTGCTGAAACTGCTCGATTCGGTGCGGCGACGCACGGGGGTTCCGTCGCAGATTTGCGTGCTCGCCCACATCAAGACGCAATTGGCTTGCCTCGACCGCGGGGCTCCGCTCGAGGTGCTGTTTCAGAGCCTGGCCGGAACCGAAGACACCAACCTGGCCGAGTTCGACATCTCCGTCGATCTGCTCGATCACGGCTATCGCATGATGGCCGAGCGCGGCGCTCTCAAAGGCGTTGCGCGACAGTTCATGTACTTCGAAACGGGACAAGGCAGCGAGTTCACGTACGGCCGGCACCATGGGATCGACATGACGACGACCGAGGCCCTCTGTTACGGCCTCGCGCGGCGTTACGACCCCTTCATGGTCAACAATGTCACCGGCTTCATCGGTCCCGAAACGCATCGCGACAGCTTTGAAATGATGCTGGCCAACCTGCAGGACCACTTCATGGGCAAGCTGTTGGGCCTGCCGATGGGCATGGCCCCCTGTTACACGCTGCACTCGCAAACGATTCTCGAAGGCCAGCAAATCGCCACCCAGTTGCTCACGGCCGCAGGCGCGAACTACTTCATGGACGTGTGCCTCAACACCGACCGCATGCTGGCCTATTTCGACACGAGCGCCCACGACGTCCAGACGCTGCGTGAAATCTACGGCCGCACCCCCGCGCCCGAGTATTTGGAGTGGGCTATCGGCCGCGGCATCCTGCAACGGGAAGCGGATGGCTCGGTCCAACGCGGTCCTCAGTGGGGCAATCCCGAACAGTTCTGCGACTCGCCCGAAGAGTTCGCCGAACTCCGGCAGCGGACTCCCTCCCTTTACGGCCGTGAGACAGCCGGTCCTCGGCCTGCCAACTCGGTCATGCGCCGGGTGAAGTTCAATCAAGGCGCGGCCCGCGCGGCCATTCATTCCGAGCTGCGGCTCGATGAGCTGCAGCGCCTCGCCAACTTCCGTGTGCTCGAGACGACCGCGAAGGACAAAGAAGCACATCTTAATTCGCCTGAGGCCGGCGCGCGCCTGGCGCCCGCGAGCCTGGCCCAACTTTTTCCGGAGGGGAAGCAGGTGCAGATCGTGGTGTCGGACGGCCTCAGCGCCGAGGCCGTCCACCATAACCTGCCCGACCTGCTGCCGACGCTTATCGATGGGTTGACGAGCCGCGGCGTGAGCCAGGGGCAGCCGATCGCGGTCCGCTATGGCCGGGTGAAACTGGCCGAGCCGATTGCGGAGGCATTGGAGTGCGAATTGGTCGTGTTTCTGGTGGGCGAGCGTCCCGGCGGGGACGCTCTGGCCTCGCGGAGCCTGTCGGCCTATCTCGTTTATCGGCTCAGCGGAACCGCTTTGACCGAAGCCGCCCGCTTCAGCGGCAATTCCCAGGCGCGGTGGGAGCAGACTGTCATCTCCAATATCTATTCTGCCGGCCTTCCACCCGTTGAAGCGGGCGCGGTCATTTTCGAGAAAGTCCTGCAGATTCTGGCTCACAAGGCGGCCGGCAATCGGCTGCAGGCGCTCCTCGCGTAGTCCGCTTCCCGACCTCGCGATGACGGGCCAGAAAGCGCACTTGCGTTCACTCGGGCCAATCCGCAAAATTTCGCGGAGACCCAATCGCGCCCCGGGACCAGCCGATGGACGTCTTTTGCCCGAACTGCTTGCACAATGTGACGCTCGAGAGCCGCGGGCCCGGCCGATACACCTTCGACTGCCCCGAGTGTGCGGCGGAGGCGGCCGTCACCATTTCGGCGAATCCGGCGGAACGCCCGGTCGTCCGCCCGGTGCGCGCACAGTCTCGCGACAGCGATTCCCGGATTGCAAAGCGTCCCGCCGCGCGCGATTCCGCGCCGCCACAATCTTTAATGCCACAGTCTTCGTCGCCAAAATCTTCGTCGCCAAAATCTTCCAGCGAGAATCCGCTCCGCAATTCACAGCCCAAGCCGCGTGATGCAAACGAGGCTGTTCGGCGGAACCCGCCGCCGATGGATTTTCCGTTCGAAGAGAGCGACAAGAATCTTGTCGACAAGCGCGAAAAGGCCCCCAAAGATGAGTTTGACTCGCCTGAATATGAGGTCCCTCAGCCACTTCGCCCAAGGGTGATCCGAGAGATAGTGCCCGACGAACCGCCACCGCGCCGGAAACAAAAAAAGGTCACTTTCGAAACCTATTTGCTGAGTCTGCTCGCAGCCGGCGGGGTTTGGCTGCTGTTGTTCGTCGCCAGCCTTTTTATCCGCCAATTCGCCTGGGGCATGATCCTGGTCGGGGCGGTTGCCCTCACGTCGACTCGCCGAACGTTTCTGCGTGTCGCCCGCAAAGAGGACCCCATGGTCTGGCTGGCCTGTCTCGTGGTCCCCTTTTATACGTTGTTCTTTGGGCTGGCCCATTTTCGCAAAACGGCCACAGCGTTTTGGATCTCGTTGGCCGGTTATGGATTTCTCGTCAGCGGAATGATGCTCTTCGCCGTCCACAGTATCAGCGACGCCGTTAACAGGAGGCTGCCAGCCGTCGTGGCGCTTGACGAGGACGACGCGGAAGCCGACGAAGCAATGAAGAAGGGCGCGGCCGCCAAGTTTGGATCAGACAACATCACATTGTCGATTGATGGCAAAGAGAACCGAATTCACGTCGATCAACTTGCATTGCGCAAGCCCAAGGTTAACCGTAAAGATGAGGAATTTGAGTTTTCCGGGCCCGACGTCAGCCTGCGTGGCAGCTTTGCGCCGACTTTCCACAACGACTGGCAGGAGCTTGTTGAAGAGGGTGTGAATGTGCCGATCGTGGCGAAAAGCGATCGGCGGGAACCTGGTGAATCGCACGTCAAACTGCCCGGACGAGGACTGGTCAAAGTGACGGGCGGAGCTTTCTCCGTGTCGCGTGCTGTGCCGGGCGACGAGCCTACTCTCTACGGCGTTCTTGAAATCGAAACCAGCGGACCAGAGGGGCCAGAAACCATTCGGGGCACGTTCTCGGTCCGCGTCAAAGCGGCAAAGTGAACCGACCTGGCCCCAGCGGACGCACTGTTAGCCAGGACAGCACCAGGAGCACCAAGTCATTGGCCGATGAGGTTCAAAGTCCTGGGACCGCTTTGGTCCCGCATTCCGCGGAAGTGTCCCGTCCCACGGGTTGCTCGTCCTAAGTTGTTTTGCGAACGGATATTAAGGTGGGACAAGTGATGGTCGCGCGAACCTGTCCCATCAGTGTGCGAAAGAGTCCCGTCCCGCTCTCAGCCCCACCGGGGCGCGACAGCTAGAGCCCGGGTCGGAGCGAAGCGCAGGCCCGGGATCTCGAGCCCCCAAATCCCGATCCCTTCTGAGCCCCAAAGGGGCGAGACAAACGCGACTCGCAGTTCTGCCGTTAATGACGTGTCCGGACCAGATTTTCGCTCCGGTCGCGTCCCGTTCGCGTCCCGTCCCGGTCGGTGGGTCAACTACTTTGGTGGGTCAACTACCTATTGAAACAAAGTGTCCCGACCCACCGGCCAGACTCTGTCCCGTTGGTGGTTGCCGGGGATCCTTTTTTCCCTAGTGAAAAAGGATCCCCATCACCGGCGGGGATCTATTTTTCGTTCCCGCCGGGGATCTTTCTCCCCACCGGCCAGACGCTGACCGCCGTCGCCTCCGCGCCAGAGACAGCCTCCTCACCAGACAATGGGACCGGCAATCGACAACGCGATCCGCCGGGCGCGCACTGCGAATCTCCCTCGCCTCGCAGCACGACGCCTATCTCCAGCCTACCGCAAAAAGCCGCCGCCGCCGAGCCCGAGTTTCCACGGCCGTGGAAACAACTTTGAAAATTTCCTGGCCTCAGAGGCCTGGCGTGCCGGCCCCGCCGGTCGGCGTCCAAGGCAGGCGCCGTCACCGCGAAGCCGCCGAACGCGTGGTGAGGTTCGACACCGCCTGGGGAAAACCCGAGGAGGCCATTCGTGTGCAGGACCGAGGCGCTATCCACCGAGAAACCTGACAGATGCCTAAGACGGCCGGCTTGTGCTAGAAGTTTGGCGCAGTCCAGGTCGGGATCCGTCTCGCGGTGGGCTTCGTGAAAAGGGGTGCTGGGAGGCCCATGCCCGAGAATCACGGGATCAGGGACGAACCCTAGTGCCTCGTCTACGACAAAAGGGGGGTGGGTGCCACTGGCGGCAGCTTTGGGCCGCCAGTGCTCTTTGGGCGAAGCCAAACTGGGGCGACGACACTGGCGGGCCAAAGCCCCCGCCAGTGGCACCCACAAATCTAGCCTAGATCGACCCCTAGGGACGCGTTCGCATCATTTGCCGGATCGGCTCGTTGTCGGCGTAGACCTGCCATTCCGCCACTAGGTCTCCCCGCACGGCCGCGCGGCATGCGACCGGCGTCGCCCAGCGGCGCTCCGGGTGTAGTGAGCCGTCCGGACTGTAGGTGCCGCTCGCCGTTCCGAGCATCACCACGACTGGGCCGTCGCACAGCCACTGTTGGGCAGTCAGTCGGTAATCGGGCACCATGCTGAAATAGCCCGCCCATCCGGCTTTCATTGCCTCCCGGCCGCTCACCACATTGCCGAGGGAGTCGATGAAGCGATGATCCTCGGTCATCAGCGCGGCCAGTCCGCCGACATCTCCGGCGTTGATTCGCTCGACGAATTTCTGTGTGACTTGCAAAGGAGTCACGACGGACGGGCCTCTTCCGATGCCGCGCCGCGTATTGCGCCATGGGGCAGCACCGCGTGCACGCCGCGGACGCCGTTGACGACCTGGGTGATGCGGAGATCAACGACCAGACTCGCCAGTGCCAAGGCCGCCTTCGTGGAAAAGGGATACAGCTCGCACATCAGCTTGAGCATTTCTTCGGTCGCCTGCGCCCAGGCCTCGTTGACATCCGCATGAAAGCCGAATGTCAGCCAGCCGATCTGGGTTTTCGCGCGCGGCATGCTCAAGTGCAGATCGCGATGGAGATGGATCTCGACCTCGACCCGTTCCATCGGGCAGGCCAATGCGGGGCCAGCGACCTCCCCATCCCCCTGGACCGCGTGGCCGTCGCCGAGCGACAGCAATCCCCCCTCGACTGCGACGGGCAGAAACAGGCTGCTCCCTTCGACCAGGTCCTTGCAATCGAGGTTGCCCCCACAGAAGCGCGGCGGAAAAGTCGTTTGGATCCCCGGTTCGTCCGCCGGCATGCCGACCACGCCCAGGAAGGGCCGCGTCGCGATCGACAGGCCCGACTGCGTGCGTGCCAGTTGCTTGTCCGCGTCGAGTGCCCACAGCATCACCTGATCACCGGTTGGGACCGTGATCACCGCGGGAGGCCCGCCGGCACCGCCGCCCAGCCCCAGTCGCGCGTCGATCTGACTCGGCAGCGCGGGACCGGCCGACCAACCCCAGTTGCTGAGGCGGATGGTGCGAAAGCGAATTTCGAGCGTCATTCCGGGGCGAGCACCGCGGACGGCGATCGGCCCGGTGAGCGCGTGGGCGTAATCCCTCGCGGTGTCTCGCGGCTCAAACGCGACAGGCGGGGCAAACGGATCGGCTTGGCGCAACGCTCCCCAACCGGCGTCGAGAGTCTGGCAGCGGACACCGTCGCCCGAGTCAATCGTTACGGTTGGCGCGACCTCGCGCGAAAAGTAGCCGCGGAGCGTTTCCGGGCTAAGTTCGATCGAGTGCATCACCATAGGATTTTCGCCAGACGGTTCGTTCGGCCAGCCCGCACCGATCATCGTCTTCGATAGTAATAGACCGGCCTCGCCGATCGTTCATGCGCGCCCAAATCGACAATGACCGCGATAATCACCAGTACCAGCCAGCCGCCTTCGAGTTGGTGATTGTTTTGGAGCATTGCCGCCATGTAGGCCAGCGTCGTGTAGGGCATGAAAAAGAAGCCCAGCAGCGGCCAGAGCACAGTCTGATAGGCCAACGCGAACCAGTTCGTCAGCAGAACAATAAAGAACATCACGACCCGCGGCATTAAGACCGCAAGGCACGGCAGCAGGCAGCCCATTGCGAGATCCTGGTCGAGCGTTTCTGAGCGCGGACGTCTCAGCCCGTTATATCGAAACCGGCGACGCGACGCTCCCGTCTCGCGTCCACACCGCGGGAAAGCTCCGTTCGACAATCACCCCTCTTGCCAGCCGGACTTGAACCACGGCACGTCCGCCTGGAAATCCAACCGCAGTCGCATGCTCAACTGGGCCGCATGATGCTGCAGATGCCGAATGTTATAGACGTAGAGCTCGGCCTGCGAAAAATCCTTGCGGGGGAATTTCGTCTTGGCCCTGAGCGACTCGGCCGTCTCCGCGCTGACGACCTCGCGGCACCTCTTTCGGCAATATTGCAGATAAGTCTTAATCCAGACTCGCTCATAAACGTGCACCGGCGCGCGCGGTTCCAGTTCCTCGTAGTCGCGGAAGACGTAGGCGTTCTCGCGGTGGAAAGGCTCGCGGCGGAAGTCCTCGTCGGTTTGACCGAGGTAATAATCCGCGTAAAACAGCGTGTGAAAGATGGCCTGGCAAAACTTGAGATTCACCACCGGCCCGTTCCAGGCCGCTTCGGGGCACTTGTCGATGCACGCGTTGAGCGTGCTGAGTGCCGCCTCAAATTGGTTCGTGATCAGTTCCTTGAGCGTCTGGAGCATTGGCGTGTCCTCGTAACTCAGGATTGCCATCTAAGGCAAAGTACCAAACAGGCTCAGAAGCTGACACGCTCGACGGCTTTGCGGTTACCGTGCCATTCTAGGTTTATCGGCGGCGAGCCGAGCGTGGCTTGGGCCGCAAACGTCTCGCCACCGCCCACGGCAGCGCCGTCAGCGGAGCACCGATCGCCGCGACGGCCTCCTCGATTCGTTGCCGTCCGAGTGCCGCGCGACTGGCAGTCTGGGAACGCAACGGCTTGACTCGCACGCGCCGCTTCCAAACGGACCATGGTTCGAGGACAGTTTCATGCCGCCCCGATTCGGTGTGGACCTGCTCGGAATGAGCGAGCAGCCGCGTCTCGATCTCCTTGACCGTCGCTCCACTCGAACGAACGGCCCCTTTCGTTTCATTCAGAGTCGCCAGCAGCTTCCGGCCGGCCGCCGAGAGGTCCTTCCATTGCCACGGTTCCTCCGCCGTGGCCACCGCAAGCAAAGCAGGCCAAAGCCGCCGGTGCACCAACGTGTCCTTCCCGAAAAGCAGTTTCACAAAAAGCACATCAGGATGGTCGGCGAGATCCGCGAGAACCGCAAAAATCAGACGGCCCTTCGGATGCGACCACCACGAAGTCCGCAAACTCTCGCCGGTCACGAGCGTGACGACGTTCGGCAAGAGCTTGTCTTGCTTGAGCAATAGCCCGGAACTCGAAAGGGAATTGAGAACGGCTTGCGTTGGGTTGGCCACAACGTGACTCCGAAGTGCCTTTGCGGCATTCCCCGTTCGGCAGAGCGGTCCAAATTACGACCGTTCACTGTACGATGTGGACCGCAGTCTCAGCACGCTTGCCAGAATGAACCCCACATAAGAAGGTACGTCGATGAAATCGAGGTTGTCGCGTTTTTGGCGTTTGGGCGGCTTTGTCCGCTGTCCGCGTAATCTCAAGATCTGCCAACTGGGGCTCATCCTTTTGGTCGTCGCAGCGTTGGGCCCGACGTCTGCACTCGCCCAGTCGACTCGACCGACGCGGGACGTGCACATCGTCGTGGTGGTTTTCGATGGCCTTCGGCCCGACTCCGTGACCGAGCAAGACATGCCCAACCTCTACGCTCTTGGGCAATCAGGAACGAGATTCTCGAGGCATCACCCGGTTTATCCGTCGTCAACAGAGGTGAACGGAACGGCGTTGGCGACGGGCGGCTATCCCAAGCACACGGGGGTCATGGCGAACAAGGAGTATCGTCCCGAGATCGACCAGTTGAAATCAATCGCAATCGAAGACCAGGCGACGGTGCGAAAAGGCGATGCCGTGTCGCATGGGAAGTACATTCAATTGCCGACGGTCGCCGAGACTCTTCGCGCTGCAGGAATGCGGACAGCAGTCGCGGGCACGAAACCGGTGGCGCTCTTGCTCGATCGCGCACCGCGTGATGCCAAGACCGGTCATCGGTCCGAAACCGTGGTCGAGGGCAAGGCTCTTTCGCCGGGGCTACTCAAGCCAGAAGATGCCGCCGAATTTCCCGCAAAGGCCGACAACCGCAAAAGCCCCAACCGCGTGCAAGACGAGTGGACGACGCGGATGTTGATTCACCGGCTCTGGAACGACGGCGTTCCCGAGTACAGCGTCCTTTGGTTGAGCGACCCGGACTACACTCAACATGGCTTTGGTCCGAATTCGCCCATGGCGCGCCAAGCCCTGAACAATAGCGACGCCGACCTGGGCCGCGTGCTCGAGGCGCTGGACAAGCTGGGCATTCGCAACAAGACCGACGTTCTCGTCGTCTCGGACCACGGGTTTTCCACGATCACAAAGAACTACGACCTCACAAAAGTGCTGCGGAAGGCGGGCTTCGACGCCGCGAACACGTTCAGCGCAGCACCGCGGGCCGGTCAGGTGGTCGTCGTCGGCAATTCCGGAAGCGCCTGCCTCTATGTGATCGGACACGACAAAGCCGTGTCGCAGCGGCTCGTTGAGTTCCTGCAGAAATCGGCTTTCGCCGGCGCGATCTTCTCCCGCGACGCGTTCGAGGGGACCTTCCCGCTCTCGCAGGTCGGCGTCGATACGTCGGGGGCTCCCGACGTCCTGTTTTCCGCCCGATGGTCGGCGGATCCCAATCATGACGCAATGCCGGGGACGCTGGTGTCGGAGGGAAAACGGGGCCCCGGAGAGGGAAACCATTCCTCCCTCAGCCGCTACGATATGCACAACACCCTGATCGCCGCAGGTCCAAGTTTCAAGCAGCATTTCGTGGACGAACTACCGAGCGGCAACGCCGACGTCGCCCCTACGATCCTGCACCTATTGGGCTTCCCAACGGACCAAATGGACGGCCGCGTTCTCGGCGAAGCACTACTCAACGGCAAAGCGCCAAGCGAGCCGGTCGAGACACAAACCTTGCGAGCAGCGCGCGACGTCGAGGGGACGCGCTGGCAGCAGTACCTGACCATCTCTCGGATCGGAAACCACGTTTACTTCGATGAGGGCAACCGCGGCAGCGGACCTGAAACGAACGATCGACGCTGAGGGTGCGCCGTTTGGTGAAACACCATGTCTGTCTAGCAAGCGAGTTTCGACAGTGCCGTTTGTGGTGGACGAGACGGTACTTTCCGATCGACCCTGATGCAGCAAAGGTGAACCATGAATCGATGCATTGTCTTGTTCCTTACGGCCGTCGCGATTGTTCCCGTGGGGGGTTGCGGCCTGGCCGGTCTAGCCGGCTCGGGTGTAGCGGCTTCTCGGAGCGTCGACGCCAAGGACTTCACTGCGGTCGAGGTTGACGGCCCATTCGAGGTCACGCTCGAACGAGGCGACAAGTTCAGCGTCACCATCACTGGCGACGATAACCTGCTGCCACTCATCGACGTGCAGAACGCGGCCGGCAAACTGTCGATCGGCATCCAATCGGGACAAAACGTGCGACCGAAGTCAGGCCTGAAGGCGAAAATCAACATGCCAGCCATCGAGGCCGTCGATCTGCGCGGCGCGTGCAGCGGATCCATCAACGGCTTCAAAGGCGGCAAGGATCTCAAGGTCAACGTCGAGGGCGCCAGCACGATCACCGGCGAGATTCAGGCCGGCAAACTTACGCTCGAAGCGGGCGGAGCCAGCCAGATCAACCTGACCGGTCAGGCTCGCGAATGCCGTGCCGAAGCTCAGGGGGCCAGTCAGCTCCACCTCGGCGAACTGGCGGTGGAAAAGGCCGTTGTCCAGCTCGACGGTGCGTCGTCCGGAGCGGTGAAAGCGAGCGACAAACTTGATTACGAGCTAAACGGAGCTTCGCACCTCGACTACCGGGGCAGTCCGAAGATCGGCAACAAAGAAGTTCAGGGCGCTTCGTCCGTTTCGCCACAGTAGTTTGCAACGTACGCGGCGCGCACGACGACGCACGCATCTTGAGCGGAATCCACGCTCCGAGTAGTTAAGGCATCGCCTTCAGGGACTTCGTCTGGATTGGAACCATCGCGTTTGGATGGGGAAGAATCTCACCGGGTCGAGGCTGCCGGACGCGTTGGACACTGACAAACAGCACCGGCTGTCGACCTGCGGGTGCAGGCAGGACGATGCCACTCGGCTCCGCACCATTCACCACCGTCATCGATGTCTCCAGCGTCCGAGTCGAAACAATTGGTTTGCCGATGTCCAGGTCGACGCCGGCAATAGGTTCACGGCCATCCAATGTCGTCATCGAGATTTTGATTGGCGAAACCGATAACTTGTCGTCTTGGCCCGCAACGGGCCGCACTGTCAATTGAATCCGAATCCCAAGCTGCGCATCTGCCGCGGACTCTTTCAACTCGAATGTTTTCTGGCCTGTTCGGACGAAATAGGGTATCTGGACTGGGCTCGTTGAGACTTCAATCGAAGAGGCTCGTCCCGAGTCCGCCGTGATTGTGGGGGCACCCAGGACGTCCAGAGCATCGGCGTTCTGCTTCAGCAAGTCGAGAATTCCTGGCCCAGTCTCGATAAGCTCCGTGTCGCGACGCCTCCCTTCGGAACGACCAACGGCGGAAAAGCCGGCCTCCTTGAGAGCGCGTTTCGCGTCGCCACGCAGTTCGACCAGCCACAGCCGAACTTGGACGAGGGCTGGCTCGATCTTTCGATCGGCGCGCGATACTGAGGCCGGCGGCGGTGCTTTAGGCGGCCGGTCAGACTCGTTGGGTCTCAGACCGCCGACATTCCCCAAGACATGCCCAAAAGAGAGTTGCTGCGCAGACGAAACGTCGCCATTTCATGATCGTCTGACCCTATTGGAGTTGAGAGCGGAAATCGCGTGTTTCGAGTCGTCCGCTGCCGAACAGACCCACGAACTTCTTGGGCGGCATCACGAACTTAACCAACGCGTCGCCTTCGGCGCGCAAGATGTGGACACGTTCCGCGGTCTCTGCGGGAGGCGACAACGACGCGATCGCCACCGCTGGCGCCGCTGCCACTTCATTTTTGACAACGGTGGAGCCAGATTGTCGTCCGAGCACAAAACCCAGGAGTCCCGCACACGCGGCCGTGCTGACCAGAAGTAGAACTCGTCGCACTTGAAAGAACTTTCGTTCGGGCGACGCTTGATTCGTGATCTCGGCGATGCGCGAGTCGAGTTCCTGTGACGGCGTCGGACGCGGCAGCCGCGCGATGAGATTCTCGATCACATTGTCATTCATGGCATACCTCCAGCGTTTCGCGAAGTTTGTCGAGCGCGCGCCGGTAACGCGATGCGACTGTAGGAAGCGGGTGCTCCAGTAACGCAGCAATTTCTTGAAAGGTCAGGGCGGCGTGAACGTGCAATTCAACCACCTCGCGAGCAAGGGCGTCGAGCTTTTCCAAGGCCGCGGAAACGGCGGCCAGTGAGTCACCGCCGTCCGCTAGAAACTCACAACTCACTCGATCGATGTCCGCGGGAATTGGTTCCTCCCGCCGCCGAGCGCGGGCTCTGGCGAAGTCGAGGGCAGCGTTGCGGACGGACCGAAAGGCGTAGAGTTTCGGTTCGTACGGCGGTTTTCGCAGTTTGGCTAGGCGCGCAAAAGCGGAATGGACTGCGTCCTCCGCCAGACAGGGGCATCGCAAAATGTTCCATGCCGTGAGTAGGAGTGGTTGCCGATACAGGTCGTCCAGCCAAACCTGATCTGGCATTCCACCGTTCCTTGGTTCCCTATAGAGACCACGCCTCGGCCGCTGAAATTATGCACCTCAAGACGACGTTTTTGCAAAGAAACCGCCCTCCGTCTGACGAACGCGACCGCACGAAACCAAAAAATGTCATCTCGTAGTTCAAAACACCGGAAAGCCGACACTCGGCGCTGACTGCGACGCCACCCAGTTGGGGCCAGCGCTTTCACGCCCGGGAACTGGTCAGCCTGCCGGCTAGGCGACTCATCGCTGGGCGGGGCGGACCTGGCTCGCTCCGAAGATTGATCAGAAGAAGGATCGGTATCTTCGAGCTGCTGGGCAACCGCAAATTAGCGGAGAGCCTCGGTTGTGAGGACCCGGCACGCGGGAAGCGATTTCTGCAGCTCCCGCACGCCGGCTGCCGTGACGTTGGTTTCGGTCAGGTCGAGTTCTTTGAGATGCGCGAGCTGCGACAGTTGCCGGACTCCCACGTCGGAGACAGGACTTTTCGCGAGTGAGAGTTTTTCGAGTTTCTTTAGCCCCGCGAGTTCCCCCAGAAAAAGCTCGTTCAGCTTCGGGCAACCCAGTCGCAGCTCCACAAGGTCTCGCAGTTCTTGCAAATGGATCAGCCCACGCCCCTCGATGTTCGGACCGTCCAGCACCAGGCGGCCGAGGTGTGTCAATCCTTTCAAGGAGAACAGGTCGGCATCACCGACGGCGGTGCCTGACAGATCGAGGGAAGCCAGGGTATCAACGCCCGGATTATTCAGGGCTTCGAGAATCTCCTTGAGCGGCCGTCGGACGCCGGCCAGGCTCACACGCGTAATCTGGAACGAGTCGGGGGGAAGGTCACTGGCCACACGGGCCGTGTGGTCGGCCGTCGCGCCTTGCACGCGAATGTCGACGCGACCGCCGGCCGTTAGGACAGCCCGCGCCGCGACGTCATTCGGCTCCGACCAGAGGATCTGCGCGCCACTCGGAAGGGACGCTTTGAGGATCGCCAATCCCTTGGCCGAAACGCGGGTGTCGCTCAGGTCGACCACCCGCAGCTTGGGCAAATGCAAGAGCTTCGGAATCGCGAAATTCCCCACGTGGCGCGCCCCCTTTAAGCGGATTCCGCCAAGGCCAGTGAGCCCTTGCAAGTGCACCAGTCCCGCGTCGCTCACCCGCGTCTCGCCCAAATCGAGGCTTTCAAACTTGGTCAGCGGCTCAAGGTTCACCAGCCCCGCGTCGGTCACCGCCGTGCGATCCAGTGCCAGGTGTCGCAGGTTTGTCAGAGTTCGCACGTTCGTCAGTCCTGTGTCGGTCACGGGTAGGCTGCTTAAGTTGAGTGTCTCGAGCTTCACGAGGGTGCGCAGGTGCTTCAATCCGGCGTCCGTCACCTGCGTTCCGCGCAGGTGGAGTGCGCGTAGCTCAGTCAGGCCTTCCAAGTGCACGAGACCCGAGTCGGACACCGGGCTCCAATTGAGCACCAGGTTCTGCAAGTTCTTTAAGTTGCGGACGTTGGTTAGCCCGGGCCCGGCGATTCGCGTGTTTTCCAAGAAAAGATGCCTCAACGACACTAGCGACTGGAGATTCTCCAGTCCGGCGTCTGTGATCCCAGTCCCCGTCAGGACGAGTGTTTCGAGATGCTTTAAGCCCGTCAGGTCGCCGAGTGCGCCATCAGCGAGTGGGTGCGCATTCAGATTGATCGTTGTCACGTCGAAATCTTCCGCCGGGAGAGCGCCGCCGGATTTGACCTCAATTGATTTCGCCTGGCGGCGCAGTTGGACGACCACGGAGCCCCCGAGCGACAGCACGCTCTGCGCCGCGCGGCGATCATGATCGGTCTCCCCGACCACTCGGACCTTCTCCGTTCGGACCGCTTCCGCTAACGGTCGATTTGGGGGAGTCGCGGGTCGCGATGCCAAAGCCTTGGACAATTCAGCGCGGACATCGATGATCTTTCTGCCCCCTCGACTGAGGGTAAATCGATCGGTCGTGAACGTCTTTTCGCCGGTCGGCTCCTTTGCCGTCACTTCAAGCTCGTGTTCGCCGGCCGCCAACGTGATCTCCCTCTGCCCTGGCCGGTCCAAGATCGTTACACGATTTTCCCGAATTGTCACTTCGACCTGCGGATCGTCGATTTCGATCACGACCTGGCCTTTGTCCGTCGCAATCCGAATCAGTTGAGCGCCGAAGAGATAGCCCAGCGGCAAGAGAATCATCAATCCAATCGCTGCAGCGACCAACCATCTGACGGATCGCCCACGATTTTCCGGTGGTTGCTTCTCTGCGCGACTGGCTGCCGGAGCCTCGACGCCCCGTCCCGCTGCTAGATCGTCAGCGATCGCCTGCAGTCGATGCACAACCTCCTTCGCAGAGGCGGGCCGCTGGTCGGGCGATTTAGAGATGAGTTGGCCGATCAAATCGGACAAGGCCGCAGGCACGCACGGATTGAGCGCCCGCACGGGGATTGGTTCCTCACACGCCAAAGCGCGCAGCACCGAGAGGAGATCGCTCCCCCCGAACGGGCCTCGGCCGGTCGCCACGCGATACAGGACGCATCCCAGGCTGAACAAATCGGTCCGCGGATCGACGGCATTTCCGGCAACCTGCTCGGGCGCCATGTAGCGAGGCGTGCCGATCATCATTCCGGCGTGGCTGACTTCCGGCTCGGCAGACCACAACTTCGCCAGGCCGAAGTCGAGGATCTTGACTCTTCCCGCCACAGGCTCTGGTTGGGGGAGGCGATTGACGGGATGCGCCGCCGAGTCCGCATGACCGTTGTCTCGCGAAGCGGATTTCACGGGGTTCGGCGACTCGGGCCCTTCCAGCCAGATGTTGGCCGGCTTGATATCGCGATGCAGCAGGCCCTGTGCATGCGCCGCCGCCAGCCCCTCGGCGATCTCGCGGCCGATCCGGATGATTTCCGGAACGCTCAATCGACCGGACCGGGCAAGATGGTCCTCGAGGGTTTCACCATGGAGCAACTCCAGCACAAGGAACGGCGTCTCCTGGTGCGATCCCACTTGATGGATCGTCACGACATGCTCGTGCTTGAGCGCTGCGGCACTTTGCGCCTCACGCAGGAATCGGTCGTTCGATCCCGGCCTGGCAGCAAGGGCCGGATGCAGAATCTTCAGAGCGGCCCGCCGCTTGAGTCCAGGATCCTCTGCCTCGAACACCGCAGCCATTCCGCCGATCCCCAAGAGCCGCAGGACACGGAAATCGGCGATGCGACCGATTTCGTTCGAAGATTGCGGCGGGGACAGGACAGTTTTGAAATCGGCTAAGGAGGGCGGAAGTGCTTGGTGATCGGTACACGTTTCATCACGGGCCACGAGCCACGTCGAGACGGCATCTCGAATCCGCCCGATCGGGAGGTACATCGTCTTCGTCGGCTCGCTATTGGCGCTGCGGCCGGCCTGCACCGCTTCGAGGATTTCGTCGGAAACGATCCACTCTCGCAAAGCGTCCAAGCACGTCGAGCACGTATCGAGGTGGTGAGCGATCGCCTCGGCGCGAGAGCGGTCCAGTTTCCCAAGGACCATCAGTTGCAATTCGTCGCGCCAGGGACAATTCTTCAATTCAGCCATTGCCATCCTCCTTCTGCTGAGGAGGGTTGACCGAGTCAGAAGCCTGCGGAAAAGCGCTCGATAGGTCCGGTTTCGAGACGATCGGCGGAATGAAGTCAGCACCGTCGGTCCCCGGAGTCAATTCAATGAGCAAATTGACGCCGCCGACGGAGACCGTGTCGCCATGCAACAAGGTGACCATATGCGTGCCGATCTTTCGTCCGTTCACATACGTCCCGTTCTTGCTCCCCAGATCGCGAAGACGAAGCGTGTACTCATCCAGCAGCACGACGCAGTGGTGCGCACTGACGAATTCACTCTCGACCTGAACGTCGCAGTCATCCGCGCGCCCAATCAAGAGTTTTCGGGTGAGTCGGACGGACTGGCCCGATAACAGGCCGCTAAGGACCTTCAGCGTCGCGTCCATGGTCACATCAGTATAGTTGCTCTAGACCGATCCGGGGCGCGTTCTCGTTTAGGGATTTATACGTATCTCGTGCCCGGGACAGCCTTCACCCCGCGCAGGCCGCCAGCCCGTTGATCATCTCGGGAGCCCTAGAAGGGGCGACGGAGCCCGGCTCGGGCGAGTCGCTAGGTCGGGTCTCGGCCCGGAGCAGGTCCTGCCGCACAACGGGGCCTGAATGCGGCTCGGCGCTCGTCGGAACGCCGGGTCTGGAAAGCGCGGGCCATTTGTCTTCCGCCCCTTGCACGGGGGACACGCCGGACCTCCGCGGCCAGGAAAATTTTCCGAGTTGTTTACACGGCCGTAGAAACACGGGGTCGGCGGCGGCCGCTTTTTTCGGTACGCTGGAGATAGGCGTCGTGCCGTGGAGAATCCGGTGCGGAGCCATCGGAGCCGCACACCAACGGCCCGGTCGCTCTTCTGGTGGGGGGAGTCCGAGGGCGGTCAGACTCTGTCCGGTGGGGATAAGATCCCCGGCGGGACAAAAGTTTCGTCCCCGGCGGGTCCGGCGGGGTGGGGATCCTTTTTCTGATAGAGCGGAAGGATCCCCGGCGGGACGGGACACTTTGCCGAATGTCAGACGAAGTCCGCCCTCACCTAGCCTCTCCCATCGGAACGGGAGAGGGGGAAAACGGGACGGGACAGATCGGGACGGGACAGATTCCGAACGATGCAAAACCGGCCCCCAACTTGGCCTCTCCCATCGGAATGGAAGAGGCGCAAGACGAGGACGGGATAGGTCGGGACGCGACACGCGTGACACGTTGGGACAGGCTGAAACGGCCGTACTTGTCCCGCGTTAACGTCTTATGAGACAAATGCTTAGTGGGAAGTCTTAATTGGGACGGGAGAAAGTGCCGGCAGACCTACAATATGATGATCGCCACGTCATGCGAGCCGACACACTGATTTTGGGGACCGCACAAGCGGCTGGCGTGACGGTTTTTATTCGCACGACCGCAAGTGCCGGGCGATGGCCAAGCTCGCCCTGATGGACGGCAAGGATCTTCCGACGCGCGATCCGAAGGGTAATCTGTTCGAGAAGCAGCAAGCGGAAGAGGATGAGGACACTTGATTCCGAATCCGCCGCTAGAATGACGGCATGAGCGACGAATGGGAGGCGCGATAGATGGCGGTCTGGTTGGCTTGGCTTGTGGTCTTTGGCGAAGCGATCACAGCAGTTGTCCTTTGGTGGGAGTATCGCACCGGGCGCCGCCGCTTCCTGCCGATTGGCGTGCTTCTAGGATGCGCAACGGTCGTCGCGCTATCCCTTGCGATCCTTTTGTCGCGTTGAAGTTGCGGAATGCGGGGCTGACGGCATGAGCGACGAACCGAGGAAACGGTCGCGGGCGTGGATTGGCTGGACGGCCCTCACGCTGTTCGTGCTGTACCCGCTGTCGTTTGGTCCGGTAGTCCGATTCCGCGAATACAATCCGGTCAGTTTTGAAACGATGGCCAGCATTTATCTGCCTTTAGAGTTGGCGACGCGAAAATGCGAACCGCTCCGACGCGCATTGGACTGGTACATCAAGCTTTGGAAAGACTGACCCATAAACTCCCGTGCCAATCGCTCAAAACCGTGATTCAAACGCAGGCACTACCGGGACGGGACAGAACTTTGATCAGGATCAAATCCGGTTCCGAACCCCGCAGAACCGATGTGACCGGGCCCAAATTCGGTCCGTACACATCGATTTGGTCTATAGGGGGGCGAGATTGACCGAATTTTTAGGATGCCCTTGGGTCTGGTGCCGCCGGGCGGTTGAGGGCGATTGACGGTGCCTGGGATGCCGATAGGATTGGGGGTGTCGGCCGCTTCGATCTGGCCGAGGTAGGCTTTTGAGGGAACGACCAAAAGGACCATGACAAAAAAGGGGGGCGATTGGATTTGACTGGGTCACCGTAGGTGTCGGTGGCGTGCCGTGGTTGATCAGTGGGCCACGTAAAAAGCTGATCAAACAACATCTGCCGAAAAGCAGGTTGCTCTCGCTGCCTAATTAACCAGGTAGCTCTGG
>DASZIA010000314.1:0-2579 GCA_035949535.1 Planctomycetaceae bacterium | reverse complement strand
AGGTCGTTGGGCACGCGGATGTGGTTGTACAGCGAATGGCCCGGAGCGCCATAGAGCCAGCCACTGCCCCGTTCCTCCATGAGCACGAGCCCGGGGGAGTGGCACTGTGCGACGTAGTCGGTCAACTCGGGGCCGACCGTTTTGTTGTCGTTTCCCACCGTGAGCACGAAGCCATCGATTGCGCTGACGCCGTCCCACACGGTCTGCCCGTTGTTGCTCACCACCTTCGAGCGAACGGTTTCGCTGATGCAAACTGTCTGCGACGTGCCGTCGGTGACGTCGCGGAGTTTCGTCGACGAGTTTTCGTAGAAGATGCCGTTGATCGGCACGTTTCCCGGGTTTCGGGGAGAGACGGGAAAGGTCGTCCCCGTGTTCAGCGGATAATTGTGCACGGCCCGGTTGAGCTGCATGTCGACCGCATAGTGATCGGTGGGACACACCAAACCGGGCATCGGGAAGTTCATGATGGGAACGTTCTTGGCGTCCTCGGGATTGAGGTTGAAGTTCACGTTGTGGGAAGCGTTCTGCTGCTCGAGTTGGGCCAAGAGATGGGCATAAGCCGAATAGCAGCGCCCGTTACCGTTCACCAGGCTGCGTTCGCGTCCCGGAGGGAACATGCGGTGGACGTCGTGATAGTTGTGCAGCGCGATGCCGATTTGCTTGAGGTTGTTGCGGCACTGTGTGCGTCGAGCGGCTTCGCGGGCCGCTTGCACAGCTGGAAGCAAGAGGGCGATCAGGATCGCGGTGATTGCGATCACGACCAAAAGCTCGATCAAGGTGAATCCCGAGAGACGCCTGGCCTGGGGGCTTTCGGTATCGCGGTGCACGCTGTGGCTCCTGCTGAATGATCTGGTTGCGTCGGAAAAATCGGGCGTACGATACGAACGTATCACTATACTGATAGGAACGTGTCATGACAATCGGGCATGGCCTGTGTCCGGCTCGAGAGGAAGATCCAATCCAGCCTGAATCACGCCTCGAAGCGCGATTTCCCGACGTGACCCGCGGGCGCTGAGTCGAGATTGCGGCCGCGATACGAACGTGTCACGATAACGGCATGAATATGCCAAGACCGTTGCCCACTCAGACTCCCGGCGGCGGCTCGCGACCCGGAGACAGAGTCCGCAGCGAACGCGTGCGTCGCGGCTGGTCGCAGGCCGAACTCGCCCGCCGCTCGGGCATCTCGAGGGCGGCCGTCAGCGCGATCGAGATCGATCGCCTCACCCCGTCGGTGACCGCTGCTTTGGCCATCGCCGACTGCTTTGGGTGCGCGGTTGAAGAGCTGTTCGGGGCGGGAGGAGCGTCGGTGCCCCTGAACTGGTCCTGGCCGCCACGCGGGGCAAGGGTCCGTTATTGGCAAGCGGAAGTCGACGGGCGGGTTCTCTCGTATCCGATCGAGGAGCCGGTAACGACCGAGTGCGCGCACGACGGCGTGTTTGCCGAGGGCACCGATCGGTCGCTCGCCGAGGAATCTCCGTCGCGCACACTGGTGGTGGCCTGCTGCGATCCAGCCGCGGGGTTGCTTGCCTCGCAGTTTGCTCGCGCCACCGGAATGCGAATGTTGGTGCTGGGTCGTTCCAGCGCCCAGGCGCTAAAGCTGCTCGCAGAAAATCGCGTGCACGTCGCCGGTATTCATCTCTCGGCTGCGGGGGGACGGCCGGGCAACGGGAGAGTCGTCGCACGAGAATTGGGCCGGGCCGCCGGGCTCTTGCGGATTGCCCGCTGGGAGGAAGGCGTCGCCTTTCGCAGCCAGCACGAGAAAGCAACCTCTTTGCAAAACCTGCTGAGGCAGCGCCTCCAATGGGTCGGGCGGGAGCCCGGTTCGGGGGCCGAGCAGTGTCAAAAACAGCTGCTGGGATCCCGCCGCCTTCCCAGCCGAGTCGCCAGGGACCATCGCGGAGTGGCCGAAGCGCTGCGCAGCGGCTGGGCCGATGCGGGTGTCTGCGTCCGCCTGGCGAGCGAGGAGGCGGGGCTCGATTTTCTTTCGGTGCGGCTGGAAGATTACGATCTGGTCTTTGCGAAATCTCTGCAGGACGACCCGCGGATCCAGGCGCTGATTCGCGTCGCGCGCAGCACTGCCTACCGGCGGCTGCTCGGCGACTTGCCCGGTTACGACGTTGCCCAGACCGGCGAGCTGGAGTGGACAAATGCCGGGGGCTCGCCGACCCGCTGACGCACATCTCTCAGCTTAGGAAACGGTGGGTTTCGTTCGCGCGTTGCCGAGTTCCGATCGGACGATCAGTTCGATCTGCTTGGGCAAATGCCGCGTCACGCTCTTGAGGACATTTCCCTTCACCGTGCGCCACAAGACCCCATGCTGCGGAGCCGCCAGCACCAGGGTGTCGGCTGAGAGCCCCGTGGCCAGGTGCACGATTGCACGTGCGACATTGCGGGCGACCACGTAGTTCGAGTGCACCGTTACGCCACTTCCCTCGATTTCCCGCGAGACGATCTCAAAGAATTTCTTCGCGGCGGGGTCCGCCTCGTAATCGGGCGTGCTTGGTGTGCCGAGAACCGGCACAGCCAGGTTCCGGATGAAGACCACGAACAGCTCGGCCTTTTGGCGTTTGGCCCGTTCG
>DASZIA010000313.1:0-13984 GCA_035949535.1 Planctomycetaceae bacterium | reverse complement strand
GACGTTGGAGATGGAGTAGCTCATCCCCAAGTTCGCGCTCACCGTGCGATTGAAATTGCCCGAGAAGACGCTGAAGACGTCGGTCGTCGCTCCGCCGATGTCGACGCCCACCGCGTTGATTCCCTCTTGCCGCGCGATCATCTGCAGAATGTCGCCCACCGCTCCGGGCGTGGGCATGATTGGTGCGTCGGCCCAGCGGATGAGTTTGTCGTAGCCGGGAGCGTGGGCCATCACGTGCTCGAGGAACAGGTCGTGGATGCGGTCGCGAGCCGGGCCCAGATTTTCCCGTTCGAGCACCGGTCTCAGATTAGGCACCACGAACAGTTCGACGCTGTCGCCCAGCGCATCACGCACCAGATCGGTGGCGTCCTGGTTGCCCGCATAAATCAGGGGCATGCGATAGTTCTTGCCGAACCGCGGCTGAGGCCGCGCTGGAGCGATCCGCTCGGCGATCTCGACGACCTTCGCTGTGTTCCCACCGTCGGTGCCGCCCGAGACCAGAATCATGTCGGGCCGCAACTCGCGGATTCGCTGAATCTGCTCGTGAGGCAGGCGTTTGTCGTTAGCGGCGATTACATCCATGACGATGGCGCCGGCCCCGAGCGCGGCCCGCTTGGCGCTCGCCGCGGTCATCTCGCGCACGATGCCGGCCACCATCATTTGCAGGCCGCCGCCCGCGCTTGAAGTCGAAATGTAGATGTCGCAGCCTTCGTTGCCGCGGGCCGGGCGAATCAATTCGCCGTGGTCGTTCACCAGTCGCCGTCCGGCCAGTTCGCCCACCTCGGTCGCCGCGTTGATGACGCCGACCGTCACATCCGCCACCGGCTCCTCGACAGTGGTGGGAGCTTCGCCGCGATAGGTCTGCCGATAGCCGTTCCCCACCTTCTCAATCAAGATCGCTTTGGTCGTGGTGCTACCGCAGTCGGTCGCAAAGATGACGTTGATTTTGTCGAGATCCATCGGCTTACGCGTCATTCGCGGGAGACAGCGGCGGCATGTGGCTCGGCCGCTGACTGCTCGTTCGCAGTCGGTGGTGAAGCCGCGGCATCCGCTGCGAGATCCTCGATCCGCCGGCACAGATAATCGATCGAGCCGGACTTTTCGAGAAATCGCGCGAACCGGTTGTAGTCGTCACCTGTCAGCGCAAGCGAGGCGACGGGTTGAAAGAAGTAGAGGGCCTGCGCCGCGACCCGGTTGAGGGGTCGCGACATTTCCAGGAATGCCAGCGCGGGGGCGTTCATCCGCCGCCGAACCACGATTCGACAGAGCCGCTCGACGACCGCCCGTTCCTCGTCGGTCGGTGCGAGGGGGCCAGGAGGATCGAGCGCAAAGGCTTGTCGAAACCAGTTCATTTTGTGTGAAGATAACACCCCGTCGCGCGGAATGCATCTCGCGCAAGCCGCTTCATGCCATTTGGTTGTGAAGCCTCGGCCGCTCCTCTAAACTGACCCTTTCGAGTCAGCTGCGAGCCCCGTGGCCGTCCAAATCCGTCGTGTTGAAGGCTTTTTATGCGACACGTTCTCTCGGCGCTGGTGATGAACCAGCCCGGGGTTCTGGCCCACATTTCGCAGATGTTGGCGTCCCGAGCCTTCAACATCGACAGCCTGGCAGTCGGCGCGACCGAGAATCCGAGTTTTTCGCGGATCACGTTCGTTGTCAACGGGAACGACCGAGTACTCGATCAGGTTCGCAAGCAGCTCGAAAAGATCGTGACCGTCGTCAAAGTCCTCGATTTCTCTTCGAAAGAGTATGTCGAGCGCGACCTGATGCTGATGAAAGTCGGCAGCGGAAACGGCACGCGGTCGCAGATCAAGGAACTGACCGAAATCTTCCGGGGCCGGATCGTCGACGTGAGCCCCGAGCATGTGATGATCGAGATCTCCGGCCGCGAGAGCAAAATCGAGGCGTTCATCGAACAGATGCGCCCGTTTGGCATCCTGGAAATGGTCCGCACGGGCCGCATTGCCATGCTGCGTGACGCGGCTTTCACCGTCGACGGCCCTGCCGGGGAGCGACCCCCAGTCGAGGCGCAAGAGTCGGCGGAAAACCCTGAGTCCGCCTGACCCCTTTTCGCCATTCCGTGACTTCACCGTCGATCGTACTCAAACCCCGATACCTAGGCCAAAAATGCCTGCCAAAATTTATTACGAGGATGACGCCGACCTTTCGCTGCTCAAGAACAAGACGATCGCCATCCTGGGCTATGGCAGCCAGGGACACGCCCAGGCTCAAAACCTGCGCGACAGCGGTTGTAAGGTGATCATCGGACAGCGGCCCGGCAGCGCGAACTACGACCTGGCGGTCTCGCACGACTTCCAACCGGTCTCGCTGGCCGACGCGACCAAAGCGGCCGATATCGTCAACATTCTGCTGCCCGATGAAGTGCAGGGAGACCTGTTCCGCTCCGAGATTCGCCCCAATTTGCAGAAAGGCAACCTGCTCTTATGCTCGCACGGATTCAATATTCACTTCGGTCAGGTAATTCCCCCTGAGGGGGTCGATTCGGCCCTGGTCGCGCCAAAGGGACCTGGTCACTTGGTGCGAAGTGAGTACGTCAAAGCTGGTGGCGTCCCCTGTCTCATCGCGTTAGGCAAGGGCGCCTCCGACCAGGCCCGCAAACTGGCCCTCGCGTACGCGAAAGGCATCGGGGGAACGCGGGGTGGCGTGATCGAAACGACCTTCGCCGAGGAGACTGAAACGGACCTGTTCGGCGAGCAATGCGTGCTGTGCGGCGGGGTGAGCGCCCTCGTCAAAGCCGCGTTCGAGACGCTAGTCGAAGCGGGCTACCAGCCCGAGATGGCGTTCTTCGAGTGCATGCACGAACTAAAGCTGATCGTCGACCTGTTCTATCAGGGCGGACTCAACTACATGCGTTACAGCGTCTCGAACACGGCCGAATTCGGCGACTACACCCGCGGCCCACGGATCGTGACCGAAGAGACCAAACAGGAAATGAAGAAGATTCTCCACGAGATCCAATCCGGGCAATTCGCCAAGGAATGGATTCTCGAGAACAAAGCCAACCAACCCACGTTCCAAGCCATGCGCCGCCGCGACCGCGAACACCAGATTGAAAAGGTCGGCAAAGAGCTGCGGGCGATGATGCCGTGGATTAACGCGAAAGTCGTCTAATCGGCTTCGCTGGCGCTACGGTGTCCTGATCAAAATATCCGGCCGGTAAATCGTGGTGCCTTTGACGACCACTTTCACCTTGGGCCAGCCTTCCGCGGGGGTCAGCACCTCGAACTGTCCGTCGCCGACCAGGATCGAGTCGCCCGACATTGCCGCCCCGACTGCCGGATGCCAATAGACGGGCATGCGGGGCGCGATCTGGAGTTCGCTGCGCGGGACGAGCGGATATTCTGCCAGTTCGTAGCCGATGACTTCCGCCTGCTCCGTTCGCTCCCACGAATCATCGCATTTGAATTTTTCGTAGATGCGCGCCACGCGGTTCCAAATCTCAAACATCACGAAATTGGCCTGCGTGAAGAACATGCCGCTGGCTTGAATCAGAACGGTCTTGTGGTGATCGTTCTGCAGCTCGGTGGGAGGCGTGCCGAACGAGACCGTCCGCGAAACGCCCAGACACAGGCCGGCCCGTCGGCCGACAGCCGAGATGGCGACCGAGCGCTGCACGGGCTCAGAGCCGAACGTCCAATGAGGATATGTCGCCGCGCGGCCGTCGGCGCAGACCTGGATCCGTTCGGGATAGATCTGGTGGCGGATGAGGCGGTGCGCGACTTCTCCGGCGATTTCACATTCGCTTTGGCCCGGCTCGCAATTGCGGCAGGTCGCTTCGACCGTATGGGCGAGGATCGGTCCCAGATCGCGAAGCTTGCGACACTCGATCGACGTGAGGGGCACGCGCAGCGGCTTGAGGGCCTCGCTGATGTCGGGCGTGCCGTTAAATCGGGCATCGCTCGCCACCTTGCGGCCGCGACAAAGGTCATCCATCAGCGTCGCGCGCGGTTCGTGCCAGGGGCGTTCCTTGAGTTGAAAGCCCAGCCCCTGGAGTTCGCGGTCGAAGAGTTGGGCCGACTCGGCGTTGCTCGTCACGACGACCCGCGCTTCGGGCGTGATGAACAGAGCCGCCGACGCGTCCGAGGATCCGCCCCGCGAGCAGTCGCCGCCCGACGTGAACCAGGCAAAGTTCAGAGGTCGCTGCAGCAGGATCGCGTCCAACTGCCGCACGGTGAGGAGCTGCTTGACGGCCGCGTGCTTGTGTTGGATGTCTGCCAGCCGATCTCCGTCAACGGTTTGAAATTCCGCCGACGACATCGGCCCGACGGGCTTCCACATTGCGGTTGACATTCAGGGGCTCCGGAAAGCGCGCAGCAAGGCCCTTCCCCTTACCGACACACTTTGATTGTAAGTCATCCCGCGATGGTTGGCCCGCGGCGGTTTGAAGTCGCCGGTCATTTTCCGAGCAGATTTTTGGGCCGCGGCAACCGCCAAAACGGCGGTACTTCCCCTCGGTAAACGACAATCCCTGCAGGACATCGTGATTCGACGACGAGCGTCGGAACGCTAGGATTCCTCGAAGTTTTCGGCCCTGACGGCCTCGCAGTGGCTTGAGGCTGCACTAATCGAACAAGGTGAGGCAAGCGCGTACGTTTGTCAACAGGGAACAAGGCTTTCGAGCAGCGAATCGTAGGATCTTGAGGCCAATCGCAGTAAAATCCCTGTCGATGGACCGAAATGCGAACAATCCTGAAGCAGTGTCAGATCCTACCGAAGACCTGATGCGCGAGCTAGTTGCGCTTTCTGAGCGGGTTGAGCTTCAGGGCCCAGCCCTCGCGGACAGGATCGTCGCCGGCTTCCGTCGGGACGGCTGCCTGTCGATCTACTTTGGCGATGATTGTTGTTACCAGTTCGACCCCGTGGGACGTTTGCGCCGAGCCCTGATCGATGGCCGTCTGTTTCGGACTCAGGGAAACGGATTGGCCGCGCTGACTCATGGGAGGAACGCCGACGAGACGGTGCTCATCCGACACGATCTCGATTCTGCCGAACTCGAGCAGTTTGTCGGACGGATGGTCGAAAGGCTGAGAGCCCTGCATGACGCTTTCGCGAGTGGTCGCCTGCAGGTCACACGACAAGTTCCGTCTGATGCCTCAGTTGTCGAGCGGCTCGTCAGAAGCCTCGAGGTGGTCTTGAGCGCGGCCGGCGAGTTGGCCCCAGCGATCAATAGAATGCGATAGCCCCGTGCAAATTCGTCCGAATCGGGCCAGGCAAATTCTCACGTCTGGCGGCACTGTGTTCTCAAGCTCGGTTCGCATGCCGGAGCCGGGACTCTGCGAATTGCTGGGCTACGCGGGATTCGACTTCGTGCTGCTCGACGGCGAACACGGCGCGGCCGATGCGACAACCATCGATCGCCTGGTGCAAGGCTGTTTTGCGGGCAGCACGGTTCCGATCGTGCGCGTGTTGAGAAATGACGACCCCGAGGCGGCGATGCACGCGCTCGATCTCGGCGCACAGGGAGTCCTTCTGCCTCATTGCCGCTCGGCTGCGGAGGCCCGGCGGCTGCGCGAGGCGGCTCTCTATCCTCCTTCGGGAAACCGTGGTTTTGGACCGGGACGAGGGACGCTCTGGGGCCGAGTGCCTCTGGACGAGTACTTTGCGGCGATCAATGAGACGATCTTGCTGCTGGCCTTGATTGAAGATCCCGAAGGCGTTGAGGCGATCGACGAAATCGTCCCTTGTGGGATCGACGTGCTTTGGGTCGGCACGGGCGACCTGGCGATGGCTTATGGAGTTCCCGGCCAACGCCAGCACGCGCGAGTGCTGCAATCGGCTACCAAAATTCTCGAAGCGTGCAAACGGCACAATGTCGCGGCCGGCTTTCCGGTCGGCAGCGTTGAAGAAGCGAAATGGGCCCGCGAGCAAGGTTATCGCGCGATCGGCTTTGGCGGGGCCGAACAGTACGTGATGCAGACCTCGCGGCAGTTTCTCGAACCGTTGGGGCGCTGATGCGCGCACTGGTGATCGGCTGCGGCTACCTGGGTCGTCGCGTGGCAGCCATCTGGCGCGCCGAAGGCATGCAAGTCAGCGCTCTCACGCGATCGCCGCAAAACGCAGCCGTCCTAGCCGAGCAAGGAATCGAGCCGATAATCGGCGACGTGCTTCTGCCGGAGACACTGCGATCGCTTCCTGAAATCGAAATTGCGTTGTACGCGGTGGGCTACGATCGGCACTCGGCGGCGTCCAAACGAGAAGTCTACGTGCGCGGGCTGGCGAACGTTCTGGAAGCCCGGAGTCCGCGGGTACGGCGGTTCCTCTACATTTCCAGCACGAGCGTTTACGGACAGGATGCGGGCGAATGGGTTGACGAAACGTCCGAGACGTTGCCGTCCACAGAAGATGGGCAGATCGTGCTCGCAGCCGAGGAAAATGTCCGAAATGCCTGCCCAAAGGGAGTTGCCACAGTCCTACGATTCTCGGGGATCTACGGGCCGGGGCGTTTACTGCGTCGGATCGAATCGGTTCGCAGGGGCGAGCCGATTGCGGCAAATCCAGACGGACTGCTGAATTTGATTCACGTTGACGACGGAGCGATAGTCGTCAGTCGGCTCGCGAACCGAGACGTCCTTCAAACGACTTACCTGATTACGGACGACCGCCCCGTCCCGAGACGCGAATATTACAGTCTGCTCGCGAAGCTCGTCGGCGCCAACGAACCCCTCTTTCAATTCGATGCCAGCGCGACCCGCGGCGGATTGAACAAGCGCTGCTCGAACGCGCGGCTGAAGTCGGAACTCGGAGATATCCTCCGCTTTCCGACGATCGAAACTGGCCTCCCGCACTCCGTCGAGAACCGGCAAGATTAGAAATCGGTGGCGCCGAGCATTCGTTACCAGGTGATCGGAGTCGCAGCGTCCATCGCATGCTTGTGCGTGTCGCCCGAGTCCTCGGCTGCCGTGTAATCCGCAGTGGCCGGCACTTTGTGGGCGATGCCTGCGAATGCCAGAAAATTCGATAACAGTCTGTGCCCGCCGTCGGTCAGGACCGACTCTGGATGAAACTGGACTCCGAATAGCGGCCACGTTACGTGGGCCAGCGCCATTACGATACCCTCGTCGCTGCGTGCCGTGACCCGCAGAGTTTCAGGCAGCGTTTCCCCGACCACGCGCAGCGAGTGATAGCGGCCGGCCCAAAGCGGGGCCGGCAGCCCGGCAAAGAGTCCAGTCCCGTCATGATGAACACGGCATCGCATGCCATGCACGGGAAGCGGCGATCGCGAGACATTTCCCCCAAGCGCCTGCCCGATGGCCTGGTGCCCCAGGCAGACACCCAACGTCGGTATCCGTTCAGAAACCTCGCGCACCAACTGGACCGAGATTCCGGCCTGAAAAGGTGTGCACGGTCCGGGCGAAATTACGATCGCCCGCGGAGACAGCTTGCAGACTTCGTCGACCGAGACTGCGTCGTTCCTCGCCACTTGGGTCGCACAGCCCATCTCACGCAGGTAGCGCGCCAGGTTGTAAACGAAGCTGTCGTAGTTATCGATCAGCAAGATCATCGGACTTACTCGCCAACGCCCGTAGCATCCCCGCCGCCTTGTGCAATGTCTCTTCATATTCGGATGCCGGTTCGGAATCGGCAACGATCCCGCCCCCGACGCCGCACGTGATCCAGCCCCGGCGGCAGACGAACGTACGAATCACGATGCTGCTGTCGCAAGAGCCGTCCGCTCCGACGTAAAAAAGGCTGCCGCAATAGGGCCCGCGGACGGTCGGCTCCAGCTCTGCGATGATTTCCATCGCGCGCACTTTCGGGGCGCCCGTGATCGAGCCTCCCGGAAAGACGGCACGCCACAGATTCCACACGGTGCGATCGGTTTCGAGGCGGCCGCGCACTTCAGAGACTAGATGCTGAACGGTCTCGTACGTCTCCACGCTGCATAACTGAGGCACGCGGATCGAGCCGGGTGCACAGACCCGCGACAAGTCGTTCCGCAACAGGTCCACGATCATGACATTCTCGGCCTGGTCTTTTTGGCTTTCGCGAAGCTCGTCTCGCGTGTAGAGATCGGCTTCCGGAGCCGGTGGCCGCCGGCGAGTCCCCTTGATTGGGCGTGTTTCGACGTCGCTGCCTCGGACCGAAACAAATCGCTCGGGCGAGGCGCTCACCACAGCCCAATCGTCGAACAGAAACGCGCCAGCAAAGGGAGCCGGATTGCTCTGCCGCAGCCGGCGGAAAAGGGCGATCGGATCAATTCGCGCGGGATAAAGCAGTCGTTGCGAGAGGTTCGCCTGGAAGATGTCGCCCGCGTAGATCCATTCGATCGTCCGCTCAATCGCCTTAATGTACGCGTCGCGGGAGAAGTTGCTGGTTAGGTTCGCGAGGCCGGGAGCCGGATATTGAGGAGCGAGCTTGCTGACCGGTAGAGGTTCTGACGGAACCGGGGCCAATGCCGGAACCGATGACGCGAGCCTCCCGCGAACAAAGTCTAATCTCTGCCTCGCGCGCCGTTCGCGCTCGCTTGGTCTGGTCAGCGGAAACCCTTGCGAGACGACCCACGTCCTGCGATCGCGGTGGTCCCAGCCGATAACCCAATCGTAAAGCCCGACCGCCAGGTCCGGAATCTGGAATTCATCATTCTGCGCGCGGAGGATTCTCTCGAAGGCGGTTCCCAACTCGTAGGAGAACAATCCCGCCGCGCCTCCCTGAAACGGGGGGAGTCCCGTCACTGTTTCAGACTCAAGCTCATTCAGCCGGCGATGAATCGGCGCCAGCGGGTCGGAACCAAACACTGCCCGCTCGACGACGAAGGTCTCGAAGGGATCGGCCGCGAGGAAGGAGTAACGGCCGGTCGGTTCGCGCACGAGCGCGCTGTCTAGAAGGAGCAGGCCGGGTTGGTCCGCAAACGCCGCGAGCGCGTCGGCCACTTCCAGAGAGGGGGACAGTTCCTCGACGAGCGGCAAAGTCATGGAGCAGCATCCGGCTCGTGGTGCCGCTGAACGTGACTCGGCTCCGGCACTGTCAACAAGCCCCACTGCAACGACTCGTCTTGAGTGTACTGTTTGTGGAGCGCCAGCGCCGTCGCCGCCTTGCACAGTTCGTAGCCCAGATAGAACGCATGGAGTGGGTCGAAGGGTTTTCTGCCTGCACTGCTGGCGATGGCAGCCGCCTGCCGAATCAGTTCGAACGGATCACGGTCCGACCAGTGACCGTCTCGATTGAACAGATGGATCGCCCCATCCTGTACCACGATCCTGTAATTCGGATCCGTGATGCGACTGGCAATTTGGTCAAGCTCGCTTGCCGTCATCTCGACGACCTTAGGGTCCCGCAGCATCACCAACCGCGGATCGACGTGCTTGGGCAGAACCGCGTGAGAAAACGCGTAGCTCATCGTGCGGCGGGCGAGGTCGAGCTCGCGGACGCTGGTGCGAGCCCAGTTGATGACCTGCGTCGTGAGCACGCTGCCAATACGCAGTTCCTGACAAATGCCGGCCAGAACCATGTTGACGCCGGCCGAGTCCACCTCCGTCAGCTCGGTGAGGTTCCCGACGCCCATGAGCATCTCGATCTGTGGCCATCGGCGGCGGGCGACAAAAAAACGCTCGAGCGAGCGAGCGAAGCCGTGGCCAATCGGCTCGAGAATTGGATCGATGCGAAACCGTGCTCCGCCAGCCTTCAGTCGCTCGATCGTCGGCTCGAGCGAATCGAGGTCGCTGGGATCATCTGGAATTGCGACGACCTCCACCCCCAGACCGGCCGCCCAGCCGGCGTTGCCGCTGTTGCAGCTCAGGACAAGTTCCGCGCCAGCGGCCACGGCGGCCTCGACCTCGCGTCGCTCGAAGCTATCGATCGAAACCCGGCAACCTTCTTTTCGTAGCAAGCGGGTAACGTCCCCCGCTCGCGACCAACTCTCACCCGGAACGCAGCCGAGGTCGATCACGTCGGCTCCGTCCTTCTTCATTTCGCAAGCGAGCCGGACGATCTCCGTGTCTGCCAGGCGCGGCGCGTGATTGATCTCTGCGATGATTTCGATCTCATAGCGACTCAAATCGGGTACCGTCGCTGCTTTGCCGAAATAGTCCGGCAAGTTGTGCAAGTCTTTTGGCCCTCGCTCGAAGGCGACGCTGAAGCGGTCGGCCAGAACCGCGAGTTCGCCCTGGCACCAGCCGGGCAGAATCACGCGGTCGGCTCGCTCGGTCAGCGAGAATTTGCGGGCCACCCATTCGACCTGCATCAGGGCGGCCACGCTGATCGGCAAGACGGCGACGTGGAAATCGAACCCAATCTCGGCGCTGAGCCGTTCAACGACTTGCCGCAGCGAATACTCGGCCAGTTTGCCCGTGACGAAGACGATCTTTTCCCGAGACGGCGCTCGACGGCCGTGTTCGCTCGCACCAGCCGGGCCGGACTCGCTCAATTCAATGCACCCAGTTTTTGGGGAATCCCCCCAGCGGCGATCCCTCACCCGGTTTCCACGAAACGACTTCTTCGATCTTACGCGCCAGAGCCACGTCGTGCCGAGTGAGAGCGTTGGCCCGGTGGGTGCGCAGCTTGACCGTGACCTGGGCGTATCCGACAGAGAGATCGGGATGGTGCCAGGCGGCCTCAGCCAAATAACCGATTGTGTTCGCCAACAGCAGCGAGTGAGGGAAGCCAGGCGTCTTGTACTCGCGCCTGAGCCAGCCGTCGCGAACTTCCCAGTGTGGCAGCGTTTCGAGTTCTTTGTTCAGTTCGTCGTCGGACAGCGGTTGGTACTCGGCCATGGTTGTTTTCTCCGTGTTGAGGACGACGTGACGCGGGCTAGCGGACAGCCCCTCCGTTCACGCGGACGACTTGGCCCGTGAGATACGCGGCGTCAGAACTGGCGAGAAATCGGGCCACTTTGGCGACATCCTCGGGGGTTCCCCAGCGCCCAAGCGGTGTTTCTCTTCGGACTCTTTCCTGCCAGGCTTCACTGGCTGTTTCTCCCCAAGCCGTGCGGATCCATCCTGGAGCAACGCAGTTGACGCGGACCCGCGGGGCCAGGCTCACAGCTAAGGAGCGGGTGAACCCCATGACGGCGTTTTTAGACGCAGCAAATAGCTCGCCACTCGTCCCTTCCATACCGCGATCGGCCTGGTCCCATCCGATGTTAAGGATGACGCCGCCCGCCTCTCGGGCCATCCGCTCGCCGGCGAGTTTCGACAGCACGACCGAGCTGCGCACGTCGAGGTCGAGCAGCACTTGGAGTTTTTCCTCGAAGCCGCGACGAGCATCTTCGCCAGTCAGCAGATCGGCCCCCGCATTGTTGACCCAGACGTCAACCGATCGCAAGGCCCTCCAACAGTCATCGACGAATGTCGGCAGACTTTCCACAAGGCGTAGATCGGCCAGGACGACGGTTGCCGATCGACCGAGCCGGCGAACTTCGGCAGCGAGGTGTTCCGCATGGTCTGATGATCGCCGGGCGTGCACGACGACATCCGCGCCGGCCCGTGCGAACTCAAGTGCGATGGCCCGCCCAATCCCGCTGGACGAGCCCGTCACGACGGCCCTTCGACCGGAAAGATCACCGAACGGGGCTGCGGTTTCAGGAGCCAAGTGCGCGGCCTTCTCGAGCGCGTGCCGCTGGCCTACAAAGCTGTGAGCCCCGCGTGTCTAGTTTGTGCGAGGTTCAGATTTCGCAGCTGCTTCGTCCGGCACGTAGATCCACCGGGGTGTTCCCGCCTGACGGATCTCCTTCTCGAACTGATCGAATTCGTCCGCGGGCCGGCGATAGGGAATCATGATCGTCCGCCTGAGGATCGGCGGCTTTCCCGATTCAGCTTTCCCCATCTTGTAAGCGTTCGAAAAACCGGACAGGTAGACAGAAAACGCCGTCGTCCGCGGGTCGACGCCGCGAAACATGAACACGCCATATTCGGCGTTGTCCCGCTTGGCGTCGGCCGGGGTCACTTTGGGGAGCGGCCCTGTGATTTGCACGGGCGTTTTCAGGTCGAGCCGTTCGCGGGCGACGATCGCTGCAATGGCTTCGGGAACGATTGAATCCGCCACCGCGCCGTGCAGATCGCGATCCTCGTAGACGAGCGTAGCCCGCGGCGAGAAGATCCGGGGAGGTGGGGCGTCTTCGACGTTCACCGGCTCAGTCTCGGCAGCGGCCGGGCGCACCACGGGGCGATTGACGATTTTGTAAACGAGGTACCAGATCATCTCGCTCGATTTGGCGCCGGTTTTAGGGTTCGTGACCGGAACGTACACCATCCGCATGGGCTTGACAGCCACCTCGAGCGCCCAGAGATCCTGCTGGTAACGCAGCTCCTCGCCGGTAAATGACGGCTGAATCACTGTCGAGAAGCCGTCATCGGCAGCCCGGACCGCCTGCGAGCCACTGAGGCTCGCCACGCCAACTACCAGGCCGGCCACTAAAGCCATTCTCGAGGAGTTTTGGCAAATGCGCGGCATCAACGGCTCCCAGGCGAAGTCAATTCAGAATCCCACGAGATCCTGCAGTTCAACTATAGCAGTCCCCGAAATCGGCGGTCAACAAGTGCTTTCGAGCGTGCCGAAACACCATGCTGCCGGACGCATTTTCGGCAGAATCGTCATCTTGTTCCGCACGACGGCCATCCTTCGCTTAGACAGTGCGGCCCGAGAGCGCCTACCGCCTCCGAAAGTCCTTCTCGATTCTCTCACTTCGAGCGCTGGTCGTTTGTCGCGACCCGATGTCTGGGTGAGGAACACCGGCTTCGATTCAATAGCGGTCAACGCTGCTCAGGAGCTTTTCCACGGCATCTGCCTGGCTGGCCAATTCCAGGACACTGCGGCGAATTTCTTCGACATCGACGGTCGCACGCGGATAGGTGTCGATCATGACGAATTGCGGAGTCCCGTCGATTTCGCGGATCGCGAGACCGCCATGAGCCATTTGAGCGTTGAGACGCAGACCTCTCTCGAAGTACTCCGGACGCACGTCTCCACACTGGCTGTAGATCAGCAGCAATCGATCAGCCACGGGGTGCTCGGTCGGCTCAATCCGAACAGCCTGTCGACGCCCTTCCGGCAAGCGAACTTCGAGACAAAACTTCTCGCCACAGCGAGTCCAGGTAACGTTCGGCTGGGTGCCGAAGGCCATGGTCAACATACTTTCGATGTCGGGTAGGTCGCCCGCAACGGCCGTGAGAAGCTGCAGCGCCTCGCCCCCGTCCTTGGGCCGATTGGCGGGCGTCTTTGACATCAACAGATCGATGCAATCGGCGATTTCCAGAGGCACGTCGATCCCCAGCTTACGGAAGTCAGGGAGCGACTCGTCCTGCACCCGCTCGGCCAACGCTTGAATCGAACCGCACTGGTAGGGCACCTGGCCGGTCAACATCACGAACAGGCATGTTCCCAAGGCATAAACGTCGCTGGCGGCGGTGGCCGGCTCGCCGTTGAATAGCTCAGGGGCCATGTAATGCGGCGTGCCGACCAACAGCTCTCCTTCATCGCGTTCGGACCAGACCCGCTTTGCCAGCCCGAAATCGGCAATTTTCGGCACCGATTGCACAGAGACCAGTACGTTGTCGGGTTTGAGGTCCCGATGAACGATGCCTTTCTGATGAGCGGCCGCCAGCCCTTCCGCGATTCGAAGAATCAGCGACATGGCATGCGACGGCAGCAGGCGTTGTTCGTGCTCGATCAGTTCTTGCAGGCTTCGCCCGGGGACAAACTCCATCTCGAGGAACCGATAGCCGCGGGCCTCGCCGATGGCATGCGTGGTGACGATGTTGGGATGCATGAGGGCGGCCGCGGTGCGTCCTTCCGTAACAAACCGCTTGCCGTACTCAATATCCGTCTGCCAGACGCGGGGTGCCAGCACTTTAAGGGCACAGTTTCGCCCGAGGTCCTCGTGATGAGCCAGATAGACCCGCCCCATCGCCCCGCGGCCCAACAGGGCCTCGCAACGGTAAACGTGCAGTTGTGTGCCGATCAGCTCGTCCTTCTGCTCTTCGATCTCGTCAGCGCACGCCGCCTGAGCAGCCCCGGTCGGCGCCTCACG
>DASZIA010000312.1:0-5716 GCA_035949535.1 Planctomycetaceae bacterium | reverse complement strand
TGTCGACGCTGTGCGGGCAGCGACAGGGTGAAGGGCAGCGTTCCCTGCGTCTCTTCGCCCAGACATGTCCGCATCGCCAGGAAGACTGGCGCGAACAGACCGTAGAGGAGGCAGACGGCATAAAATGTTCCGACCGGAGCCGGCACGCGAAAATATGCCTCGTACGCAATGGCGTAGAGCGTCCCGCCGATGACCCACGCCGCGCCCAGACCCAGCGACGCGCGGCGTTCGACCGATTCCTTCCAGACCAGGCTTTTGATGACAGAAGGCATGAGTTTCTCGTCCTAGATCGCGACCGCGGACAACGGCCGCGGCCAGCCCTGCGGCCGGCCGATGACGATCGCCTCGAAGATGTCGTCGAGACTCAAGTCGATGACCTCGTGGTCGATGCCGCCCGCGGCCAGCGCCTCGATGAACGGGCCGGCCCGGTCGACCGTCACCACGATGCGATCGTCGTGCCGGCGGACGTCGAGTAGCCCGGCGGGCGGCTGCACCGAATCGACGGCGTCGAGCGGGAGCACGATCTGCTTGACTTCGTCTCTCAGGACCTCCGTGGGCGCGTGGCGGGCGATGCGGCCGTTGTGCAGGATGGCGATCGAATCGGCGACGGCTTCGACCTCGTCGAGCAAGTGTGAGCTGTAAACGACCGTGCGGCCCTCCGCCTGCAAGTGCTCGATCAAATCGCGGTTGAACTCTTTGCGGGCGATCGGATCCAAACCAATCGCCGGATCGTCCAGAATCGCCAGCTCCGGCCGATGGGCCAGCGCGACGGTCAGGCCAAGCTTCACCGTCTGCCCCTTGGAAAGTTGTCGAATGCGCCCGTGCCACGGAACCTCAAAACGATCCAGGTAGTCCTGCGCAATCCGCATGTCCCAAGTCGGGTAAAACGGTTCGAGGAAGCGGCAAAGCTCGATCGGGGTCATCCAGCCGTACATCACCTGATCTTCCGCCAGGTACCCGACGCGGCGGCGCAGCTCGATCGGTTCGGCGGCCGGGTCGCGATCCAGGACGCGGGTCATGCCTCCGTCGGCCGGAATGAGGCCCAGCAGGATCCGGATCAGCGTCGTTTTGCCGGCGCCGTTGCGGCCCAACAGCGCGAAAGTCTGCCCGCGCGGCACCTCTAGCGTGACGTCTTCGAGCACGGTCTTCGAGCCGAACGATTTACGCAAATTGCGAATACTGAGTGCGGGTTCGTTCATGGAGAGATTTCCCGTTAAATCAGGAGGAGCGCGCAGCGGCTGCGGCCTGTCCTGTCGCGGAGACCGAAACATCGTCGATGCCGGATCGCCCGGCCGCCAAGGCCGAAGTGACCATCCGTCGGAGCTCGTGCGGCTTGAGCCCCAGCAGGAGCCCGCGGCGCACAATCGCATTCAGCTCGCACGTGTATTGATCCCGTTGCTCGGCCAGCAGGCGCGAGCCGCTCGCCCGCGCCGCCAAGGGGAGCACGTAGGTCCCGTCGCCGTGCCGCATCTCGATCAACCGGTCGGCGGCCAGCCGCTCGTAGACCCGCAAGATGGTGTTGACGTTGACGGCCAACTGCTGAGCGAGACGCCTGACGGCGGGCAAAGAGTCTCCGGGTTTCAGGGTCCCCGAGAGGCATTGCGCCCGGATTTGCTCGCCGATCTGTCGCGAAATCGGGACTGACGAGCCGCGCTCGACGCGAATGAACATGGGACGCCTCGAAGTGTATACAGTACTATAACAGTACCATCGACCAAGGCGTCAAGTCTGATCTCGTCGAGACGCCCCGGCGATTCGGTTGCTGGCGTCACCTCGACACGCTAAAAGTTGCTCAGGGGTCGCCCGATGGGCGACGAATCGCGATTCTCCTGCGACTCCTGGAAAAACCTTCATGACTTCCCCAATTCGCATCGCTGTAACCGGCGCGGCCGGACAGATTGGATACGCGCTCATCTTTCGGCTGGCCTCGGGCGATGTCTTCGGGGCGAAGCAGCCGGTGATTTTGCATCTTGTCGAAGTTCCGCCGGTGATGGGGGCGCTTGACGGCGTGATGATGGAGCTGGATGACTGTGCGTTTCCGACGTTGGCCGGCGTCGTCAAGGCGGATAGCGATCATCTCGAAGACGGTTTTCGCGGCTGCAATTTCGTGCTCTGCGTGGGCAGCGTGCCGCGGAAGGAAGGAATGGAGCGGAAGGATCTTATCCGGGTCAATGGGCCGATTTTTACCAATACCGGAAAGGCAATTCAGGCGGCGGCCGCTCAGGACGTCCGAGTCGTGGTGATCGGCAATCCGTGCAACACGAACTGCCTGATTGCCATGCACAATGCGCCCAAGGTTGCGAAGGAGCGATGGTTTGCCATGACGCGGCTCGATCAGAACCGGGCCGCGACGCAATTGGCTCGCAAAGCGGGCGTCGAAGTCGCGGCGGTCAAGAGCGTCGGCATTTGGGGCAACCACTCGGCCACGCAGTTTCCCGACTTTTATCACGCGACAATCAATGGCCGGCCCGCGACTCAGGCCATCAAAGACGAGGCCTGGCTCAAGGGGCCGTTTGTCGATGGCGTGCAGAAGCGAGGCGCGGCCGTGATCAAAGCCCGCGGGGCGTCGAGCGCGGCGTCGGCAGCGAATGCCGTAATTGACACGGTCAAAAGCATCATCACACCGACGGCCGCGGGCGACACGTTTAGTGCGGCTGTGTGCAGCGACGGCGCTTACGGCGTCGACGCGGGATTGATCTTCGGCTATCCGCTCACCACCGACGGCAAGAGCTGGAAGATTTCGCAGGGGATCGAGCACAACGATTTCGCCCGCGAAAAGATCAACGTCACCCTGACGGAGCTTCGCGGTGAGCGCGACGCGATCCGAGACCTGCTCCCTGGCTGACACCGACGGTGCTGGGGAGACAAGGGCGGGTGCGGCGATGCGCGAATTGGCAGTGCTCCGGGAATGGGATAACCAGTTCGTCTGGCACCCATTCACGCCGATGCTCGCCTATCGGGACGAAAACGCCCCGATCATCGAGGCGGCCGACGGCTTTTTCCTGATCGACGTCGAGGGGCGGCGATATCTCGACGGGATCTCGTCGCTCTGGTGCAACGTCCACGGACACGGCGTTCCCGAGATCGATCGGGCCGTGCGGGAGCAGCTGGAGCGAGTCGCCCACACGACGCTCTTGGGCCTGTCGAGCGTGCCGTCGATCGAGCTGGCACGCGAACTCATCGCGCGAGCGCCGCGCGGATTGAGCAAAGCCTTTTACTCCGACAGCGGCGCGACGGCCGTCGAAGTCGCTCTCAAGATCGCCTACCAATACCACTCCCAGAAAGATGGAGCGCCCGTCGCTCCGCGGCGTGACCGATTCTTGTGCCTCGGGAGTGCGTATCATGGGGACACGCTCGGGACAGTGAGCGTCGGCGGGATCCCGCTGTTTCATAGTGTTTATCGCGACCTGCTGTTTAAAACAGTCACCGTGCCCTCACCGGTGACGTTTCGCAGGCCCCGTGGTTCTACGCCTGCGGCCTACCTCGATCATTGTTATTCGGAGCTCGAGCGGCTGATCGTCGAGAACCGCGACCGGGCGGCCGGCTTTGTGATCGAGCCGCTCGTGCAAGGGGCCGCGGGAATGCTCGTGCATCCACCCGGTTATTTGGCCCGGGTTCGGATGCTCACACGGGAGCACGGCATTCCGCTGATTGCGGACGAAGTGGCGGTCGGCTTCGGACGGACAGGGACTCTGTTCGCCTGCGAGCAGGAAAACGTCTGCCCGGATTTGATGTGCGTGGCCAAGGGGCTGACCGGCGGTTACTTGCCCCTGGCAGCGACACTGGCCACCGATGAAATCTACAACGCCTTTCTCGCGCCTCCGGAAGAGGGGAAGACGTTCTTCCACGGTCATACTTACACGGGCAATGCGTTGGCCTGCGCGGCAGCACTAGCCTCGTTGCGGCTTATCGACGAGAACCAGGTCGTTAACAACGTGCGAGCCAATGCCCAGCGGATCGAAGCGCGACTCAGCGCGATCAAGAGTTCGCCCATCGTTGGCGACATTCGCCAGAAAGGGACGATGGTCGGCATCGAGCTGGTTCGCGATCGGGCGACCGCCGAGCCGTTCCCGGCCGCGCGACGCATGGGACACCAGGTGACGCTGGCCGCGCGTGGGCGAGGCGTGATCCTACGGCCGCTGGGCGACGTTGTCGTCTTGATGCCGGCACCGGCGATGCCCGCTGATCTCATTGACCGCCTGTGCGATGTGGCGATTGAATCGATTGAGGAAGTGGCTCTGGCGTCTCAATGAGTTCGCGCGCCAAGGTGCCGGTCAACCGCGAAAGAACCGGCGTTGAAGAACCGGCGGGCTTACACCCGCCGCTCGCCGATGCTTACGACCGGGCTGCGTACATCTCGGCGTATTCCAGCACCCACAGGTCGACCAGGTTGAGCAGCGATTGCAGGTCGACCTGGTTGAGAAACTGGTAGTGAGTGCGCTGGAAGAGCTCTTTGTTGCGGATCGTTCCCTTGCCGACCAGCTCGATGATATGGGCGGAGTTAAAGGGGCGAACCACCACTTCCAGTCGGCTGTACTCGGTGCCTGCGGAGCGGCCGCGGACCAAGGCAATGTCGTCGCGGCTGACGCGGGCGCCCCAACCAGCCTCTCCCACGACCGTTTCAAAGCGAAACCCGGGGATGTAGTCGGCCAGTTTCCGCAGACAGGCCTCGATCTGCTCGGAAAGCTCGAGCCGGCACCGGGAATGTTCACTGTGAAGCTGCTCGTCAGACAGCTTGCGGTCGGTCTGGAGCCGCTCTTCGCTGCTGCGCGTATTTGCACCGCGGCTGAGAGCCCGTTCCAACCGTTTCTCGAAATCCATCAGCTTACCCGCAGAAAAAGAAGCGATCCTTGATTTTAGAGGAGCGCAAGCCTTTTTTCGACTCGCGAAATTTGTGTATCGGCCCCGGCAATCGCAGCCGTGAGCAGTTAACCGCCGGGCCGCACGTTTGGCAGAGCTCGAATTGCAAGGATTGCAAAGGCCTTTTCCAGAACGGATCGCGCGCGGAGCCTTGAGTCAGGGCCAAACCCGATCGCCCGTGCCGCATCTGCCGGCGACCCGCGGCGCTCCTTCGTGCTTTCTCGGTAAACTCCGCCATTGGCCACCGGGGATTCGGCGGCTGTTGCCGGTCGTTCGAACGAACCGCCCGCGGGGATGACAATCCGCTTCCTCGGCTCGACTTTTGCATTTGCAGGCAAAGCGAGTGCTCGAAGGTTGCCGCCGCGGCCCCCTGAGAAGCTTGCGCACAAAGCGCGGGTGGAAATCCGCGCAAACCCGCGCGGGGTTGGGGGCCGCACGCCGAAGAGGGCGCCTTGCCTAAGTCGCGCCGCCGTCCGATAATAAGCGCGACAGTTGGCGCGAAAAACAGGCATGCTGGGCGGTCGGAGGGGGGCCGTTGGAGCAGATTCGCCGCGAGGTTCTCGAAGCCACTTGGTACTGGTGGTTGATCCTGTTTGTGATCCTCGCGGTTGCCGCCTGGCTCTTGTTCCGCATTCGAGCACGGTTTCGCGATCATGAGGATCCTGCCGAAGACGCCCACCGATTGCTGATGCAGCTGGGAGAAATGCATCGCCAGGGTGGGCTGTCCGAGGAAGAATTCCGATCCATCAAAAAGCAGGTTGATCGAACCCCGCGATCATTCCACGCGCCAGAACCAGGGCAAGGTTTGCCGCCGCGTGGATGCCGATATGAGACGGGTAACGTTTGCAAGGACGCG
>DASZIA010000311.1:0-20063 GCA_035949535.1 Planctomycetaceae bacterium | reverse complement strand
TTCTCCGGAGGCGAGAAAGACCATCAGCCCCATTCCGACGGTGCCTGCCCCTTCTTGCATGGAATTGGGCCAGCCACCGTCCTCGCGTTGCGTGGTGGCTAGGAAATTCAAGCCACGGTCGTACATCTCGCGCACGTCCCGCGGGACGACCTCGCCCACGCGACCACCCGGCGGCTGTGCCGCCAACCGACCACCGGTCGCTCCAACCAGGGCGGCTATCGCAGTAATCGCGACCACGCTGCGGACTGTGCTGGGTTGGAAACAGTTCGCGTCAGATGGGCCGGACTTGTTCAGAAACATTCCGAATTCTCCCGCGATAATCGCGCATGCGATCGAAAATTTCCGTCAATTCCGCAGCCGTTCGATCCGAATGACAGCTGGACCACCGTCGCCCTCATTGGCCTGCTCCGGCTCGTCGAAAACTATGCCGTTTTGTTTGAGCGCCGGCATCATCCTTTTTGCCTGGATTAGCCGTCTTTGGACCTCGCGCCACTGGCCAGGATCGAACACCGATTTCACGCTCTCTTCAGGCAGGCGGCTCATTTGGACCAGCACGATAAAGCGGTCGAATTGGCCGAAGCTTTTTGGAGGCCTTGTTTTCTCAAGCATCAGTTGTCTGAGCCGTCGGCGCTGCTCGTCGCGAAGCCCGACAATCGCATCGAATTGCGCGATGCACAATTCGACACGGGCCCGGTAGCGGTACGTCCGTCGTTCGCGGTCGATTTGCTCGTAGCGAGCCGTTTGCTCCGGTCCCAGAACCGTAAAGAGCGTCTTCTGAAACAACGAGCCGCTTCCGAACAGTCCCCGTTGGAGCTCCAAGCGCAAGGGCTGTGTCTTTTGGAAAATGCCATTCCATTCGTTCGGTTGCACCTCGCCCGTTTGACACTTGGCTTTGACTTCCGCGACGCGGGTTTCGAAACGTTGAATGTCACCTTCCCCGGCAAGGTTCAACTTCTGCATCTGCAGATCCGACAGCCGGCAGACCTTGCCAATCTCGTTCACTTTTTGCTTGAGCGACGTTTCGACCCAGTTGCGACCGCGGGACTCGTTTCCATAAATCCAGTTGTCGATATTGCGTTCGGCAATCACCATTCGCCCGACGTTCCCGAACACCATGGGGCCTTTTTGCTCGCCCCGGACTTCAACAAGATCATCATCGTCGTCTTGTCCGTGAAGCAGTGCCATGCCTGCGCCGCCCACCAGCGCCGCCGCGAATACCAAGGTCGAAACGTGACGGCGCAAGCGGACCATCGCGAGGCTTACTCCTGATCTTCCAACGCCGGGGCACCCATTCCCAGGAAGGCGGCCGCCGCACCGGCCCAAACCATGTTGCCTCTCTTCGCCAAGCTGTTCCAAAGCGTACGCTGCGCCGCGTCCAAATACGGAACGATTAGTTCGTCGGGGACATTGGGAAGAAAGCCTAAGGCGTTCGTCGAACCCAGCACCACGGTCGTCGTCCAGGAATCGTCCCAATTGTCGGCCAACTCGGTGCAGAGCTTTTGTCGCTGCCATTCGCTTAAGGACAGTTCCTGGTCGAGCGCCACGACGAGATTGCAGGCGCACGCGTGTCGGACGTTCGCGATACGCATCTGTATCTCGCTCTGGTAACGGCTGGCTTGCTCGGGAGACAGCTGCGCTTGCACCAGTTCGGCGAGTTTTTGCTGCACCGGCCGGCGCAGATCACTGACCACTCGTTGACCGTTGTTGTCGGGCAGCCTTCCCTTGGCCAGATCAGCGATTTGCTTCAGCCCCTCCTGTTTGATCTGCTGCATTTGCTCGGCCGTCGGAGTGCAGACACCCTTCAAAAAATTCAGTTCGACTTGCAGCACCAGTCGCAGTTCTTGGAGTGACGATTGCCTGTTGCGTCGGTTGATGTTCGCAACGCGGATGGCAGGCGCGACTCTCACTGCGGGCGCCTGGCGCAAGGGACCAACCAGCCTCTCAATGAGTTCCACCTCTCTTTGGGGACCCACCGGACCGCTCCCCGGCGGGTGAGCCGCGTCCAGCGGCAACCCAAGATCCTCGATCACGACGACTCCGTCGGCCACGCGATATTGCAGTTTGAGGGGCCGCAGGATTTGTCGCAGGGCCAGGCCGAGCGGAACCTGTTTGAACGAGGCCGTGATTTGCGTCGAGGGAGCAACGCCGGACCGCTTGAGTCCGCTCTTGTCCAGGCGGACGGTGACCCCGTGATCCTTCGTCAAAGCTTTCACGAAATCTTCGAGCGGCACGTTGAGCACGTCGATGTCGGTCTTGGCGGCGAGCGATTTTTCGACGGCGGCGTTGGTTCGATTGATGTCCGCATTCGTTTCAGGGAACGCAGCGGTCTTTTGCTGGGCAGACAGACGAACCGCCGTCGCGAGCACGATCAGCGCGATCGAACCGCGGAACACGATGAGCCGACTCATGGAGTCGACGCCTTCTCACCGGCACCGCGTTCGAGCCGGTTGAAGTACTCGTCGAGGCCGGCCCGGAACTCTTCTGGTAAAGTCGATCCGCGTTCGCCCGTCGCTTGGGAGACGCCCCGATCTTCGCGGACTTCTTTGGCATTCACGCCGGTGCCTAAGAGTGTGAGCGCCGAGTCGTGCGTCGTCCCGCCGCCTCCGCCGCCGGGATTCGATCCGCCGCCTCCGCCGCCCGCCTTGGGATTGAAGCGCTTCGACTGCAACAAGAGCTCGATTACATCCGTTTCGGCGCCGATGGCCGGTTTGCCCGTGTTCGGCTGCGCCAGAATGTCCCGGGCTTCTGCCATGACTCCCACCACGGTTTCGAGCAGATGCAGCTCCTTCGCAAAGTCGGACTCGGCGTCGGGCAGCTGGCGAATCCGGGCGACGACCTTCACCACGCGCTCGCGCAGGCCGTCTTGAGTCTTGGCGAGTTTCATCGCCTCGTGCTTGTAGTCGACCGCGGAGAGCGTCGGCTTAGCCTGTTCGCCGATGCGCGTCTCTTCGCGCAGATTCATCTCGCCTTCGAGGATTTGAAGCACCTCGAGCACGATAGAGGGGGGGAGGCTTCCCTTCGATTTGCAACCGGGACACGCGCCGCAGCACGCGGGATCGACCAGGTCCTCCGCCCAGCGATCAAGCGTGTCGGACCAGTACTCGCACTGGGCGATGGTAAGTCCTTTTTCGGTTTTGAGATCTCCCGCCAGCTCACGCAGATTGCCAACGACATCCTGCTTTCGCATCTCGTCGAGCACCGACTTGATCTTCACGAATCGGTGGCGATCGAAGTAAGCGTCCATGTCATCCATGATCAGGGAGATCTTGTCCCCCTCTTTGTTTTCCTGCTCGCAAATTTGACCCAAGGCGTTGAGTTGCGTGTCGGCAAGATCCCGCCGCCTGCGTCCAAACAGCTCGTTCACCTGGTCGCCGATGCGACCGGCGACTTTGTATTGGAAGCGCGACGCGGCCTTGAGCCGCTTGACCAACGTGCTGCCTTCGAGCTCGGCCAAAATCTTCTTCAGCTCGTCGGCTACCTTCTCGAACTCAGCGAGCAGATCCTCCTGCTTCTTGATGGCCTCGTCCATCTTCGCGGCAGCCGGAGCCTCCTTGCTTTCAGGCGGAGACTGGCCGCTGCCGGCCAGCGTCGTCATCGGCAGTGTCAGCCGTGGTTTCGAGGGATTGCTGGGCTTCGGAGGCTTGTTTTCCTGTTTCTTACTGGCAGGCTGTTGCTGCGACTCCTGGTCAACCACCTGGGGAACCGCAGATTGCTTCTTTTGAGTATCCGGCTTTGTGCTGCCGGGTTTGCCGGGAGCCAGCGACCTGATTTCTCCGACCATGGCCGATTTGTTGCCAGGCTGGTTGGCGGCCAGTTGCGGCGCCTGGGCGGCCTGCTTGAGCAGGTCGGCCACCGAAGGCATGCGATTGGCCGCGATATCTTTGAGGATTTGCAGCATCTCGGCCCACTTTTCGAGATGGCCGACGCCAAATTCTGGATTGCGAGTCGCTTGCTGGACGAGTTCTTCACCCGTCCGCACCAGGTTCGACAAACGACGGCCGTTGGCCCATTCCGCAGTGGCTTGGTTCTCGATGCGGCGGCGCGTCTCGGGACGATCGAGATCTTGTGCGGAAAGGGCCCGAAGCTGCTTGTTCGTCTCGTACAGCTGCATCTCCCGGTCGCGGACTTCGAGCGACTGCCGATGCCACTTATTGAGCTGGTCCGTCAGCCAGATGGCGTGCTGTTCGGGACTCAGCACGTACAGGAACGAGGCCGGCGCGTAGACCCGTTTGCGATTCGGAAGATAGTCCTCGACGAACACGCGCGCGCGAATCAACTGTGGCTCGATGTTGAGCGATTTGGCCGAGAAAGTCCCGCCAACGTCGAGAGCCTCTTTGTCGTTGCCACCCGCGGCCAGAACGCGTTCACCCTTGGTTGGCTTCGTAATCGCCGGATCTTCGATGCCCAGCCATTCGAGGCCGACGCGCTTCACGCCGAAATCGTCGCGCGCGTGAATCTTGAAACTCAGCATTTCGGAATCGAGCACGACTTTTTGCCGCGGCAACCCTTCACAGACCAGAGAAGGGGGCTCGTCATCGTGTCCGGCGATCGCGAGGGTGAACGGCTCCTTTCCCGTCAAGCCGAGGCGATCCTTCCAAACGAGCTGCAGCTTGCTCGTCCCTTTGACCTCGACCGCGGGGCTGGCAAACGTGCTGCCGGAGGGATCCTGCGACTGTCCGTTCACTTGCGAGCTAGCCAGTTCGCGGCTGGCGGTGGCCTGCACCAGAACTCGGCTGCCATTGACCGGCGAAATCGTCCCGCCGCGCACGTCCTTCGTTTGAACTTTGGGGATACCGAGGTAGGCCGGCAGCGAAACCTGCGCAGTGACCGCGGTCAATTCCGGACGCGCCATTGGTTCGATTCGCACGCGCTGTCGCCAGTCGCCCACGGCAAGCTGCAGTGCGGCCGGCGCGATCTGCGGCGGCAAATCGAAGGCGTAGCTGCCCTCGCGCAGCGGCGCCGCAACGTTGGGCTGTTGATTCACTCGTGCGAATGCTTCCCCCGGCTTGGTGACCGTTTTCTCAGCGAGACGGACTGCAAGCGAAATCGGCTCGCCGTGCGCCACGACGACCGGATCCGGCAGTTGCTCCACGTTTGCGAATGTGTAGCGCGGGGTCGCACGCCACGGAGCCAAGAGCCGTGCCCAGGCGTTGACACCGGCGGCTGGAAAGATCGCCACCAGGACGATGGATGTTGCGAGCGGAACGAGCGCGAGGGCGATCCACAGTCGATGCCGAGCATTGGGGACCGAGTCGCGAAAGTCACGTTTTTGCGCGTCTTCAGCGACCTGCCGAACAGCGGCGACGCACAGGGTGCGCGAGCGCGCTTGCTCAAAATCGTTCCGCACGAGTTCGATGATTCCGAGCAGCTGATCGCCGACGTGCGGGTGTTTGCGGGTCAGCAAACGGGCCAGTTGGTCCAAGCGTCGGTTGCGCCACACCCAACGGTGCAGCGCGAGGGGCACGCAGGCACAGCTGCCGACGGTGAGGGCAAAGAGCGAAAAGCGGGCCCAGTTCGGTGTCTCACCCAAGCGGTCGAGCACGAACAGTGCGAGAAATGCGACCAGGACCCCCGCGACGGCTCCGCAGACCGCCTCGATCGTCTTAATCGTCCAGACCAACCTGCGGAAGTCGTACAACTGAGTCTGCAACTTCTCCGGCAATTGCAGACGATCGTTCGCTCGAACAAGGCTCATCGGACTCTCCTCGATATTGCCGCCGTGCCTCGTATCGCTGCTGATACTTTAACCGAACCGTGCGACGACTTCAGCATGTGATCTCAGCCGAATTCAGGAAGACTACAGGTAGGTCAGATCCTAGATCAGGCCCCCAATTTTTCTCAGCGACCAAAAGACTCCTAACATCGTGACCAAGACGGCAATTGTCAGCGGATGACTCCACAAGGGAACTCGGCGAACCGACGGGGGCGTTTCGGGAAGCTCGGCGAGCGATTGCACGATTTGCTTCAGCTGATCGGCGGCGGCGACGCGACCGTGCGTCACGCGGGCAAGTTCCTCCAAGACCTCGGGCCGTGCCGGGCGCCCGGGGCGTTCCACCGCATCGCCCTGCACGAAGAACGAGGCTTCAAGCGCGGCTCCCGTTTCGGCACACGACAAGCGCACCTGATGTTTGCCGGCTTCCTCCGGCGTGTATCGGCCGGAGAACATGCCCCATTCCTCGCCCGCTGACGCGAACCGCACGGTCTCAGCTTTGCCGGACGGAGCCGTAATGCGGGCGGTGACCCGGCCGCTGTGCAACGGCTCTCCCCCTTTTTCCATCACGTTCGCGTCGAACGTGATGGTTTGGCGAATCTGCGGCTGATCGGGCACGTAGTAGAGCCGCATCGTTTCACCTTTGGCCATGTTGCGCTGATAGGCCATCCAGCGCACGACTTGTCCCCAGAAGCGGTAGTGATATTTGTCCTCCACTCCCTTGCGCCAGCGCCAGGCACCATCGGTCCCCATAAACAGAACCTTGCCAGCGCCGAAGGTCCGCGTTGCCAAGAGCGGTAGCCGACCAAATTCATTGGACACATCCTTGTGAACGGCGAGGACGTCGCTGCCGGCCTTGGCACGCAGCACGGGCGCATACCACTGAAAGCCGGGCAACCCCTCCCACACTTCCATGTTGTCGTCCTGCGTGTCGGCAAGTTTCGTCAGCAGGCTCCGCCGACCAAGCTCCGTCAGCTCGAAGTGGCTTGGAGTGCGTAGTCCCCAGCCGCTCGGCTGCGACGGATCGAGCACAACTGGGCAGAGATCGCCGAGTTCTGTGTCCATCAGCGAGAACTCCCGTCCCTGCCAGCCTGGCATGAAAACGAGACCGCTTGCCTGCCGCTCGACCAGACCCTTGAGCAGCCGACACTGTTCGGCGGTCAATTGGCCCTCGCCGACTCCGACGTCTCCCAAGAAGACCACATCGAACTTGGAGAGTTCGTCGAGCCGCGCCGGGAATGCCTTGATGTAGTCTTTATTCCCTCCACCGACCTTGCTGAGCCCGGGATGGAACAACAGACAAGCGACTTCGACGCCCGGATCGCGCGACAGGGCGTTGCGCAGATAGCGGTATTCCCACCGCGGAAGCGACTCGACGACCAGCACCCTTAGTTTCTCTTCGCGAATGGCGATTGGCGCGGCCCGGCGATTGTTGTCCGTCAGGGTTTCTTCCGGATGGGCCGGAACGTCCAGCGTGACAGTAAAATCGCCGATTGCCGTCGGCTTCCATTGGATCCAATCGTTGGTGCGGCCCATCGGCGCGATGTGCACTTCCTTGGACAGCTCTTCGCCGCTCGATGTCTTTAGCGTGAGCGTCGTGACGTATTCGCGTGAGAGCGAGCTTTCGATTGTGAACGGAATCCGCACCGCTTTGCCGACGACTCCGAAGGTCGGCGCGTCGACGCTGAGCACCTCGACGTCAGGCAGCCGGGTGGGACTGCCGACCGGCACTGCGAACAGAGGAATTCCCTTCTGTCGCAACACGTCAGCCGCCTGCACGGGTGGTTTTCCGACGTTCCAATCCCCGTCCGAAACCAGGACCACGGCACGCAAGTTGCGGAATTTGTCGGGGGCCTGATTCAGCGGTTCAAACAAGTTTGTGCCGCGCCCCGGCCTCTCGGTCGCGAAACCTTCGATCAAGACGTCCATTCGCTCGCGCAGCTCACTCCAGGAACCAGGCGTGGTCAAGGCCGAGATCGCTTCGTGCCGAGCGATGGGGGCCGTGCCTGTACGCCCCGGCAGCACGACGTCCCGCGTCTCCATGCTCGGCGAACCGTCCCACATCACGGCGACCGAAGGCTTTCCCTCGGGGCGAAATTCTTCAATCCATTCGGGCTGATTGAAGAGCAGGGCGGCGACGCACACGATCGCGAATCGCAGCGCCTCAAGCAGAACAAAGGACCGGCGAAAACCGCTGCGACGCGCAGCGATCAAGCAGACGCCGGCCGCCACCAGCACCGCGATAATCGACACTGCGAGAGAAGTCGGCGTCCACAGGAATGTCACCGAGCGGGAGGCGTTCATGCCGGCCTCCCGGCCTTTGGAGCGTAGCGGGGCAAACAGAGAGCCGCCTCGACGATCAGTGCGACGATCATTGCCGCAAGAAACGGTCGCCAGATCTCCTCGATCAGAATTCCAATATGGCCGGCCCGATGATCGACTCGAATGAAGTTCAATCCGGCGAACAGATCGGCGACACGGCCATCGTCGAGAATCGGGGCTTGGTCTTCTTCCGCGGGGCGATTGATCGCCAACAGCTGGTCGCCGGCCAGGTAGACTCCGCGGTGAACCGAATATGCCCCCGACACAGCGTCGTCGGGACCGGCCAGTCGTTGCCATGAGTCGGGCAGATTATTGGGGAGCGGTTCACCGGCGGCCAATTGTCGAATTGTTCCCAAGGCCGAAGCCCCGGCAGACATCGCCCGTTGCACCAGGACATAGAGGACGATGCCGTCGGTCGCTAGCGACGAATCGGAGGGGACGGTCGTCGTCGCGAAAAAATAAGCACCGCTGTGGTCTTGCGTTGATCGACCCAAAAGCAGCGATCCTCCCTGGAGACCGGCTAGCGGCGTCAAGTCACCTGTCAGACGGCAGTAACGGTGAATCTGCAACTGTCCAACGGGAAGCAGCGCTCCGCTCTGTGTGTTGGCCAAGAGATCCTGATCGCCGCGCCAGTTTGCGACGAGCGCGTCTTTGCTGGCCGAGTCGACCCACGATTTCCATCGCGCGCCGAAAAACTCGCGATCGCCGGGCACTTTCGGCGGAAGAAAGATTGCGTAGCCACCTCGTTTGAGGAACGCCTGCACGTGGCGGGCCGCCTCGCCCTCTGGAAGCGGACCCTGCCAGAGTAGGAGCGCGACTTTCTCCCACTCGACGTTTGCGACCTGTTCCGCCGGAAGTACTTCGGCCGTGCAAGCAATCCCCGGGTCTGGAGTAATGGCAGCCGCCAGTTGCAGCGATCTCGCGACTTGAGCCTCTTCGACGACGATGACGGCGTGCCGCGGCGCGGGCTTTTCAAACGCGAAATAAAAATCGTTGTCGGCCGGGTTGAGATCGGCTGGGATCGTGACTTTGCCCCAACTGCGCGGCTGCTTCGACTCAAGCGGAATGCGATAGTCTTTGAGGTCGTAAGGTGTCTTATCCATCTCGACCATCACTTCGGATCGGGCGCCGTCAATCTCGAAACGAAGCGGGATCGAGGCCCTCGATTGATCCTCACCCTCTCGAGCCAGCCGCACCGAGAGCACCAGATCCGCGGACGGTCCGTTCTGCACGCGGCGGACGTCGGAGACACGCACCGAGAAATTCCCTTCGGCCTGCTCTGGGTAAGCCAACAGATTGATCCGGACGCCCTGACGCAGCGAGAGCAACGACTCTCGGATGGACTGCCAGCGGCCGCTCTGGGGACTCCAGTCGTTCTTGCGGAGATCGGAACAAATCCAGATGTCGGTTCGGCCCGATTTGTTGGCTCGGATGTATTCGCAGGCCGCCTCGAGCAGCCCGGGCAGATCAGACGCTGCACTGCTCGCTTCGGCCGACGCAGAAGTCAGCAGGGTCTCGGGTGAGTCGAGCTGCACCGGCTTCTTCGACGTGCTATCGATTAGCACCCAATGGGCGGACTTGAGGGTCGCCAGCGTCTGGGCGAGCTGATGCACGCCGGTTGCAAGCTTCGAGTCCCCTCCGCCGGCGCCCTTCTGCTGCATACTGGGCGACCGATCCAGGATGATGATGGTCGTGTCGGGGCGCCCGCCGGCCGCCAATCCGAGCCAGCCGCTCGCCAGAGGGCGGCTGACGGCGAAAACCAGGCCGGCGATCGCCAGCATCCGGGCCGCCATGATCAGGTACTGCCGCAACCGGGCAAACCCTCGGGCCATCCGGTTGGCCGTCAGCAGGAACATCATTGCTCCCCAGCGGACCGTCTGGTAACGCCGCTGGTTGATGAGGTGAATGATGATCGGCAAAAGCGCGAGCGGGAGCGCGGCGAGCAACCAGGGCTGCAAAAAGCTCATCGTGAGCCCCTTGCGTGGGCGCGGCCAACCAAGAACCGCGTCAGCACTCGCTCATAGTTTTCATTGAGCAATACGCGGTGGTAGTCGACTGACGATTCCAACACGACTCGCCGAAGCTCCGTCAAATAGGTGTTGAGAGCGCGGTGGTAACGGTCGGCAATTTCGGTCGGCTCGGCGAAGATCGCGGTCCCACCTTCCATGTCGAGGAAGCGCATGGGCCGTCGGAAGTTGAATTCCATTTCCTGCGCGTCGAGCAAGTGGAAGACAGCCACATCGTGCCGGCGAAATCGCAAATGCTGGAAGCAGCTTCCGAGCAGCTCGGGTTCGACGAACAGGTCGGAGATGATGACGATCAACGCCCGCTGCCGAATTGTTTCAGCCAACTCATGCAGCACGGATGCAAGCTGAGTCTCTCCCTGGGGCTTGGCCTCCTCGAGCAGGTCGAAGAGTGCGATCAGATGGGCCGGATTTCGCTTGGGCGGAATATTTCGCACGAGGCCACCCGCCACGCAGGACAACCCGACTGCATCTCCCTGCTGTAAGGCCAGATAGCCGAGCGCCCCGGCGATTCGCCGAGCGTAGTCCAACTTCGTTGCGCCGGTGGGCCCAAAGCCCATCGAGCCGCTGGTATCGAGCACCAGGCAACAGCGCAGATTGGTGTCGGCCTCAAATTCCTTCACGTAAAAGCGATCGGAGCGACCATAGGCACGCCAATCCAACCGCCGCAGATCGTCACCGGGGACGTATTTGCGGTACTCAGCGAACTCCACGCTCGAACCACGGTGCGGGCTCGGATGGCGGCCCGAGACTGTTCCCTGCATCGGGCGCCGAGCAAAGAGGGGAACGGCCGCCAAGCGGGACAGGGCGGCCGCGTCGAGAAAACTGCGGGTGCGGCGATCTTTAAACACCGGACCCTCACTCCTCGGTGTTGGTCTCTTCGATCAAGCGACGCACGATTTGCCGGGCGTCGATTCCTTCCGACTGCGCGGTGAACGTCGTGATCACCCGGTGCGTCAGCACGGGCGCCGACACCTGTTGAATGTCTTCCAATCGCACCATGTAACTTCCCATGAGTGCGGCCCGCGCCTTGGCGCCCAGCACGAGATATTGAACTGCCCGCGGCCCCGCGCCCCAGGCAACCAAGGGCTTGAGCCAGGCTGGCGCCGTGGCGCCGTTCGGACGAGTTTTGCGAACCAGCCGCGCCGCATACTTATAGATGTGGTCGGGCACCGGGACGCGGCGAACGAGGTTCTGATGTTGAATGATTTCCGCGCCCGTCAGCAGATGATTGAGTTCCGGGAGCGCGTCTCCCGTCGTGGTGCGAGCGATTTGGACCTCTTCCGCCTCCGAGGGATAGTCCAGCTCGATCAAAAACATAAATCGATCGAGTTGCGCCTCGGGGAGCGGGTACGTGCCTTCCTGCTCGACTGGATTCTGCGTGGCGAGCACGACGAAGGGCGGTTCGAGCCGAAAGGACTTGCCCACGACCGTCACTTTGTGCTCCTGCATGGCTTCGAGCATTGCGGCCTGTGTTTTGGGCGGGGCGCGGTTGATCTCGTCGGCCAACACAATGTTGGCGAAGACCGGCCCGTGAATAAATTGAAACTCCCGTCTGCCGCCGGCTTGGTCCTGCAGGATGTCGGTTCCGGTAATGTCCATGGGCATCAAGTCGGGCGTGAACTGTATCCGGCTGAACTTCAGCGACATCGTTTCGGCCAGCTTGCTCACCAGGAGCGTCTTGGCCAATCCCGGCACACCGAGCAACAAGGCGTGGCCGCGGGCAAACAGGCAGAGTGCGAGCCGCTCGATTACGCCGTGCTGGCCGACAATCACGCGGCCAAGTTCATTTCGTAACCGACCATAGATCGAGCGCAGATTGTCGATTGCCTGAACGTCGTTTTCGCTAAGCCGTTCGGCGGACGGAGTTGAAGCGACGACCTGGTCCATCGGATGCACTCTCTACTGATTTGGGTGTCGAGATTGGCCAGTTTGGGTCGGGCTGCAAGTCTTCATTTACTGGCCGCGCCGCCATCTCACATAGACGCCCGGGGGAGCGAGAATTGTCCTGATATAAGTTAACTAATCAAACTCCGTCGGATCGCCAGCAGATGGCTAAAGTCTTGCTCCTTTCCCTTGTTCGACGCCGGCTTCCCCTCTTTGGTTTCAAGATTTGCAAAGCAACTCCTCGGGTCACATGGGAAAAAAGCCGCTCACAGCCATTGTCTCCGAGGCGCGCGTTAGCGCCAAGCAGCGTCGGGAATTAACAGCCCTTCGACTTGCAGCTCAAGCGCTTTGGACCACTGAACATGCTGCTAGACTAGTCGACCGGAATACTGGGACCTACGGTCGTCGCGAGAAGGGATTGAGCCGGCGCCCGATGCGCGTCAACAAAGTGGTTTCTTGAGCGCTCTCGAAAAAACGATGTGGGCCGGCTTGCGAAGGGGCTCTCAAACTGGTCGAGTCTTGGCGTTGACTAGTCGATAAAGCGAGTTCGGGGGAGCTTGATCCGCAAGTCGCCTGTGCCTCCACAGGCTGAGGCCGGGAGCGCCAGCTTGAGGTACCGTGCGTACGTTCCAGGAGGCTCAAACACCAAGACGTCCGAAACGGAGCCCGATGGAGGAATGACCGCGGACGGACTCTGTCCGACGACGCGTGCCTTCCAAACGACTTGCGGGGCGACGATACCGGCATCGTCTTTGAGTCTCGCCGCGTGATCCTCCGAACCCGGAGATACTGACCAACCTGAGTACTTGAGCTCCGCAGGGCCCAGGTTTTCGATCTTGAGCGCAATCCTGAGATAGGCCTTTGGAGTCTTACGTGCAACGCTCATGTTGGGTGGTATGACAGCAATCTGTTCTGTCGTCACAGACTCGGCGGTAACGCGAACTCGGTCGTTGGCGTCGCTGGTTCCGACTCCTTCCCATGGATCGAGGTCGACTGCTTCTTCCGACTTGATCGGTAAGTCGGCGGGCTTGCTGAGTGCCCACTTCGCCGTCGCCACTCCGACATATCCCGCCACCAGGATCAGCGCCACCACGAAAATCCGGATGGGGCGTTCGGCGAGCCAATCGAGAGAGCCGGAGAGCCTCTCGATCGACCGGTACCAAACTTCGCTCGGCGAAAGTCGTTCGGTCGGGCCTTCTTTTGCCGTCGCGGTTGCGTTCTCCGTTTCTTCGACGAGCATCGCCTTAGGCAGCGGCACGCGCACTGCGTTGCCGCACGCGGTGCACTTTGTGATCCGTCCAGCGGCGAAATTGGGAACTCGCAAGCGTTGCGCGCAGACCGGACAATCGATGTGAATGGGCATTTTGGGGGCGTATCCTCGCGAATTTGATGGATGCGGCCCGCCGGCAAGAATCCTGCGCGTCCCAGCAGAATTCGTCGCCCCAATTCCACGCTCGACAAACCGCCGCGGAGAGCGGCGGCGCTCGAATCACCGAGAAAGTCGAAATAGCTCAGCTTTACGACTCAGCACAGGAACATACTCGGGCCAGCAAAAAGGTCCAGCGAGCCGCGTGTTAATTTTTGCGGTAGATGGTGGGCCGCAATTCAGAGTGGGGACGGCAGTGCGTAACTTAGAGATGCGAGATTGGCCAGGGTGGGGGCCCGTAGCGATGTCTGAATCCATTGATTTGCGGAAAGCCAATGCTCCAGCGGCAGCGTGGACGGCATTTGTTGTCTTGGCAGTCGTGATCGGCGCGATCTACGGGCGAGCCGCCCATGCTCCGTTCGTGCACGACGACAACACGTCGGTTCTTAACAATGCGTCGATCGTTCGCCTCAGGCCACTTCTCGGGACAGCTGACTCTCCTGGACCGTTGACTCCGCCTCGCGACGCGGTCACGTCCGGGCGCCCGCTGGTCAATCTTTCGCTGGCTCTCAACTACCGACTCGGAGGCTACGACACGCTCGGATATCACATCGTCAACATCGTCATTCACGTCTTTTCGTCGATTTTGCTGTATGGAGTGGTTCGCCGAACGCTGATGCTCGATTGTCTTCGCGCCCGCTTTGGCAGGGCCTCTGCCCAGCTCGGACTTGTGGTGGCACTCGTTTGGGCGATTCATCCGCTGCAATGTGATTCCGTTGAATATGTCTCGCAACGTACAGAATCGATGATGGGTCTGTTTTACCTGGCGACGCTGTACGCCAGTCTGCGGTATTTCTCCGCACAAACGCGACCCGTCAAAGTAGCGGCCGGTACCGCGGCGACGCTGGCTTGCCTTTCAGGAATGGCTTGCAAAGAGGTGATGGTCTCGGCACCGGTGATGACGCTGCTCTTCGACCGCACGTTTGTCTCGGGATCGATCCCGGGGGCATTGAAGAAGTCTTGGCCGCTTTATGCCGGTTTGGCGAGCGGATGGATCCTGCTTTTGGCGCTCAATATCGACGCGCCAAGGTCGCAGGCCGCCGGCCTAGGTGCCGGCCTTCCCGCTTACGTGTGGTGGTTCACTCAGGCGAAGGTCGTCGCGCTCTATCTCAAATTGTCGGTTTGGCCTTGGCCTTTGGTGATCCATCACGCGACTCCTTTTTTGTGGACGTTGCCGGCGGCCCTGCCGTGGCTCGTGCCCGTTGTCCTGGCGGGCTGTGCGACTCTGATCTTGCTTTGGCGGCGCAGCGCCATCGGCTATCTCGGGGCGTGGTTCTTCATCATTCTTTCTCCCACGCTGGTCGTCCCGATGCCCTCGGAGGTCATGGCGGAGAGGCGTATGTATCTGCCGCTCGCGGCAGTGGTTGTGCTCGCGATCGTTGGCGGGTTTGGGGCACTCACGCGGCTGGAACGATTGCCAACCTTATCGTCCGATCCAACCAGGACTTGGCGATCGCCTCTTCGTCGGATGATGATCGCATCGACCGCCCTCATCATCGTCTTCGCCGTCGTCACCAGCTATCGGCTCGAGGCCTATCGCGACGTCGTGACGATGTGGCGCGACGCGGTCGCTCATCAGCCGAACAATGTCCGCGCAACGATCAATCTGGGTTGCGCCCTCGAGGATGCCGGTCGGCGCGAGGAGGCCATCGAACAATTCGAGCGCGCGCTCCAGATCGATCCAGGGGATCCGGATGTCGGTTTGGCCCACCGCAGCCTGGGACTGGCCTGTGCGCAGCTCAAGCAACCGGAACAAGCGATACACCACTTGCAGCTAGCGATGCAGCTGCGCCCCGATGTTGCAGTTGATCACGACGTGCTCGGCTCCTTGTTGCTGTCTGTGCACCGCTTTCCGCAGGCAATCGAACAGCTGGAGTTGGCCGCGCGACAGCAACCGACCGACGTCTTGGTGCGTGCGAATCTTGCGTCTGCCTATGCGAACACAGGACGCTGGCCGGAGGCCGTGCATGCAGCCGAAGAAGCCCGGGCACTCGCCAATGCACAAGGAGCGACAGCATGGGCAGCGCAGACCGAGGCTTGGCTCAAAGCCTATCGCGGCCGTGTCTCGCGTCAGTCACTTTGAGGCCGGAACGAGCGGCTCAATGCAAATCATGGCTTTCGCGAAAGCGATACCCGACCCCCCGAACGGTTTCGATCAGTTCGCGCGACGCACCCAATTTCGCGCGGAGCGACCGAATGTGCACATCGATCGTTCGTTCTAGTACGAAGCTCGAATTCCCGATCGACACGTCCAAAAGCTGAGACCGCGTAAACGCACGGCCGGGTTCGCGCAGAAAGCACTCCAGCAGGCGGAACTCCGTCGGCGTCAGGTGCAGCTTTTTATCGTGGAGATAAGCCCAGTGACCATGACGGTCGATGCGCACGGGGCCGATCTGCAAGATCGGCTCGATCTGCTCAGGAAGCGAAGAGTCAATCATGGGTTCAGTCGACGGCATCGCTTCGCCGACGCCCGAGTGCGAAGCGGAGGCACGCTCGACGAGTGAAGCGGGGACGTCTGCGGTCCAATCGGCTGGCTGCTGTTTTGCGAGCGTCAAAATCGGCGCCTCACTGGCGGTCGTGCCGTTGCGAGGTTTCTTCCTTCCCGTTTGATCGGCACAAGCACGGCTCAGGTCAAGAAGAATCAGATTCGGCGCCAGGATGTGCGCTTCGCACACGCGCCCTCCCTTCGCTTCCGAGCCAGCGGTTTCGTTTTCAGGCCGCTCGAAAAGAGAGGCCAGCCTCTCGATCAACGGTGCTTCTTCGATCAGCACAATTCGGGTTGAGCCCACGACGATCCCTCTGAAATGAGCCGCATAGAAGCGGTGTCGACTTCAGAACCAACGTCGCCCTGGCATTCAGTCCGCGGCGGGCGATGCCGACCGACGGGTCGGTCTTCGGCTTCATGAGAAAGGAATTAAAGCCGCGTAAACGTGACGCATTAAACACACGCAATCGGAGCTTTCGATAAAGCCGCGGTGAAGATTGCGTGCAGACCGTTGGTGAAAATCCCAATCAACCCAATGACTCACCGTAAGGGAGGATGCCCTTCACTTCGAGCGGCTGTGACACGCTGTCGAAGGTAAACCGCTGCAATCGTGAAGAAATCTGAGGCAAAAGCTGCCGTGACCTTCATCAGGACTTCAAAAATTCATGTTAACTGGCTGTTGGTGAAATCCCTGATTGCACTCAAGCCTCTTCTTTTGGGAATAAAGCCAATGAAACGCTCACTGCTCTTCCTCGTCGTGGTTTGTTCGGCATCTCTCCAGGGTTGCGGCGGCGGCGGGTCGCACGACTTGAGCACCCAGGTGCAGAACGCAAAGAACAAATCCGAGTTTCAGGGGAAACAGGGGGTAGAAAAACAAAGCACCCCCGAGTTCATTGCCGAGCATGCCGAATCGGCGCGTGAGCGTGCTAATTACCTTAAAGGGCTCGAAAGTGACGCGAAATTCGACCCGAAGCAGCACGTCGATATGCTCAAAAAATACGAGAACGATTCCAGTTCGGAAGTGGCGGAGGCGGCGAAGCAATTGCTGGCGAAAGCGCAATAACGCCGAAGGCCGAAAACCCGCGCGTCGTTCCTAACAATCGGGGTAATTCCCCTTTGAAGCCCGAAGATCGTGCGTATTTCGTCGCCTTTCTGTGGTGCGCGCTGATTACGGTTCTGGTTCACTGTCCGATGCTGTTCAAAACGCACTCTGAAGGCGATGAGTTCGTCTATTACGTGCTCTCACAGCACATGGGCTGGGACCTCTCCAACTACACAACGAAGGACGATCCGCGAGTCAACGACTTACCCTACACGATCTATCGTGGTCCCGTGTTTCATCATCCGCCCCTGTTGCCGCTGGTTCTCAAGGCCGGCTCTCGGTTTACGATGAATCCGTTACTCCTGTTACCCGGGGTGGCCACACCCCGTGTGAAGATTGATCCACGATCGCCGATCGTTCCGGGCGAGTGTGTCGCCGCGGCGTTCGCGTTCGAGGTTTTCGTTTGCGTGGCTGCCCTGTGGTACGCCTGCAGGTTTGCGACTTTGGTCGGTTTGGAGCCGCAGTGGGGCGTCGCTGCGCTCGTGGGAATTGCCCTTTGTCCCCTGGTGCTCTTCTCGACTGTTCGGATTCATCACGACGGTCTGATGGGACTCATGCTCCTCTGCGGGTTGGTGGCATTTGCGGAGGCCCTCGACAAAGGGCGCGTCATTTGTGCTGTCGAGGCGGCGGTTTGGCTCGTTGCTGCAATGAACGTGCGGTTTAACGCAATCGCGGCCCTGCCAATCATTTTCGTGATGCCTTTTTATTCGAGGACGGTTAATCAACGGCCGAAGTCGCGTCGCGGCGACATCTCAAAGGAACAAGCCACGGCAGCGCGCGCAGTGCGGCTCCGCTGGATCGTTCCCACCATCGTCATTGGTTCCGTGTTGACCGCGGGGCTGCAGCACTACTTTCGGTTGTTCGCCGCTTACGGCACGCTTTGGCCCACAGCCATGATTCAGCCGCTTCCCGGCGTCACCAGGTTCAGTCCGCTGCTTGCTCTGGTGGAACGCATGAATCGAGCGTGGGTGGGCTGGGAACTGGCCGCGATGTTTCCGCTCGCGATCCTTTTGCTCGCTCCTTGGACCCTTCGGCAGTGTCTTAAAGACCTGCGCTGTCGGCTATGGCCGGCGATGTTTGTCGCGGCCTTTGGTTTCTTGTTCGCCGTGCAACTGGTCTTCGCGTATAAGCCCGTGCGGTATTTCGCCGCGGTGACGCCGCTGATGCACCTCTGCTGGCCCTACTTGCTGCGAATCAAGCCGCCGCACGAGTGGCTCGCGTGGAGCACTTGGGGCGTTGCCGGCCTGACGGTCGCGCTGATGGTGACGACGGGGTTCTTCAATGCGACCCTTCACGACCCGGACCAGGCGGCCGTTATCCCTTCGCTGGTGTTCTATTGGCCTCCTCTCTTGGAGGGTTACCGGGCCCATTAAGTGACCGAGCACTCTCCCGCGGTCAAAGTCGGTAACCCTCAGACAACCTGGCTTCGCTTGTCTCTTATGATGTCTCGTAAGCGCACCCCTCGATCGCCGACTCCCGCGCCTGTCGCCGGCGCCCGCGTATTGATCGGGCGGCCGGTCGCCGAGGGCTGTCTGCTGTTCTGCCTGGTTCTCCTGGTCTATGTGCCGTCGTTGTCCTCGTCGTTTATTTGGGACGACGACGACTATGTGACCGAGAACAGCACGCTGCGTTCGCTCGACGGGCTGAGGCGGATTTGGCTCGAGCCCGAGGCGACGCCTCAGTACTACCCGGTCGTCTTCACCACGTTCTGGGTCGAGCATCATCTCTGGGGACTCCGCCCCGCCGGCTACCACGCAGTGAATGCCGTGCTGCACGCTGCTAATGCCGTGGGCATTTGGTTGATCCTCCGCCGTCTGGCGGTTCCCGGCGCCTGGTTCGCCGCCGCCCTATTTGGATTGCACCCCGTCCACGTCGAGTCGGTCGCGTGGGTGACCGAGCTCAAGAACGTCCTCTCGGCGTCCTTCTATCTCCTGGCTGTCTGGCAGTTCCTGATTTGGGTCGAAAAGCCTCCCACGGAGGTTGATCGGCCGGCTCCGCCTCATGGCCTGCGCTGGTACGCGTTGGGATTTTGTTTTTTCATTGGCGCTTTACTGAGCAAGTCGGTCACCTGTTCGTTGCCGGCCGTGCTGTTGCTGTTGCGGTGGTGGAAAGTCGGGCGCATTCGGCTGCGCGAGGTCGCTGCGCTGGTTCCTTTATTTGTTGTCGGCGCGCTGCTGGCATTCAACACGGCCTGGCTGGAGCGGGCGCAGGTCGGCGCTTCCGGTTCCGCCTTTTCTTGGACGACCGCAGAACGCATTCTGATCGCCGGTCGGGCCCTGTGGAGCTACGCGATCACCCTCGTCTGGCCGGCTGACCTGTGTTTTATCTACCCGCGGTGGAAGATCGAGCCGACCGCGTGGTGGGCATGGACGATCGCGCTCGGTGCCCTGACTCTTCCGCTCGTTCTGGCAGTCTGGCAACGGCGTATCTCCGGGGCGCTGCTCGCCGTATTGTATTTCGGCGGCACGCTGCTGCCCGCCCTCGGGTTTTTCAACGTCTTTCCGATGCGATACGCCTTTGTCGCCGACCACTATCAATATCTAGCCAGTCTGGGCCTTCTCGTGCTCGGTGCGGCGTGGTGGTTGCGGCCGCAGACGCCCGGCGAATGGAATTGGCGATGGCCGTCTCCCGCGAACATTGCGATCGACGTTCGTCGAGCCATCGCGGCGGTTGCCTTGCTCGGCTTGGCATGCCTCGCGTGGCAGCGACAGAGCGCCTTCCACGATTCCGGGGCGCTCTGGTCCCAGACGCTTGCCAGAAATCCGACCAGTATGATTGCCAATATCCAGATGGGCCGGCTCGCCTCGCGTCGGAAGGACTTCACGGCTGCCGAGCGTTACTTCCGCGACGGACTGCGCTACCGCACCGACGATCTCGAAACGCACGAGTTCGAAACCAACCTCGCGCATGCCCTCTCGGCACAAGGGCGCTCTGCGGAGGCCGCTGCCGAGTTCCGGAGCGCGCTCGCTCGCAAGCCCGACTACCCCGAAGCGCTCAATGGCCTGGCGAACGTCGCGGCGCGTCAGCACAACTACCAGACGGCCGTTGACCTGTACGGCAGATCGCTGGCGGTACAGCCCGGCAACGCAATCGTTCGAACCAATCTC
>DASZIA010000310.1:0-6162 GCA_035949535.1 Planctomycetaceae bacterium | reverse complement strand
AGTCGACGCTTCGGAAGCGGTCCGTGGTGGAGGTGGAAGATGCGGAAGTTTCTGATCACCGCTTCAATTCTGGCGGCGACCGTACAGGTCGGCTGCTTCGTGCCGATTTACTCGTCCTCAGCGGACGTCCGGGCACGGCAGCTGATCTATGAGTCGGAAAACCTCCGGCACATCCCAGACATCTGGGAGCGAATCTGGGGGTTGGATATGCCGGACGTTGAAACGCCTTACCGCACGCATGGCGGCGTGATCTAGCCGAATTTCGGCAGATTCGACTGTGGTCCGAATCCGGACGGCTTTGGCGCTGCGCGCCCAACGCCTGCACCTCGATATCTCTCTCCGCTCGTTTCTTCCATTAGGCAACATCGCAACGACTTGTGCCGGCGGGCGCTCGCAGCGGCCAGGCGGTTTGCCCCACAGACATCGGCTGATATGCTGGCCCGCGGAGGAAATTCTTCGCGTGAGTCGGCTGGCCGTCGCTCTCAATCGATTGCAGCTCGCCAATCCGATCCTGGTTGCTTCGGGGACCGTCGGATATGCGCGTGAGATGCAGCCCTTCGTTCCGCTCGCGAAGCTGGGCGGCGTTATTCCCAAGACGGTCACTCCCTTGCCGCGAATGGGCAATCCGCCGCCACGCACCGTCGAAACGCCTGCCGGGTTGCTCAATTCGATCGGCCTGGACAATGACGGCCTGGACGTGTTCCTCGCCAAGCATTTGCCATTTTTGCTCGACTTAGGGACGTCTCTGATCGTCAACATCGCCGGCGCGACGATCGATGAATTCGTGGAAATGGCGGCCCGCTTCGACGCCTTTCCGCAAATTGCCGGCCTCGAGCTGAACATTTCATGCCCGAACGTCAGCGGCGGCGTCGATTTCGGCACCGACGCGGCGCTGGCCGCGGATCTCGTCGGGCGGGTGCGGGCCGACTGTCGTTTCCCGGTCATTGCCAAGCTGACCCCCAACGTCACGCAAATCGTCCCCATCGCCCAAGCGGTTGCCGAGGCGGGTGCTGACGCCGTTTCGCTGGTCAACACGTTTCAAGGTTTGGCGGTTGATTGGCGTCGCCGGCGGCCCATTCTCGGTGCGGGCACCGGAGGGCTGAGCGGGCCGGCGATCAAGCCGCTGGCCTTGCGCTGCGTGTGGCAGGTCGCCCGTGCCGTCAACGTTCCGATCATAGGCGTGGGGGGCATCTCCTCGCTCAATGACGTCATGGAATACCTTGTGTGCGGCGCTTCGGCTGTCCAAGTGGGAACGGCGAATTTCTACGATCCTGGAGTCGCCGCCCGCCTGGTCGATGAGCTTGAGCAATTGGTCGCGGCCGAGGGCTGGACGAATCTAAGAGCTGTGATCGGCACATTGCAGGCGCCGACGGACATCCCCGCCCCTCACTAGATCCCGCGAGGCGCGTGGCCTTGATTAAGGAGCCGCGCACGGCAGTAAGCGGTCTCGGACGCGCCGGAAACCAAGAAACCGCTTACTTCCGTGCGCGGCTCTTTCAGGCTCGCTTCTGCGTGAGTCTCGGCAAATGGGGCGAACCTTGCCTGCTCCCGGAATGGTGAACCGCGTCCCGCAGGTGATCTGGAGCGCCAAGAGGGCGAAGTTTCAACCGATTTACCCACCGTGCCGATAATGCCAATTGCAGGGGATCCGCGAGTCTCTCCGGCGAACCTGCGGCTGTTTGGAACGGGGGGAGGCATGGCGCCTTTTCTGATCAACACCGGACTTCGAACGCGAATTGCCCAGTCTCTGGCGCTCGTTGCCACTTTCGTTGCTTTCTGGCTGCCGGGCTGCGTCGTCAACGAAAAAATCAAACTCGCCGCCAACGGCGCTCCCGATTACCGCAGCCTACGGATCAGTTACGACCTGGCCTCGACACCGGAGCTTCAGCGGCTTGATCAGCCGTCGGCCGTCGAGCAAACCGCCAACGTCGAGTCGACCTCGGACGGTCAGTCCGCTGCGCAGACGTCGCGGCCCTGGACTCGCAGGCGCGTCCACCTCGAGTTGCAGTATCCATATCCCGGAGTGCATCCGGCCTTTGCGCGGGCCACGCTTCGCATCGTGATGGATGGCGCAAAGAAATCTAAGCCGGAAACAAAGCCTCGCTCGAGCGAATGGAAGGACGTTTTTTCTTTCTCGGGAACATCAGTCAGCGATTCAAAGCGCGAGCCAACGGGTAAGAAGACCGATGCCCTGGAGCCGTCCAAGCTCCCACCCGATGACCAGGAGGATCTGGCGGCGACCGAGGAGGTCCTCTACATCGACATTCCGAAAACTGAGCTCGACGAGGTCCTCACCGAGCTGGCGAAGACAGACTTTTTCAAACTGCCCAGCAATCCAGACGGGGCATCACATCTGGTCGTGGTGTTCAACAAAGGACGTTGCGAGAAGGTCTGGGCGCGTGAAGATCACCTCGACCGGCTCGTCGAAATGCTCAGGCGGCACGGCGCGCCGATCCCGGCGCAGGCGTCGCAGCCGAAGAAAAGCTGAGCCGAAGAAAAGCTCATTCGTCTCAGAGCGTGCGGCCCAAAGCTGTCGCGACTTTGCGGCAGTCTTCCATGATCTTGGCGAACGCCGCCGGCGTGATCGACTGGTCGCCGTCGCTGAGGGCCGCGTGCGGGTCGGGATGGACCTCGACGATGAGCCCGTCGCAGCCCGCCGCAATCGCGGCCAGCGACATCGAGGGGATGAGCGAGGCAATGCCCGTCCCGTGGCTCGGGTCAACGACTACAGGCAGGTGAGTCCTCTCGTGCAGATAGGGGACCGTCGCGAGCGGCAGCGTGAACCGCGTGTGCGTCTCGAAAGTGCGGATTCCGCGTTCGCACAACACAACCTGGTTATTCCCCTGATCGAGCACGTACTCCGCCGCCAGCAGGAACTCGTCGATCGTGGCGGCCGGACCGCGCTTGAGGAGTACCGCCTTTTTCGTCTCGCCGACTGCCTGCAGCAGGTGGTAGTTCTGCATGTTGCGGGCTCCGATCTGCAGCACGTCGGCGTACTCGCAGACCAGCTCGACGTGCTGCGGAGTCATCACCTCGGTGACGACTGCCAGCCCCGTCATGTCGCGGGCAGCGGCCAGCAATTTGAGCCCTTCTTCTTTGAGACCCTGGAACGAATAGGGGCTCGTGCGGGGCTTGAAGGCGCCACCGCGAAGCCCCTTGGCCCCACATTCTTTGACGGCCATCGCCGCCTGCATGATCTGCTCTTCACTCTCGACCGAGCACGGGCCGGCGATGACGCCGACCGAGCCACAGCCAATCACCAGGTCGCGGACTCGCACGACGGTTGGTTCCGGTTTTGTTTCCCGGCTCGCAACCTTGTAGGGAGCAAGGATCGGAACCACCTTCTCGACCTCCTCGTAAGAGGACAGGACTTCGACGGCTCCCTCCCGTTTCGTACCGATTGCCGCAATCACAGTCCGCTCCGTTCCGACAAGCACGTGTGCCTTGAGGCCCATCGATTCGACGCGCTTCACCATTTGCTGCACCATGTCCTTCGTCGCGCTGCGTTTCATGACCACGATCATGGGCTGGCTTCCCGCTTAGCAATTGGCAAGATCGACAAGCAAATTGAGGGCCGAAGGACGCGTTCGCACTCTTGTGTTTGGATCTCTCAGGAACAACTTGGATCTCTCAGGAACAAGAAAGCCCTGAAACCGATTGCGATTTCAGGGCCTTGGAGTGTTTTCGTTTCTAGGATCGAATTACTTGCAGACGGACTCCGCGGGCCCTGTTTGCCAGGTGGTAAACCAATAAAAGTGAAAGCGGAGCATTTTTTTTCCCGTTGGGCTGATAGCTAAACCCGATGATAAACGCCCCGCGCCGCGCGGTCAATCTTCCGTGTTCGTTGAAGTCGCCGCAATTTGACTGAGACGGTCCGGTTAGAACGCTTCGCGCGACTGTAACGGTCCGACCGCTTGGCCAAGACTCAATCGGGTAGCACTGGCGGCTCGTCCGGCTCGTCCGTCAGTGTTCTTTGCATCCACCACGACAATCCACTGGCGGACAAGCCGCCAGTGCCACCCAATTCAATGAGATGACCGCCGGAATCAGCGGCCGAGGAACGAAACGACCTGGCCGACGTCCACGGGCAGACTGATATCAGTCGCGCCGGGCAGCGAAGTCACAATCGCCTTGAGGGCCGCCGGCTCGAACGCGATCCAGTCACAGCGTTGCTGGGTCGTCGATTCGACCGTCGTTCGGTAGACCGCCTGCAGGTTCGGGCGGTTGCGGACGGTGATCACGTCGCCCGCGTTGACGACGATCGAAGGCGTCGCGACGGTCCGTCCGTTCACCTGAAAGTGGCTGTGGACGATGCCTTGGCGGGCTTGCGGACGCGTGTGCACGAAGCCCGCCCGGCGAATCACGTTGTCGAGGCGCCTCTCGCACAACAGCATCAAGGTCTGGCCCGTGTTGCCCTTGGTCTTGCGGGCCAACTCGAAGTAACGGCGAAGCTGCGCCTCGCGGAGGCCGTAATAATGCTTGATTTTCTGCTTTTCGGCGAAGGCGGCCCCGTAGGTCGAGAACTTTTTTCGGCGACCATACATGCCGGGCGGAGTCTCGCGCCGCTCCAGAGCCCGAACGGACCCCGCGCTCTCATAAACCATTGCAGACAGGCGGCGGTTCACCCGCCCCTTCGGCCCCGTATGCCGCCCCATGCAGACCTTCCTTCCCCGAAACCAGCCGTGCCCAATTTGTGACGAAACGCCAAATTTAGAGAGCCGCGACCCAGCTTGCAAGGGCAGGGGTACCCGGGTAGTGGGTCAGTTTGGGCGCAAGCACCGGGCGACGCTAAGATCGTTTCAAGACTCTGCCGCTGGTGCCGGTAGAATTGCTGCATGAGCCATAAAAGCTCCACGCGCTTACGCTGGATTTGTGGAGGGCTGGTTTGCCTGCTGTTGCCGCTCTACGGTTGTGGGTACTCGGCGCTAAGCCACTACGAAAATTACGGCCTGTTTAGCTCGCGCACGTTTCGATCGAGGTTTATCGCATGGGCATACGTTCCGATGGGATTTCTTGAGTCCAGGTTCAGCAACCGCGAGATCATTTTCCACGCTCCCTTTTTACCTGAGGGATGGCGCGCCCTATCTTTCGAGCCTGCGGAGCCCGCCGACTGAATCCGCCCGTCAAGTCCCCGACTTTCGGCCGAACGCGCCCGCAGATTCAAAAGGACCCACTAACGGCGCCCGCAGTTCTGGGGTTCGCGGACCGTCAGGGCTCAAGGCCGAGTGGCGCACACGGCGTCTCCTCTCTTTCATTCGACGTGTCCCGTCCCGACTGTGGTGCCATGTCATGATTAGTGTCCCGTCCCAAGTCCCGCACCGCGGTGGCGCCGGCGGCTTCTCTGCCCGGTGTGTGTTTGTCTGTTGCCGTCAGATGCCCGACGCGATAAAAGCGAATTCGAGTCCCGTGTCCCGTCCCGACTCTTGTCCCGTGTCCCGTCCCGTGTCCCGTCCCGATTGCGCGGACGATGCCTCCGAGTCCGGCGCGGGTGACGACAAAAGAGCCGCGGACGCGGTCAGCGGTTCTTCAGGCTGGGGATGCGATACCGGCGCTTGATTTCCGACAGGCTGTCCCAGTCCCTGTTCCAACAGACGGATCAGGTCCAGATTCAGGCAGGTCGACCCAGCCGCGGCGGCACGCGTCCCAGCGCCTCGGACGCCGGCCGCACCGGGTGCAGGGGCATTGCCCCTGCACACAAACTGTCCCGTCCCGATGTCGTACGTCATCGGGTCCGGCCCGGGGAGGCCAGTCGCCTTGATTGCCGTCTCTGACAGGTCCGCCACCTGCACGCGGGCGTAAGTCACGATCGGCCGCCGACGGTCGATCAACCGATCTTCCATTCGGACGGCGTGTCCCTTCTCGATCAGCGAGTCGAGCACGCGGTTGATCCGGTCACCGCTCATGCCGAGATTGTCGCGGATAAAGCGGGCCGTGCGTCCGTCCGGGTAAGCGGACAAGAGCTCCAGCGTTCGCTGGCACTGACGCGCGAACGCGATCGCCCGGCGACGCAGGTTGCGGTCTTCGCTGGCCGCGACCCGGCGCTCGTCGGTCAGAGTCTCGAGCGACGAGACCGAGCGAAGGGTGGTTTTCCAACCTCGAGTTTGGGTGGCTGAGGTCGGCGTCTTCGCCGCCCCCAGAGCGTCGAAGACTGGGGGCTCGCCT
>DASZIA010000309.1:0-4887 GCA_035949535.1 Planctomycetaceae bacterium | reverse complement strand
GCGCATGGGCGACGAAGACACCGAGGGCGGCATCCAGCTCATGTATCAGCAGCCCCTCACCGAGGGCATCAAGAAGTACGGTAAGCGGCTGATCAACGCGGAACGGATTCACGAGTACGCGGCCTATGCGTTCCGCAAGCTTCGTACCGGAATTCCTCGTCCCGTCCACCTCGACTTCCCAACCGAGGTCGCCAGCCACAAATTCGAGAGTGCCAAGGACGTTGAGTATTTCTACGACAAGACGAAGTATCGCACCGAAACCAAGCCTCATCCGGATCCAAAAGCTGTAGCGACCGCGGTCGAATTGATCAAGACCGCCCAGCGGCCGCTGATTGTCTCTTCGACTGGGGTCTTCTACAGCAAGGCCTGGCACGAATTGAAGAAGTTCGCGGAAAAGTCCCAAATTCCAGTCACGGAAACGGGCCCAATGCGCGGGCAATTTGCCGACGATAGCCCGCTCAATGCAAGCGCTTCGTGGAACGCAGTGCGCGGCGCCGATCTGGTCATCCTCGTCGGTCAGTATTGCATCCCGCCCCGCCGGCATTTCGCGGTCGGGCCCGACGCCAGGTATATCCGCATCGATCCCGATCCGGAGGATATCGGCCGCAATATTCCCGTCGATGTGGGAATCGTGAGCTGCGAGAAGGCCGCCCTTGAGGCCTTGGCTGAAGCGTGCCCGCCGCTTAGGCACGATAGCTGGATCGCGGACCTGAGGGCCGGGCGCGAGGAAATGGAAAAGGACAATGCCGAGTACTACAAACAGGGCCTGGCTTTCAGCGACGCAGTCCATCCGGCCGTCATCGCCCAGGAACTATCCGACTTCATGTACCGTGGCAGCATTCCCAAGGAACAAACCGTGTTCAATAGCGGTGGCTATGTAACCTCGAGGTACATGCGCCGCTGGAATCGCGGTTTTCGTCCGGCCCAGCTCGTCTACGATTCCTACCAGTTCGGCGCAATTGGACCGAACATCGCCATGGCCATTGGGACGTGTGCCGCGGTTCGGCATGGTATCGGTCCCCAAGCGCCTTACCGAGGCGCGCCGGTGATCTGCCTCACCAGCGACGCCGCCGCCGCGTACACCATCATGGAGTTGGAAACCGCCGCCAAGTACAAGATGCCCATTGTCGTGGTTGTGTACAGCAACAACGCCTGGGGCACGTTCACTTCATTCGTGAGAAATCCGGTCCATTTGTCCATCCAACTGTTTCAGGAAAACGTCCGTTACGACAAGGTGGCCGAAGGGTTGGGCGCGCATGGCGAGTATGTCACCAAGCCCAGCGACTTCCGCCCCGCGCTCGAGCGCTGCTACCAATTGGCGGCCAGGGAGAATGTGTGCTCGCTGATAAACTGCCAGGGCCGTAAGGAATTCTCGATTCGCGGACCGGGTTCGCCCGGATTCCTGGGAAACAATTCACTGGGCTACACCGCGTATAGCCACTAAAGAGTGGAACGAAGGGCCAGGCGCCGCCCAAATGAAACGAACGACAAGTCTCGGCCAGCGGCCGGGGCCTCTCAAAGAGAAGCGTCCGGCGGCCCGACGCTCTGTTCGCGCAAAACGCGGCTCTGACCAAGCTCCCACAGGGCGCGATGGGGACGTCTCGCTGCGCGACACCGTAAAGACCCGTACGCGCGCTGGTTCCGAGGCCAAGCTCGACCCGAGGGAGTTCGTCCGATCGTCGCTCGAGAATTACGCGCAGCGCGGCGTGTTTAGCGGCTTCGGACAAGCCGACGGACTTGGCGGCAAGACGATCTTTAGTTTTATCTGGCTCCACAATCGGCACATGGAGCTGACGCTCGAGCCAGCCAACGAGGCGCTGCGATTCGATCGGATTTTGCCGGGTGTGAAAGCGGGCACCCCGTTGGCGGTCGATTTGAAGCGGTTGATTGATCGCTTGAGGAGCGACGAAGTGCCGGCATACCGTCGGGTCGATCCCGCGCGTGCCGCGTTGACTTGCTCCATTCGCAAGGATCATTTGTCGGTCAGGATAGGCGTAAAAAGGAACGATTACGAGTACGCAGTCAATCGAATGATCAACGTGGCCCACGAACTTTTCGTCTACTTGCGGTCCGCCTGGCCGGAATACTTGATTGAGTACTTCAATGAGCCGGAAGAATGACAAGTGTATTCCCCGTCGACGTGCAGTCGCCTGGCAGGTGTTGGGGCTGCTGACCGTGGCGCTGGCGGGCCTAACGATGGCCCATGACGACGCTCCGAAGATCGTCAATGCCAAGGCAGCCAAACTCAAGAACCCGCTAAAAAGCAATGCCGCGACGGTCGAAGCGGGCCGCGAACTCTACTTGACCCACTGTGCCTCCTGCCACGGCAAAACGGGGAAGGGAGACGGCGGCCAGGCGCTGGGAGGCGGAACTCCCTCTGACCTCACCGATGCCTCCTGGGACCACGGATCGACCGATGGAGAGATTTATTGGGTGATTCGCGAAGGCATCGAAAGCGACGCCGATATGCTCGCTTATAAGAAGACGCTCTCCGAAAAGGAAACCTGGCAAATCGTCGTCTTCATTCGCAGCATTGGCCCGAAAAAGAAATAGTGTGCCAACCGGCGGGCGCCATCTCTCGAAAAAGCCAGCTCCCAAAACGCCGATACTTCAACCGAAACGCCTGCGCCTTGACGAGTCAGTTAGTTCGGGCTCGCACGCGCCGCCAAATTGCAAAGAAGCGCGTACGTCGCGGTTGCGAGGACGCAGCAGAACGCGATAGGGACGAGCACCGGAAGATCGTTGCCTTAATGCGCCCGGATTTGGGACTGACTCGGCAGTTGATCGGTCGGCAGGTTCAGAAACCTCAGCGAGACGTTTTTCGTTGCGCCTGAAACAGGTTCCAAAACGGGTCGTTTTTTCACGTTCACAAAAAACGGTTGAGATTGCGGGGCCACACACCACACGAACCTAATTGATAGGCGACCGCGCGGTACAATTCAGGGCTCAACAACTTCCTGGCTTTTCGGCGAGGGCGCTGACCCCGGGGGTACCGCGAAGCTGCTGCCTCTAGTCGGACACAGACGCGTCGACCGATTCGATCAATAAACCGGCGGCATCCGTCGGGTCGCCAGTCGAACTGAGGCGAACGTAGTTCACTCCGCTCGATCGGCGCTGCATCGGCAGAGTCTCCACCAAATGACTATCCACCAGAATGCGGCACTCTTGTTTTGTGCAGTTCCAGTCGAGCTCGAGCGAATGCCAGTGTGCGGGCGCCAGGGCGCTTTGCCCTAATTGACCTTCGGGTCCGATCGGCATGTTGACGAGATTGTGAAACCGGTCCTCTGGATCGAAGGGAACGGAGAAGTGGTCCGTCAGACCAATCCGAACGCCCGCGAAGCCCGAATTCAGCTTCAAACGCATCCGCAAGCGGCCACTCATTCCATTTGGAAAGTTCCACACTGCAGCCGACGGCCAATCCGCTTCCGGTTTGCGCATTTGGAGAACCTTCGCTCCCGGCTTACCGGGGTGCGACACGACTTCAACCCCCTTCGTGCCGAAGTGGTGCCAGCCTTCAGCCCCGGACGAGAAATCCGTCTTGCGGCTGGTTTCATAAAGCCACTCCGGGTCGAATCGCAACAGCCACATCCCGCCCGTCCCTCCCACCTGCAGAGGAGTGATGATCTCACCGTCCTTCGTGAGAGTCGGAAGCGTGTACGAGACGCCGTGATCGCCGCGTCGCGCGGGCGGCTCGTCGATGAACGGATTGCACGCCACTTCTCGGTAGCCGCGCCACGTGCGGCCATCATCTTCGGAGATGGCGGCGTGCAGCACGTGGCGTCCCCCTTGGGCGTAGGCGAACCGCAGACAGTTGTTCCAAAGCAGCACGACGCGGCCATCTTTCAGCCGGGTGAGGCTTGGCGGGGCATCCGAGGAAAGAATCGACGTCGGCGTCGGCTTGGTCCACGTGGCGCCGTCCTGAGAGAAGGACTCGAAGAACCGGCCGAGCTGCGTCCGCAGCAGGAGCCATGTGCGTCCGTCCTTCAGTTCCAGCGCGATCGGCTCAATGATGCCATCAGCCCCGATGTAAGGTGACGCAACTTTGAGTTCGATGGCCGACTGCTTCCAGGAATCTCCGTCGTCATCCGAGTAGACGACTCCGGAGCTGAACCGGCCCATGTCGGTGAACGCGTCGAATCCTTTGCCGCGGTTGCTCCAGACGCGCGAAGTCAAGTAGCAGATCGGCAGGATGAGCCGTCCGTTTTTCAACTGGATCGCCGAGAGCATCGACCCGTGGTAGCCCTTGCGGACCAGCACCGGCGGCTTCCACGACCTGCGTCCGTTTGTCGAGCCGACCTGATAGATGTCGAACCGCATTTCCGAAAAGCTTTTCCCCGTCGTCTTGGCGTCCGTCGTGTAGAAGAGGTGCAATTCGCCGTTGCGGTCGGTAAGCACATAGTGCAGCCCCCAGACTCCCATGTTTTTCGGAAGGGCAAAGAGCCTTTCCGGTCCGCTCCACGTTCGTCCGCCGTCCGACGAATACCGCGCGATCGCCTCCTGCCCGCCGAGTAGCCCGATCAGCCGCCCGTCCGGCAACGACGCCATGACCATTGCTTCGGCCAGCTTTGTCAAGGAGGGGGGCGATGCCAGCTTCCTTGGGCTTGCCGCCAGATGCTGTTCGCTCACGGCAAAGAAGGCAAGCGCCGTGAGCACCCAGGCGCTCGATGTTCGGTCTTGCATCAGTTCCACAGACCTCACCTGATTTTCGCGTGGCGTCCAACACTCGAGCAAGCACCCACCACGCGGCCGGTATCGTACGAATTCGCTCACATTCGAGGCAAATTCGGCAAACCAAGACCCGACGAAGATGAGGCCGATTGCGGCAACGTGCATCCAATGGCCGAAGAACGCCGCGGCGCCCGAAGGGGCGGCAAAGCAAAGCCATGA
>DASZIA010000308.1:0-8428 GCA_035949535.1 Planctomycetaceae bacterium | reverse complement strand
TCTTTCTCTTTCGAAGGAGTTTCACTGCCCGTTGTCGGCGGTTTGGACGCGTCGCGGGCGGTGCGCCACCGTTCGCTCATTAGCTCGAAGCTCGGCCGCCGATAGTCGCTTTCCTGCAAAGCTTGGGCAAGCTGCGTGATTGCGACCAAGGCCAACGCAAATTTCTTGCTCTCGGCGAGGCACAGGCTACGGAGGTATGCGGCCTGCACGACCCAGGTGCCGACCCCCTGCCCGTAGCGGCGGAGGTATGAGTTGAAGGTGTCCTCGGCCAGGTCGAATTCGTGCTGCTGCATCTGACAGACGCCCATCCAAAACTTGGCGTCCTCAGCGGCCCGAAAATTCATGAAGAATTCGCGCTTCGGAGTCTCCATCGCCAGCGGACCATTTCCCTTGGGGCGCTTGTCCGCAGGGAGAAAGTTTCGTGCTTGCTCTTGAACGTCTTCGGGTAACTGCAATGCGGGCGGCAGCTCGTCGAGCTGCACATTCAAGTATTTTCGAACCGCGGTCGCATATTCGCCTTGCAGATGAGCGATTCGCGACTTGATCTGCTTGCGCGCGTCGTGCCTCACTTCGACCCGGTCGGCCGAGTCGCTCGGACCGGGGAATCCTCCTCCCTGGGTTCGGCCGGGTTTGCCCCCCTTGAGGTCTTTGAATGTCGTTCCCGTGCTGACCTTCCAGTGCATGGTCTTGGGATCAAATTCGAGCTCGACGGGCCCTTCAAAGGGGAGCCAATAGGCTTCGTGCAGGGTTTTCGCATCCCCATCAAGATGATGAGCATTTGCGATTTGCTTGTCCGGATACTCCCAGACTGCCACGTCCTCTTTCTTCCAGGCTCCGCCACCTGCCGACTCGACACGTGAGCGCAATCCCGGCCGCCCACCCGCATCGGCCAACGGGGCATACACCGTCGTCGAACGATTTCCGGCAAGAAACGACTCGATGCGTTTGATCCGCGGTTCGGAATAACGGTTCGAGGTGATGATTTCGACCTGCACCGATTTCAGATCCGACGCCCGGAGCGGATATTTCTTGTCGGCCGAGATATCCAGCTTGCGCAACAACCCGTCCTGAGCTGCGACTTCGACCAAAGTGGCCGGCTTTTGCACGGTCGCAGACGTCCCCTTGTCCTCCAGCGAGGGAATGGGCCAGCCGAGAGTCGGATCGAACAGATAGACTTGCTTGTCCAAGAGCACGCCGACCAGCCAGCGCGGCGCGGCTCCCGAACTCCCGTCCCCCGAGTTCTTCGCCGGGCTGCTCCCTTTCGGCCGAACAATGACGGAATCGAAACCCGCTTGTCGCAAGAGTTCCCCGAAGAGCCACGCGCGATCCTCCGCAGTGCCCCTTCCGATCACCATGGTCTCGTACGGAGTTTGAGCCAGGGCGGGATCTGAGCTGTTCAGAAGCGCCACGGTGCGGACACAAAGATCGAACAGGCCCACAATCCGATCGAGATCGGTCGACTGCGACTTGAGGACGTCCGCTCCCAGCTGCTTCACCAGCCAACAATTGCGAACGTGCTCGATATCGGTCAGGTCGTACAAATCGGCGAAGGCGTCCGCGTTTCCATTTTTCGGTGCCGGGTCGTTGCCCGCCGGCGATTTGCCGCAGTCAGCAGCCCAATTGTTGAGGCTGTCGACGACCTGTTGCTCTTGCGCGGTGATTCCCAAATTTTCAGGCTTCATCATGTCGAGGCCGCTCGACAAGAGCTGTTGACAGCGAGCGTCGGCTGCAGATGCCGCGGACGCCTCGGCTTTGGCGCCGGCTTTCGATGCGGCGCTCCCCGACGAGGTCGACGAAGATGGCTCGCAGCCCGCGCTCAGGATCGCCGACAGCGCGACCGCGCACGCGACGTCGAACAGCCGCACGCGCGGGGCGGCGGCGAACCGGGAACGGAGCGAGTAAACGCCTGCTCGCGAAGGCATGCACAACTACCTTAGGAACAAAGGAATTCGTTGACGAGTGAACGTAACCGCTTGAGTTGTTCGATGAGTCGCGGAAGCTCCGCCAGGGGAATCATGTTCGGTCCGTCACTGAGCGCCCGATCGGGGTTCGGATGCGTCTCCAGGAAGACGGCGTCGCAGCCCGCGGCGACCGCCGCGCGCGCCAGCACCGGAATCATCTCCCGCTGGCCGCCGGTTGAAGCCCCACCTGGCAGTTGCACACTGTGAGTGGCGTCGAACACGACCGGTACCCCCAGTTTCTGCATCACCGGGATCGACCGCATGTCGTTCACCAAGCGGCCATAACCGAATGTCGCGCCGCGCTCGGTCAGTAGGATGTTGGGGTTTCCCGCGTCCTCACACTTTTTCACGATATGCACCGCGTCTTCGGGAGCGATGAACTGCGGCTTTTTGACGTTGATGATTCGTCCGCGACGTGCGGTGGCCGCGGCGGCGGCGTGCACGAGGTCGGTTTGCCGCGCCAGGAACGCGGGGATCTGCACGATGTCGCAGACTTGGGCGGCCGGCTCCGCGTGGCCCGGCTCATGGATGTCGGTCGTCACGGCCAGGCCGCACGCATCGCGGACTTTTTCGAGAATCCTTAATCCCAGTTGGAGTCCGGGTCCGCGGAAGCTGTGGTAGCTCGTGCGATTCGCTTTGTCGAAGCTCGCTTTAAAGACGATCGGAACATCGAGTTTGACGGTTAACTCGGCCAATCGACCGGACACTTCGCTCACCAACTCGGGGTTCTCAATCACGCAGGGGCCGGCGATGAAGAGGAGCGGAAGCCCGGGGCCGCAGGCAATCTTTCCGAGCTGGATGGGGTTATTCGGCACGTCCGACTCCGGCCTCGTCCGCGGACCGGGATAGCGGACTAGCGACGTCGCCTATCGAGCCGGGCCATTGGGAACGATTAATTTCAACGCGCCAGGGAGGATGCTGATCTCCGCGGGCGTAAAGCCGGCCGGATCGCCGTCGCATTGGATGGGTACGGGCGTGTCGCAGGTGATTCGCACCTGCCTGGCCCGCCCGCTGACAACGTCCGCCAGCGTTTCATGCTGTCTGAGTAAAACCTTATATAAGTACCGGAACATTTGGAATGCAGAACGACGACGGAACACCCGCAGATCGAATAGCCCGTCGCTCCCCTCCGCGCTAGCCGCCAACGGCAGCCCCATCGCGTAAGCCGGCAAATTCGCCACGACGACCAGCCGGCCCGAAAGAGGCTGATCTACGGATAGATCGCCACCCTCCGCCGAAATGCGCAATTTCGGGTAACGGTAACTACGTAGCGTGTCCAGAATTGGTTGGAGGTAATTCCATTTTCGGATGTGGCCTCTCCGACGGGCCTGCATTTTGTGCACGATGTCGGCGTCAATGCCGGCCGTCACCATGAGCAGAAACCGCCGTCCGTTCACCACGCCGACATCGATCGTACGGCAGCAACCCGCGGCAATCATCTCCGCGACGAATCGGCCGTTCCCCGGGATTTTGAGATACCCGGCCAACAGGTTTTCGGTCCCGAGGGGCAAGACCGCGACGGGGAGGTCCGGAAACCGGTTCACCAGATCGCCGACCGTTCCGTCGCCGCCGGCCGCGACCAGGCAGACCAGACTTTGTCGTTCGTTGGCAATTTCGAGACGCTGCCGCAACCGCTCTCTTTGCGAATAGAGCCTAGGCCGGATCCCGAGACGGCGGAGGTGGGTGACCAAATGCAGGAGTTCCGCCCGCTGCAAGCCGGCTCCTGAGGTGGGATTTCGCTGAATGGCCACCCAGGGCGCAGACATGCCAAGCGGTCCTTTGTTGCCGAAGAGGCGTGATCTTTGGTCGAATGCAACACGGACTCGGATCAACTTTCCAGTGGGTTCCACTTCCTATCAAAGGAGCGTGACTCGACCAAGTCGCATCAACGCGGAAGCGTCCCGTCCCACGTCCAGTCCCAATTCAGGTTTCGTCGCAAACCACAGGTGGATCGAATGTTGCAATCCCCGTCGGCATTCCCACAGTTTCAGTCCCGTCCCACAGTTTCAGTCCCGTCCCGCAGTTTCGGTCCGTCCCACGGTTTCGGTCCCGTCCCCACGGTTTCGGTCCCGTCCCCACGGTTTCGGTCCCATCCCCACGGTTTCGGTCCCGTCCCCACGGTTTCGGTCCCGTCCCCACGGTTTCGGTCCCGTCCCCACGGTTTCGGTCCCGTCCCACGGTTTCGGTCCCGTCCCACGGTTTCGGTCCCGTCCCACGGGTTCAGTCCCGTCCCACGGTTTCGGTCCCGTCCCACGGGTTCAGTCCCGTCCCACGGGTTCAGTCCCGTCCCACGGGTTCAGTCCCGTCCCACGGGTTCAGTCCGTGAGGCAATCCGGTCTGCTGCTCTTCGCGTGGCAGCTTATCGCGGGTTCGTTGCAACCCGCAGCCGCTCGTCGAGGGCGCACCGCGACCATTACCCGTCGCGAAAAAGGCCCTCATCTCAATCCTACCGCCGGAAAACAGATTCGCCGAGACCGAGTTTCTATGCGCACATAAACAACCTTGAAAGTTTTTCGCCCCGGGTCGGAGCGCGCCTTCCGCCCTCTCTCGGCCGGAGAGGAGCGAACTCTGGACCGGTGCGGTCGGTCGAGCCGTGATTCCCTTCCGGTCGAACCGTCCGGAGGCGCCTAAAATACTGACAATTGCGATGAACAGTCCTAAGTTTGACCCCCGCGGCATCCGATGGATCGCCTTCGATGCGGTGGGAACGTTGATTTATCCGGCTCCCTCCGCCGCAGCGGTTTACCACCACGTCGGTCTCCGGTATGGCTCTCGGCTGGCGGCCGAGGAGGTGGCGCGTCGCTTTGGCGACGTGTTCGCACGCGTCGCCCAGTGCCCCGATTTGGACTGCGGGTGCGTGGAAGCCGAGGAACGTTGGCACACGTGCGAAGTGCGCGAGCGGCTGCGCTGGCAGCGGATTGTGGAATCGGTCCTCGATGACGTGCTGACACCGCGCGGGTGCTTTGAGGAATTGTTTACCCATTTTGGCCAACCCGACAACTGGGCCTGCTTTCCGGAAATCGGCTCGGCCCTGCGCGAGCTGCGGCGGGCCGGATATCAGTTGGCAGTCTGCTCGAATTTCGACTCGCGGCTGAACGCGGTGATGGACGGCACTCCCGAGCTGGTACCGATCGAACTGCGCGTCATTTCCTCTGAGGTCAAATACCGCAAGCCGTCGGGGCGTTTTTTCGAGGCGCTGACGCGCGCCGCGAACTGCGCGGCGTCCGAGATTCTTTTCGTCGGAGACGATCCGGCCAACGACGTTGCCGCGGCCGAGGCGGCCGGGCTTTGGGCGTGGCAGATTGAGCGAGGCGGCGGCCCGCGCCAGAATCAGCCTCTTCAATCGCTGGACGAATTGGTCGCGCGGCTCGTCAACCGCTAGCGCGACCCGTGCGAGCAGATAGGACGAGTTCGAACCCCCCGGCCCAGCCACGGTGTCGTAATCAAGTGATTGACTAACCCGCCCATCGAATCAACGATTAAATTGAGGAGACCACGATGGATCCAAACGAGCGGTCAATCTTGGAATCGTTAGATGCCCTGCTTCAGTTGGACAAAGTGCGCTCGGCAATCGCACCAGTAGTGGAGCGGGTTGAGCGAAAGCTCGTTCAGGATCCAGCAGCCGCGATGGCTTGGGAGCCGCTTCCCTTGTCGATCTACGGCGAGAGTCTGCCGTCGTTCATTCGCTCCAGTTGGGTCTTCATCCTGCGAGCGCACACGGCGACGGGGGCCGAGCGCCATCCGAACAGCCAGCAGCGGATGATGTCTTACCGGAATATCGGCGACATGCAAATCGGCGGACCCGGACGGTTGCAGTCGAACCCACTCGTGAGTGACCCACGAGCTGCTTTGGAACAACGCTGGATTTCGATTCCCATCAACGTATGGCACCAATGCGTCGTGCCGGCCGGCGCCAACTGGGTCGTGGTCTCGTTCCACACCGTGCCAGCCGAAGAGCTGATCGAAGAACGGCCCGACGCTGACGACGCCGGTCGTACGCACCAGAAGACGTATCTGGCGTCGCGGGCCTAGGAGAGTCACACGGGATTCCAACGGAAGAATTCCCATTGCTGAGACTGGAAAAGCCGCTTTTGAGAACGCGCAAATGCCCTCTTTTCCGACGCTTGAATACGGCTAGGTCATTTGTCATAGTTCACGCTTTCCAGCGAGGGGTCAGCGGCCCGAGGCGCTTACGGAGCGCAGGGACGAAGCGGTTCCGCTGACGGCGCCGCGGGGATTTAGACGCGGACGATAGGTCGAAAGCTCGATGACCAGTCTTCTTGCCGCCGATTCGATCGGCGGTGCATTAACCGGGTTGCACATCCCCGGTCTCGGCTCTCTGAGCCCCACGGCCGCGCTCGTGCTGGCTGCGCTGATCCATGCGGTCCTGCTGTTCAACGTCTTCGGACTCTCGGCGTTTGCGTTTATCTGGCTTGAGCGCAAAGTCTCCGGGCGAATTCAAGATCGGCTCGGCCCGACGCGCGTCGGCGGTCGGTTCGGCTGGCTGCAGAGCCTCGCGGACGGCGTCAAGTTGATCCAAAAGGAAGATCTCTGTCCCAAGGATGCCGACCCGCTTTTGTTCCGCATGGCTCCGTTCATGGTTTGCGTCGCATCGTTTGCCGCTTACATTCTGCTGCCGTTCAGCGATGGTTGGGTCTCGGTGGCGGCTGACGTCGGACTGTTCTTGCTGCTGGCGTTTTTGTCGCTGGAGGTGTTCGGCATCATCCTGGCTGGCTATTCCAGCGGCTCCAAATGGTCGCTCTTCGGCGGCATGCGCGAAGCCGCCCAGATGGTGAGCTACGAAATCCCGCTGGCAATTTGTGCTCTGATTCCGATCATCGCCACGGGCACTTTGAACCTCAACGAAATCGGCCAGATGCAGCGAGGCGCGATCTGGAACTGGCTCGTGTTTCACGATCCGTTCACCTTCCTCGCGTGCTTTATGTACTTCATCGTGGCGACCGCGAGCTGCAAACGGGCGCCGTTCGACCTGGCCGAAGCCGAGAGCGAGCTGGTCGGCGGCTTTCACACAGAATACAGCGGCATGCGCTGGTCGTTCTTCTTCCTGGCCGAGTACGCCAGCATGTTCGTCGTAAGCATGGTGGCTTCGGTCCTGTTTTTGGGGGCCTGGCACACTGGCTTTTGGTTCGACGACTACCTCTTCGGGCCGCTGCGGGCGCACACGACGCAGAGCTTCGACGCCGCGCGGTACCTGGCGAATGTCTTCGGACTGGCCGTGATCACGGTCAAGGGGACTGTGCTGATCTTCGTGCAGATGTGGCTGCGGTGGACGCTGCCCCGCTTGCGGATCGATCAGGTGATGACGACCTGCCTCAAATACCTGGTCCCGATCAGTTGCTTTTTGTTCCTCGGTGCGGCGGTCTGGCCGTTGGCCCTGGCGTATCTGGCAGGCGGAGAAACGACGTGGCTGCCGAAGCGCCCACTCGGCGACAGCGTGCCGCGGCGCGTCGTGGGCGGCACCGCCGAGGTGACTGTGGCGCCCGTCGCAAAGCCCGGGAATGAGAATGGAAGCACCCGCCAGCTTACGCTGGCGGCTCGCCAGAGCGATCGCGTAGTAACCGCGAAGATTGAATCCGGTGACTCGGCACCTGACGGGGCCGCGCAGGGTGATTCCGCTCGCGGTGACGCCTCGCAAGGTGCCCGGCCATGAGTGGCACCGAAATCTTGTTTCTGATTTTTGCGGCCGCCACGTGCGGCGGCGCTCTGGCCGTCGTCTTCAGCCAGAACGTGGCGCGAATGGCCTTTTGGCTGATCGTATCGCTCGGTTCGACATCCGGCTTGTTCTTCCTGTTGCGGGCGGACTTTGTTGGCGCGACGCAACTCTTGATCTACGTCGGTGGGACCGTCGTCCTGTTGATCTTTGGAGTAATGCTCACCAACAGCAGCCCCTACCTGCGAATCCGGGCCTCCTCAGGCGAGCTGGTCTTGGCCTGCGGAGTGGGACTGCTGCTCATGTCGGTGATCTATTCGAGCGTGTTTGTGGTCGATTGGTCGAAGATGAGTCCCCGATCTGGGGAGCAAGTCGGACAGGGCTATAACCCCTCCGGCGAAGGGAACACCGCACGGCCGATCGGCATGAAACTGCTCGGTTTGAGCTTGGAGGACCTTGGGACTCAGCGCAAGGAGTTGAGTTCCGGATACCTGTTGCCTTTTGAAATTGTCTCGGTGCACTTGCTCGTGGTGCTGATCGGGGCCGCCTATCTCGCGCGAACGAAGCGGCGAGTCGATTCGGCCACACGCATGGGAGGCAATGGCTCGGCGCGAACTTAGGCGCCGCGGAATCCTATTCGATAGCCCGGACTGACGTTCATGGATAGTTTGCCCCTTTCGTGGTACTTGCTGGTGGCCGGTGTGCTGTTCGTCTGCGGTGTGATCTGCATGGCGACCAAGCGCAACGGCATCGGCGTGCTGATGGGGGTCGAGCTGGTGCTCAATGGGGCCAACAT
>DASZIA010000307.1:0-21247 GCA_035949535.1 Planctomycetaceae bacterium | reverse complement strand
CCGTTTGGGAGCTCGCCGAGCAGGTTTCGTGTCCAACGCTGGTCATGCAGGCAGGGTCCGATCTGATCGTCGACCCGGCGGCGCCGCACGGCTGGTTGCAGCGTGTTGGGAGCACCGACAAGGCGATCCGCGTGTTCCCGGATCACTACCATGAGCTCCTCAACGAAATCGACTGGTCGAACACGCTCGCCGATCTGCTCGACTGGCTCGAACAGCGATTGATCGTTCCCACTGAGACGACGCTCGCTCTACCGCCGGCCCGCGTGCAGCAGTCCTGAAGGCCGCGCACGACTAAGCGATGTATTTTGTTGCGGGCTAACCGCGTCGCGTTCTTCTTTGCCGCTCATCCGGCAAGCCTGCAGGCGCCGGTCATTTCGCGATCCGGACGCCGACCTCGTCGCCGGAAAGCAATAAGAATCGGGCTGAGCCACGAATCCGCGAACAGACGAATTGATCAATTGGCGCTGTCGCCCGCTCCCGTTCTACAAAATGGATGCTGACCGCTGCGCAAACGTCGCCGAATCTTAGGAGGAATTCGCTGCGCGATCTCAGCGGCGGAAAGTGCCGCTCATTTTGCCGATGCTTATTTCAACTGGGGGCGACCGTCTAACTGGACATCGGGTGCGCCGGGAACGTTTCCCGGCTCGATCGGTTCGGCCGGCCTCATCTGTGATGTAATGAGGTCAGTCGGTCATGAAACGTAAATGGATCCTTCGCCTCGCAGTCGCCGTGGGAATGGCATTGCTCGCCGCAACGCCAGGCTTCGGTGATGACAAGAACGCATCGAATGCCAAGAAGCCGGCCGCAGACGCGAAAAAGCCGGCAGGCAATGTCAGCAAACCCGCGACAGACGCACAGAAAGCCTCCGCGAAGAACGACCGGCCGATCCCGAAAACCACCACTCCGATCGCGAACAACAAGATGCTTATGGGCACCAAGCCAGTCTTCACGGCCAAGCCGGTGGCAATCGCTAAGCCTGCCGTAGTCGCCAAGCCGGTGTCCAATGCCAAACCGGCAAGTAAGAAGGTTGCCGAGGTCAAGCAGGCAACAATCGTCAAGCCGGTGGCAAATGCCAAAGCCGTAACAAATAACAAGCCCGCGGTAACCGCGAAATTGCCGTCGGCAAACATGAAGTTGGCGTCAAACGTGAAAGCGGCGTCAAACTCCAAGCCCGTGGCAAGCAGCAAGCGCGTTGCCGATGTCAAGCTCGTTACAACGACCAAAACGACGCAGGCAGCCAAGCCGGTCGTCAACACCAAACCGGCGGCGGGTCCCAAACTCGTAGCGACTGCTACCACGCAACCGAAGCTGATGAAGCCACTCAGCGTCAACAAACCCATTGTCACCGCTTCGGCCGCAACGATGATGACCAAGCCCGTGCCAAAGGGACTCGCTCCTTCAATCCAACTTCCTGCCAACTACGAACAGCTCAATCTGACAAGCGCTCAGCGCGACAAGGCGAGGGCCATCATGGACAAGTACGCCGTCCAGATCCGGAATCTGGAATCGCAGCTTAACGCCATGAAAGCCGGCCGCGAGAAGGAACTCTCCGCGCTTTTGACCCCGCAACCGCAGACTCAACTCGCCAAGCCCAAGGCAGAAAACCAAGCCAAGCCGTCGACGATCTCCGCACCGGTACGATCCACCCCCACGTCCGGACCGGCCAAGTCCGCCGACAATAAGGGAAAAACGGGAGTCCGCGACAACGCAACCGCTTCGGCTGCTCCGATCTCGAAGGACAAGTTGGCGAGGAAAGCGCCCGGAACGAAGTGACGCACAGGCAGAAGGAGCATCGCGTCTAGGGAAGGCAGCTTACATAAGTATTTGAAAGGGGGGACCAAAGTCGGTCCCCCCTAGTCTTTGCACCCAGGGAACACCGCGCCGTCGAGCCATATCTCTCGAGAGTGCGTCCCGGAGGAGCTCAGCGGCCGATCGAGAGCGCCGATTCGGCGATCACCGGATAGCCGCGAGAATCGTTGCCGGTGGCCCGGACGGTGAGCGGCATGTTGAACGGCCCGAGCGCCCCGTCGGCAAATCGCAGGCGAAGGTCCGTCCCCGACTCTGTCGACTCGATCGTGGCCGGCGCGGCCGCAACGCCTTGAATATGTCGGGGGCGGACCAACTCAACGCGGACCGCCCCCGTAAGTTGCTGGCCGCGGACTGCGCGGACGCGAACCACGGCCGATTTTCCTGGCTCTGCCAGAACCGACGCCGGATCGAGCACGAGGGTCATCCGCTCGGGTGACACGATCGTCACCATCTGCTCATTCTGCGAATCGGTCGCGTACGTGACCGGGTGCCGCATGCCGTCGGGATCGACAACGATGCCGGTGGCCATCAGGTTGGTGCGGCTGGTGCGGAGGATTTCCATGAAGGGGGCGAGCGTCAAGGGGTAATCAAAGCTTTCGGCCTGCTCAGCGACGTGCAGGGTCGGCCCGTTGACGCCTTGCGCGTAGCGCGCACGGCGGTCGGCCGGCCGCACTTCAAGCGGCCCGTTATAGCCATTGCGCGCGATCACGTAATGCTTGACGTACACCGAGCCGCGAGGCGTGTAAGCCTGGTCGTAGAGCGCCGAAAACTTAAACGGCGTCGGCACCGCGACGGCAAGGGCCACTTGCTCGATCGGTGGATCGCTCGGGTCAGTTGGGAAAAATGCCGTGTGCTTGACGGTCTTGCCGTCGATCACCGCCCTGCCCCGCACGACGATCGCCGACGTGACCACTTGCGCCTGGCGGCTTGCCTTGAGGCGGATTTCGGCCGTCGCGCCGGTCACCTGCGCCACGCGGGAGGCGGTCACGCCTGCCGGCAATCCCCCCAATTCGAGCGTCACCGGCCCCTTGAAACCCCCGCGGCGCTCGATTGCGATGGGGAGTGTCGCCACTGCGCCGCGCTCGATATTGAGCGCGTTGACCGCCAGTTTCAACTGAAAATCCGCGGCGCGATTGGCCCGATCGATCTTGAGCCGGTAGGCGTATTGAGGCCCACCGCGCGACGCCAGGCGGTCTTCAACCCGGATCGAGTAGGTGCCGTCGACCGGAACTTTCCAAGCCAGTTGCGAGTCGGTTTGTCCCGCGCTCATGTCGTCGCAAGTTGCCAGCCGCTTCCCTTGCGAATCGAGGATCGTCAACACCGAGTCGAGCAGCGAACCCAAGCGGCCGGCGCGGAGATCGAGGCAATAGCTGTCCCCCTTGTGCGCGGTCACTTGCCAGATGTCGGCCTCGCCGGGGTGAAGAATGCGGCCATTCAGCACGGCGGGCAGAGCGGCTCGATGAGCGCCGTTGGGAAGCCTATCGGCCGTTTCTTCGACAAACTCGGGCAGGTCGTCCATTTCCAGCGGGATATCGGCGTGGGTCACCTCATCCATCTGCGGGCGGACGACCGTGGAAGTTCCGAAAGCGGGCAGCTTAACGCGAACAATGTCCGTAGGCAGGTTTGCGCCTGTCAGGTGCAGGTCGAGCTGGGAGTTGTGTCGTCCCCCAAACGGATAAACCGCCTCGAGCGCGGGACCCTTCGTCACGGTCAAACGGTAGACGTAATCCTGATTGCCCCGAAAAGCGGCGTCGCAGATGCGGAGTTGGTATTCACCGTCCGCGGGCGCCGTAAAGCGAAGGCCCGCGTCCGGACCGGGCACGTTGACGTTTTCGGCGACCAGCCGGCCGTCGGCTCGCCGAACGTCCAGACGGGCGTCGAGAGGCGAGCCGATCCGCGTCGCCGCCACTTCACAGCTCACCCTGTCCCCGGCCCGCGCCGAGAATGTCCAAATGTCGACGTCTTCACGGGGAAAGATCCGGCCGTTGATCGTTACGGGCAGTTTAATGGGAGTGGGAATGGGATCCCCGTCGATCTCGTCCTCGACGATTTCCGGCAGATCGCCGACGACGAACTTCTTAAGCGAGGTCGTTCCTTGGGAGGTCGAGACGCGCCAATAGCGGACGCCTTCGACCGCCGATGAATCGACGCGGACCGATCCGGCGAAATCCTTGGGATAAACCTCGGGTTGCTGCGAAAGGGGCGGATAGAGCAGCGGCCCCTCGAACCAGAGCGTTTTTGTGGCCGCGATCCGCTTCGACGCGGAGACCCCTTCACCGAGAAGATCGAAATTGCACGCGTCGTTCAGATACAACCCGCCGACGCGAATTGCGACGGTCGTTCCCCGTTGTCCGCCGGCGGGAAAGATGTAGGAGGCCACCGGCGGCTCAGCCGAAGCGGGCCGCGCGACGACGACAGCCATTGCGCTCATAACGAGAGCGAAGATTGAACCCAACGTCCGCATGTGCTTATCCGTCAGATCAGCCCTTTAATGACGCGACCGTTGTTGACGATCTTGATCGGACGTCCTTCCGGCGTGTGGAACTCATCCTCTGGATTGATCCCCAGGCAGTGATAGATCGTGGCGGCCAGATCCTCCGGACCGTTGGGGTCGCCCACCGGGCGTTCGCCGTGCTCGTTCGTGCGTCCGATCACGCGTCCTCCCGCGATGCCGCCGCCGGCCAACAGCAACGTATTGGCCGGGCCCCAGTGGTCGCGTCCCGCGTTGGCGTTAATCCGCGGCGTGCGGCCGAACTCGCCCATCACGACGACCAACGTCGTTTCCAAGAGGCCGCGATCGGCCAGATCCCGTAACAGCGTCGCCAACCCCGAATTGAGTTGCGGCAGCAAGACGCTCTTCAAGATGTGAAAGTTGTTGCTGTGAGTGTCCCAGTTGTTGTGCGTCACCATCGCACAGCGCGTGCCGGCTTCGATGAGCCGGCGGGCCAAGAGGCACGATTGTCCCAACGTGTGCCGGCCGTATTCGTCCCGCAGTGAGTCGCGCTCGGCCGAGATGTCGAAGGCCGTGCGAGTCGACTCGCAGGTCATCAGCTCGAAGGCCTTCTGCTGAAAGGCGGTGACCGTCTTGGCCGCGGCGTTGGCCCGCAGGGTGGCCCGGCGACGATAGCGGTCGACATGCTCGAGTAGCGCCCGGCGATGATTCAGCCGGCTCGCGTCGACCGACAAGGGCGGCAGCAAGTCGGGAACCGTGAACCCGGGCGTGTTCGGATCTCCCTCGGCGACGAACGGAGCGGCCGACGCCCCCAGGTAGGCCGACCCTGCCGAATTGTGCATCTTGACGACCGAGACATACGGCGGCACGGCGCCTCGCGGCCCGAGCTTGCGGGCCATGATCGATCCGTGCGAAGGACGCTCGTTATTGGGCTTCAGGTTCGGATTGAAAGCCGCCGACGGGTTATACCCGGTCAGCATGTAGTGGTCGGCAGAGCCGTGCCCCGAATTGTTATGCGTGAAGGAGCGCAAGAGCGAGAACTTGTCGCCTTGCTTAGCCAGCGAGGGCAGATGCTCGCAGATTTGCAGTCCCGGGGCGCTGGTGTCGATGGGGCGAAAATCGCCCCGAAATTCGGGGGGCGCCTCGGGCTTCAGGTCGAACACGTCGATCGTGCTCATCCCGCCTTGCAGGTAGATGATCAAGAGCGAAACGTCGCGCGCGGAGCGCGCTCCGCGGGAAGCGTCGCTCTGGGCCGCGGCCGCTCGCCGCTGCAGGAGCGCGGGCAGTGAAAGCGAAAAGCCGAGCGTGCTCGCGGCGCCGATTTTCAGCAAATCGCGGCGCCGGATTCCATCGCAACTGGGGAAACTCGCGGTCATGTTTCATGTACTCCCGCACCGAGCCAATCGGGTGGCTGGGTCGAACCGCCTCGGTTCGCCCCAGAGCATGCCGATCTGGGGCTCGCTGCGTACGATCTCTGCCACACGCTTTTGTTTTTTTGCTTCAATGGTTGAACAAGAACTCGACCGTATTCATCAGGCTCCACGCCAGATCTTCCGCCGCCTTGCGCCGGCCCTCACCGGCACCCGCTTCGGCTTTCTTAAAATAATCGAGGGCCGCCTGCCGCTCGTCGGGCGCGGGATAGCGCGCGTAAAACGTCAGATAAATTTCGTTGACGACCGTCGCATCCTGAGCGAAGCGGTCAGTCAGCCGGGCGATTCTTCCGGCCGCATTTGCCAACTTCGCGTGGATCGCCGGCGAATTGAGGACGTGCAGCACCTGCGACACGCTCGGCTCGGAGCTACGCTCGCACTGGCAGGCCGTCACGCGAACCGGTCGGCCAAACAGCTTCAAGAAATAATGCGGCGATTCGTTGTCCCACAGTTCGATGGCCCGCGCGCCCACAGGAATTCCGCGAAACTTTTCGCGGCTGCCCGTCGTCTGGCAAATCGCGTCGAGCAAGACTTCGGCGTCGAGCCGGCGGAAGAGGGCCCGCGAATAATTCTCCTCGTCCCGCTCGTTGGTCGCGTTGGGCTCGGAGGAGAGACGATAGGTTTGCGAGGCGGTGATCGTGCGGATCAGGTGCTTGATGTCATAGTCGTGCCGCACAAAATCGGCGGCCAAAGCGTCGAGCAGCTCGGGATTGGAGGGAGGATTGGTGAGTCGGAAATCGTCAACCGGCTCCACGATGCCGCGGCCGAGAAAGTGTTCCCACATCCGATTGACGAAGCACCGCGCGAACCACGGATTGTCCGGCCCGGTGAGCCACGCCGCCAACAGTTGGCGACGGTCACCAGGTGGCGACGCCTTGGGATTTTGCGTTCCCAGCGGATGGGCAAAAACTTCCTCGCCTGTGCGCGGATTGCGCGTCGGTGCGGTCGACAGCGAGGCAAGCAAGTCGCCCCGCGCGGTCGGTTTGAACGCCACCTGCGAGAAGCAGGCCTGCATGCCGTAATAATCGGTTTGTGTCCAGCGATCGTACGGATGATGGTGGCACTGCGCGCAGGCGATTCGCACGCCCAGGAAGACCTGCGAAACCGAGGCAGCGATCTGGCCCGGATCCGGATCGACTTTGAACAGCGCGCCCTCGGGCGCTTGCGTCAAGAGCCCCTCGGCCGTGATCAGCTCCTGCACGAAACGGTCGTACCTCTTGTTTGCCGTGAAGCTGTCGCGGATCCAAGAGTAATAATCGTAGGCCTGCTTGGGGCCGAGCACTCGGCGATCGACCCGCAAGAGATCTGACCATTTGAGCGCCCAGTATTCCGCATACTCCGCGCGGTCCAGCAGATTCTCGACGAGCCGCCGTCCACGATCCGCGCGTCCGTCGGCCAGATAGGTGCGCACTTCCTCGGGCGTCGGAAGCGTGCCGATCACGTCGAGACACACGCGGCGCACAAATTCTTCGTCAGCGCAAAGCCCCGATGGGAGCACGTTAAGGCGCTGGAGCTTCGCCGCCACCAGCCGATCGATGAAGTTCTGTGGCGGCGGGGAAACCCGCTGTGAGGGGCGCTTCGAGTCCGGCGCGGCCAGCGGAATGAGCGCCCGGAACACGTCGACTTCGTTCGAGTAGGCGGCCATGACAGCCGCCTCACCCGGATGATCGCCCGCAGTCACGAGCCCAAAATTGTCGACTGCGGCCAGCTCCTCCCGGTTGGACTGGAACTTGGCGTGCGACGTCACGTCGACTTCGCGCCCGTCGGTGTAGTGTGCGACCACGCGCAGCTGCTGCGAATCTCGGGGCCGCAATCGGCGTTCTCGCGGCGTCACACGAATCGACGCGACGCGCGGCGCCGCGGGGTCTCCCTCCGGGGCTCCCGCAGCGATCCATTCACGAAGCCGGCGATACTCGGGCGAAGCGCGCTGAATCCGGAGGCCGCCCCCATGCGGCACGCTGCCCGTCGCTTTCTTCAACATCAAGCTCTCGTCGGGTGCCGCGGGGAAAATCCGCCTTCCGCGGCCCTCTTCAAGCAGCGCCAGGCGGTCCGCTCGCGGATCGAATCCGAAAATCGAGAGTTTGAAGCCGTTTTGACCCTCGGCCTTGCCGTGGCAGCCGGAGGAATTACAGCCGAAGCGGCTCAAGATCGGCAGAATGTCGTTCTCAAAGTGCAGCGATTGCGGCTGGTGAGAGCCGGAAACCTGGACGGGAATCGTGAGCGTTTTTCCGGCCGCTTTGACCTCGATCTGCGTCTGGCCATCCGCAACGCTCTGCGCCACACCGTCGGGACCAATCTCCGCGAGGGCCGGATCCCGCGAGAGGTAGGCGGCCTCGCGCGTCAGATCGACAACTTCACCCCGGGCCGTCTGGCCGCTCACCAAGAACGAGAAACGGCAGCCGGGACCGGCGAGAAGAAGGCGGTCTGGATCGACGCGGAGCTTGACGATCGCCGAAGCGGGCGGTCGCGGATCGGCGGCAAGGACAACGTCGCCGACGAGAGCGGTTGACGCCAAAATCAGGTACGACAGGACCAACCGTAACATTGCGCCGCCGTCCTTTTGGTCGAGGCGCGACTTTCGGGGCGGGTCTAAGGGCAGGTGCTTCCGAGGGGGCTCGAAGCCGGGCCGACCCAGAAAGCATCAACATTGGCAGGTATCAGCAACTGTCCATCTTAAGCTCGCGCAGAGGATTCGCAAGCTGCAAATTGCCTCGCATCCGTGCCGCGGTCCGCGGACCATCGGACATTCGGCTCAGGAACGGCCTATCCGCCCTCGTTGCCGGAAATGAACACATCCCTTCGTGGGAACTTTCCGAACAGGGCCGCCGGCTGCCCGAAGTTGGTAGCCAACACGTCGGGCGGGTTCGCGGCCATCCATTCCGACAGATCGATCTCTTCGTAGATTCCAGAGTTGAACCCGATGAGCATGCGGCAGGTCTTGTCGCCGACGTTCTCGATCGAGTGTCCGTACCCTTGCGGGATATAGCCGACGTCGCCCTTCTCTAATGTCTCGATCCGATAACGGCCGCCCGAGCCGAACAGGGTCATGCTGACTTTCCCTTCGAGGATGTACTGCCATTCGTCGGCCGTCGGGTGCCAATGCAATTCGCGCAGGGCCCCCGGGTCGAGCTCAAGGATCGCGCCCGTGACGGTCTTAGAGATCGGAAACTTGGTCGAATCGACCAACCACAGCCGGCCTCCCTTGTTGTTGACCCGAGGCAGATCGGCGAGGAGCCGATGCTTGTGCGTTAGCGGCGAGGGCTTCGGCTTCGCGAGCGAAGCAGCCGCTGTCTGAGGCGGCATTGCCCCACGAGCGAAGTACACCTCTTTCTTCGGGAACGTGTCGAAGGTCGATTCGGGAAGTCCGAAGTTCTTCGCCAGGAGCGGCTTGGGAGTATGGCCGATCCAGTCGGTGATGCTGAATGTGCCGAACTCCGAGAAATAGCCGTTGTCGAAAATTAACACGAAGTGGCAGGGCTCGTTGCCCAAGCATTCGAGCATGTGGCCGTGGCCGCGCGGGAAGTACCACACGTCCCCCGGCTCGAAGTCATTCGTCTCGGCGTAGCCTCCCGGGGCGATGACCGTCGTCCGGACCCGCCCTTTGTCCACGAACGCCCATTCGGCCGCTGTGGCGTGCCAATGCAGTTCCCGCAGGGCTCCCGGTTCGAGCCCCATGGACACGCCGGCGATTCCCTTGGAGATCGGCAGCTGCAGGACGGTGGCTTCCCTTGCCGTGCTCCCGCCGATCACTTTCCCTTTCGACTTTTCCAGAGCGAACTTGAAAGTTGGCAGTTCCTCGCCGGTCAGCAAGGGGTCGGGAACATTGTTCATGAAACTTGGGTCGCCAGCATCGGCCTTCCCGGTTCCAAGCATCGCGGCCGTCGCGGCAGCCGCCATCGCGGCGCCCGCCAGAAATTCTCTCCGATCGAAGTCGGTCATGGAGGTCCCCTTGTCCGTCAGTGGTCGCATACCGGGCGCGACATCTTGCCTGGCGTGATCGAGAATGCTGCCCAATCTATCTGTCGCCTTCGGTTCTTGCTTCCGTGAACGCTTGGCTTCAGGCCGTCGATCGCATCGAAACCTGTGTACTCATTAAAGCGGTCGTCCCACACAAAACCCAAGAGTGTCATGCCACATTTTGCGCGAGCTGGACAGGTTTCTGGAAACCAGGCATGCGATCCGCAGTATGGCTGTCCCGCGGGGTGGCGCGTTCGGCGGCCTTCGCCCCTGCTGAATCCGCCATCAAACCAAGGTCACTCGGGACGTTCGCGCATCTCTGGCGACTGCGTTATAATCCCGGCTGGTTTGAACAAACTCGACGGTCAGGTTTGTCAGTCATACCGAATCGGCTCCTGCCTCACCAATCTCGAGTGCGAGGACGTCTGATGAAGCTCGCATTTCCCGACGATGGATCATTGGCGTTCGCTTTTGCACTGGTTTTGGCGGCGGTCTGTCCCACCTGGGCTGCGGATGCCCAGCCGGCGACGAAAGCGGCACCGGTCACCACGCTGGCCGTTCGCCTTGTCGACTCGGATCACAAAGCCGTTTCGGGCGCCCACGTTGGCACCTTTGCTTACTCCTCCCAGAGACCGCGCCGGCCCGCTGACGAGAGCGGCCTCATGTATTTCGACCACTGCGTTTCGAACCAAGACGGCTTTGCAAAGTTTCCGTCGAAACGCAGCGCGCTCGCTGATCCGCGCGGACACGTGCAGATCGTCGCCCGACACGTGGGGCGCAGCCTGATCGCGCTTGCCGACCTCGACTCCGCGGACTCCAGGCCGTTGGTGGAGATGACGGTCGTTCCTGAGTGCCGGATCTCGGGAAAGATCGTCTGCCCGGATCTGACGAAGATCGGCCATAACACCGGCGCGACAATCGTCTTTCTCAGCATGCGTGGCGTGCAGATGATGAGCTGCACCTCGGAAAGCGGCGAGCTTCCGGGGAACAACCTTGCCCGGTTGATGGGACACACGGCCCCGGAATTACGCGACGTTGCCGCCTGGAAGAACGGCCCGCCCCTCAAGCTAGCCGCTCTCAAGGGGAAGTGCGTGCTGCTTGAATTCTGGGGCTATTGGTGCGGGCCTTGCATTCATCGGATGCCGGAGACATTCAAGTTGTTCGATCAGTATGGCAAGCAGGGGTTGGTCGTAATCGGCGTGCACGTTGACTTTCCAGACGGAAAGGTCGATTCAGTCGAGAAGCTCGACGCAAATCTCGTTGAGACTCGCAAGAAACGTTGGCACGGCCGCGACGTGCCCTTCCCGGTCGCGATCACGCGTCATCTCGACGAGAAGGGAGCAGCGGTCGCGGACGATTACGGCATTCATGCGTATCCGACCCTGTTGCTGATTGATCGCCGAGGAAGCCTCGTCGACATCATGCCTCCGGGGCCCGAGGGCTTGGCCCTCTTGCAGAACGCGCTTAATGAGCCGGCGGCTGCCACGGGCACGCGCCGGCCACTTGCAGATGCAGCTGCAGCGCCCGCGCCAGCCGGTCCCGAATCTTCTGTTCGTGGGGAGCCGCGTTGACCGTCTCTAGCGGGTCGCTACCAAGATTGAATAGTTCAAGCGGCCCGAACGGATTGCGGACGAGCTTCCACTGATCCTCGATGACCGCGTAGCTGGCCTCGCCCCAAAATCCGCGGCCCCCTTCGCGGCGGACGAAGATCAAAGGCCGTTTTAGGACTTGCGGCTCTCCCGACAGCGTCGGGCAGATACTGATTCCATCGATGTTTCGCGGGCGCTCGAGACCGGCTGCCTCAAGAATCGTGGGGAAAAGATCCATCGAGGTGGCGGCAAGGTCCGACTCGCCGGATCGAACGCGAAACGGCCACCAAGCTGCGCACGGAACCCGCAGGCCCCCTTCGTACATGGTCCCCTTGCCGTCACGCAGACCCGGGTTGAGCGCCCCGGACTCGAGCGGGCCACCGTTATCCGATGTGAACATCACGAGGCAATTCTTGTCGAGTCCAGCCGCTGACAGCTCTGCCAGTACGCGACCGATTCTGTCGTCCATGTGCTCGACGAGTGCAATTCGCCGCGCTCGAATGTCCGGCAGGCCTGGATTGCGATCGCGAACCTTCTTGAGCCAGTCGGCACGAGGTTGAATCGGCGCGTGCGGCGCGTTGTAGGCCAGGAGCAGAAAAAAGGGCCGACGATCGCGCGCCCGGTCGCCCACGAAATTGATCGCCCACTCTGTGAACAGGTCCGTCGCGTGACCGGGCGGATCAATCGTCTCCGAATTCAAGCGAAGATAGTTGATTCCGTGCCGCCGATGGGTTTCGTAATCATCCATCATGTCGCCGAGAAATCCGTGAAAGAATTCAAAGCCTCGCGCGTTGGGTGCCTGCGGCGGGGTCAGTCCCAGGTGCCATTTGCCGATTAGGGCCGTCGAATAGCCGGCCGGCTTGAGCAGAGCAGGCAGCAGGATGGCATCGGGTGCCAGGCGGCCGAAATTTTGGTCAGCATGGGTGCGGATCACTCCCGGCACGCCGACGCAATCGGGATAACGCCCGGTCAGCAGGGCCGCACGCGTCGGCGAGCAGACGCTCGAATTCGTGCGAAAACGCGTCAGCGTCCGCCCTTCGCGAAAAATCCGATCGATGTGCGGCGTGCGAACGTCCAGCCCACCGCAGCACGACAGATCGCCATGACTCAGATCGTCGGCAAGAATCAGGACGATGTTCGGAGGGACTGCCTTTTGGGCGCCCTGGACCGCGGCACCCCCGAAAAGAGCGAGGCCAATGGCCAGCAGGCACCGACGTGTTTTTGTGATCTCGTGTCGCAACATGATCCAGTCCGCCCCGAGCCTACGAACGTCGAGTTGCCTCATGGCTGCAAATATTCGGCGATCGGCCCCAAAGCCAGCGCCGGCAGGAAGCAGAGCGCGCCTTGCAACAAAACCGCCCCGAACACGAGCGCGCCGAACGTCACCGTGTCGCAGGGAAGTGAGCCGATTGTGGTTGGCTTGCGTCCTTGAGCGGCGAGGCGACCAGCTAGCAGAAGGGCGAGAGCAGCCGGGCCGAAGCGGCCGACGGCCATCGCGACCACCGTGGTCATGTTGTAGAAAACATTGTTCGCATCCAAGCCCGCCAGATTCTGGCCGTTGTTGGCCATACACGAGGCGAAGGCGAACACGATCTCGGTAAAGCCACGCGAGCCGCTATTTGTCACCAAACCGGCTCGCCCCGAAGGGTAAACCGAGGCCCACGCCGTCAACGGGAGCACAACGAGAGGCGTAAGCAGAACGTGTAGCGCGACCAGCTTGGCTTCCGCCACCGTGATCGTTTTGCCGAGATATTCCGGAGTCCGGCCGACCATCAGTCCGGCGATGAAGATCCCGACGAGCGCGACCATGATCAGACTGTAGAGTCCAGAGCCCAAGCCCCCGAAGGCGACGTCGCCCAGCAGCATGTTCAGCGTGAGCACCAGGACGCTGAGCGGCTGATAGGAATCGTGCATCGAGTTGTACGACCCGGTGGCTCCGTTCGACGTGACAACAGCCGCCAGGACGGAGCTGCCCACGCCGAAGCGTACCTCCTTGCCTTCCATGTTTCCGCCTACCAACCCCAGACCGCTCAATCGCGGCGGAACGGCAGCCTCGAAGGCGTCACACACAACCAGGCCGACAACGAACAGCGCGATCATGACGACAAGCAGCACGACGCCCGCGCGAGGCCGGCCCACCATCCGTCCGAATGTGATCGGCAATGCGGCCGGAACCACCGCGATCGCGAGCAGGCCCAGGAAGTTCGTCAGCGGCGTCGGATTCGCGTAAGGATGGGCCCCATTGGCGTTGAAGAACCCGCCGCCGTTAGTCCCCAGGTTTTTGATGAACTCCAGAGCGGCAACGGGTCCCTGCGGAATCGTTTGCGGTTCACCCGACAACGTCGAAGCCGTGACGTAGGGGCTCAGGTTGAGGGGAACTCCTTGCCAGACCAGGATCAGGCTTCCGACCAGCGAGACCGGCAGCAGCACCCACAACAGTCCACGGATCAGATCGACCCAGAAGTTTCCAAGCGTCAATGACTTCGTGCGAGCGAAGCCCCGAATCGCCGCGATGCCCACCGCCAGTCCGGCCGCACCGCCGAGAAAGTTCTGCGAAACCAGACCGATGGCCTGCACGAGGTAACGCAGAGTCGATTCGCCCCCATACGACTGCCAGGTCGACGTCGTCGAGAAGCTGACGGCAATGTTCGCCGCCAGATCGGTCGACATCGGCGTGGTGAGATAGCGATTGTCGGGACCGCCGGGCAAAAGAGACTGGAGCGCGAGCAGCAGAAACAGAAAGAGCCCGCCCAAAACGCCGAATGCGAAGAAGCTGGCGAGATAAACGAGCGGCGTCATCTCCTTATCGGCACGAACGCCGAGCAACCGCAGAAGGACCGATTCCGCCGGGCAGAGGATCGGGTCTAGGAACGTCGATTGCCGCTCAAAAACGCGCGCAAGATAAATCCCGACGGGCTTCGCCAGCACGATGAGAATGGCGAGGAAGACGGCGTATTCGAGCCAGCGCATTACGGAAACCTAGGGGACCGATCGGCCGGGCGACGACGCAGAGCGACGAGCGATCTGGTCGAGTGCCAGATTCAGCGCTAGAACGGCCACTCGCGGTTCGCCGAGGAAACCGAGCTGCCGCCCGCGCGTATGTTCGGCGACGAGACGCCGCACGGTTTCCTCGCTCAGGCGGCGCTCGCGGGCCACGCGCGGGATCTGCAGATTGGCATTTGCCGCACTGATGTGGGGATCCAGCCCGCTTCCCGATCGAGTCACCGCGTCAATCGGAATCGCGGCGTGCGGCGGTAGTCCGTTTGTTCGGCGGTACACCTCCGCGAGTTCTCGAATCCCCACGAACGGCTTTGCGCCGCCATCGGCGTCTGCTTGCGCGCCATTGACGAGCTTCGGATTGTCCGGGCTCAGATTCGTGCCGCCCGAAGCCGTCGCATCGTAACCGTTGCCGGCCGCCGACGGACGCAGTGAGAAATACCCCGCGCCCGAGACGTTTTGACCGATGAACTCAGAACCGACGGTGAGACCGTCGCGATTCAGCAGGCTCCCGCCGGCTTGATGCGGAAACAGAGGCACGGCCACGGCGGCGAGAACCAGCGGGAAAACAATTCCGGTGAGCAGCGTCAACAATACGAGGCCGGCCAGCGCAGGTCGGATTTGCTCGCGAAGTCCGGTGATCTCGGGGGCATGCTCAACGATGCCGCCTTCCGGAACCCCCGATTGAGATTCGTCGTTGATCAGGACTTGTTGTGCGGGCACGTTCTGCCGCTTCCCGTGCTGACTCGAACTCATCCGAACGACAAACAGGCGCCACCCAACCAGTGCCGTGACTGCCTACTCGCTGACGGGACAAACTCGCACATTATCGGCGCCGCACGGCGACCACGCTAGCCGGTCGGGAGTGGTTGGCGAATCTCCCGACAATCGCTTATGAGAATAGTGGCCCCGCCCGTCCCCAAGGTTGACCAAACGGCCCAACCACGACTGCACCCTCCAACAACCGAGCGTTCTGCCATGCCATCGGCTGACAATCACCGCCTTCCTGAGGCGCGCCGCCTTCTTTTGATGGCGGTCGTCCTCGGATTCTGCGCAACCTCGACGCCGAGAACGCCCGCCGCGGACGATGTCGCAGGTGCGGGCGTCACGCAACAGCTGCGTCCTGCCGTCTCCCTACATCCAGAAAACCCGCGCTACTTCTTGTTTCGGGGCCGGCCGCTGATATTGATCGCCGCAACGGAGCACTATGGCTCGGTGATCAATCGCCCGTTTGACTTCGAGCGGTATCTCGCGGATGCGGCTGACAAACACCAGACTATGACGCGCACGTTCTTGTTGTTTCGCGAGCAGCAGAGCGCACGCAACCCTTCGTCTCCTTGCAAGCCCGAGTCGCCCGATTTCGTCACGCCTTGGCCTCGCACGGGTCCCGGCAACGCGATCGATGGCGAACCGCGGTTCGACCTCGATCAGTGGAATCCCGAGTATTTCCGACGACTGCACCGCTTCTTATCGCGAGCGTCGGAGTTCGGCATCGTCGTCGAGCTGACGCTCTTCAGCTACACATACGGCGACAGCGTCTGGGCACTCAACCCGTTGCGGGCCGAGAACAACCTGCAAGGCGTCGGCAAAATTCCCTGGTATGAATACACCACGCTGCGCAACGGGCCGCTGGTCGAGCGGCAACTGGCCTACCTCTCGAAAATCATTCAGGAGACCAGCCGCTACGACAACGTCTACTACGAAATCTGCAACGAGCCGGGCGGCAACGCGGATCCGCACGCGAGTGTTGCCGACGTCGACGCGTGGCAAGATCGCGTCGCGCAGCTTGTGCGCGATGAGCTGGCCCGCCTCAAGCGGCCGCATCTCGTCTTTGGCTCCCAAGCTTTCAGCTACAAGCCGGCCTTTCGGCAGGAATTGGACAAGAGCTTCGCCGAGAAGACCTTCGATGCCGTTAACGTCCATCCGCTTCCCGGGCTGGTCCTGGCCGGCAAGGAATACATGCTCGGCCATTTCATGTCGAAGCAGTTAGTCCTGAAAGACTTCCGCGACTTTTGCCGCGCGAGCCAGGCTTTTCGCAAGCCGTGCGTTCCGGACGAAGACAACACCGCGTCGATGTACCGCGATCCGATCGGCTGGACGATACACCGCAAGCGGGCCTGGGTTGCCCTCTTCTCGCAGTGCCACTACGACTACATCGACTTCTCGATTACAGTCGGCTCAGAGACGGGCACGCGGCAGTCGAGTCGCATGCTTCGGACGTGGATGAAACACTTGTCTGACTTCATGCAGACCATCGACTTCATCCACGCGCGCCCCGCCCCCGATTGGATCGTGCAGAAGCCACAGCATGTCGTCGACGTTGCGCTGGCGTTGCCCGGCGGCGGATACGTTGCCTATTTGGCCGACGATCGCGAGGTGACCGACCCAAATGGCGGACGCCCGATTTCGGGGGCCGTCTCGCTGCGCATTCCACCGGGGAACTATCGAGCGACCTTCTATTCCCCCATAACGGGAGCCTCGTCGCCCGGCATCGTGATCAAGGGCGGTGACACACCTGTTTCCATCGAGCTTGCGCCTTTCGAGCACGACGTCGTTTTGCAGCTTAGTCGTCTGCCGTGAGCGCGTCGGAGAGCGCAAGCGGGGCCGCCACTTTGGGATTCTTTCGATAGACCAGCGGTCGATCTGATTGAGCGCCCGTCGCGCGATGAAACGCCTCGATCAACTTCGAGCGGTGAGGCGAAAACTCGCAAGCTGGATCGGTGTTGGTCGCGTCTCCCGTGAGCAGAGCGGCCTGGCAGCGGCAGCCGCCGAAGTCGGTGTGTCGCCACTCGCAGCTGCGGCAGGGTTCGGGCATCCAGGCCGTGCCGCGGAAGCGATTGAACGAGTCCGACTCCTCCCAGATCCAGCGGAGCGACCTCTGCCTCACGTTGTCGAAACGCAGCGATTCGATGCAGGAGGCGGTCGGGCAGGGAAGGACGTCCCCCTGGGGATTGACCGTGAGATAGCGCCGTCCCCAGCCCTCCATGCACGGTTTCGGGCGATCGGCCAAGGCGTCGGGGAGAACGTAATCCAATCTCAAGCGTCCCTTGAGCCGCCCGCGAGCTTGGGCAACGTAAGCGGCCGCCTCGCGCAGAGCGCCGCGGTCCGGAAGCAGCGAGTTGCGATTGTGATGGGCCCAGCCGTAAAACTGCACGTTCGCCAATTCCAAGCGGTCGGCCTCGAGTTCTTCGGCCAATGCGATAAGTTGCGGAAGCCGATCGATGTTCGCGCGGTGCAAAACCACGTTCAGCGTGAGGGGCCAGGCTAGCTCGCGAATGAGTCGCGCCGCCTCGAGCTTGGCGTCATGCGACCGGCGGCCCGCGATCTGATCCGCGAGCGGCGCCTGATCGGACTGCAGGCTGAGCTGCACATGATCGAGGCCGGCTGAAAGAAGCGATTCGGCCGTTTCGCGGGAGAATGGGATTCCGCTCGTGATCAGATTGGTATAAAGGCCGGCCGCGCGGGCGGTCGCCACAAGCGTCGGCAATCCGGGATGCAAGAGCGGTTCGCCGCCAGAGAAGTGAACGTGCAGCACGCCCAATTTCGCGGCTTCACGGATGACCCGCTCCCACTCCTGCGTCGTCAATTCGCGCCCGCTGTGCCGCAACGTTGTCGGATTCGAACAATACGGGCAGCCCAGGGGGCAGCGATACGTTAACTCGGCGAGCAGGCCGAGGGGCCGCTCGGCGGCGGGTGACTTCGAGGAAACCGCCGCCGCGAGATCGACCGCCGAAAACTCCACGGGCGTAGCCGTCGCGACGTTCCAATCCAGCAATCCGCGGCGGTGGAGATCATCAAGAAACGCCGCCGTGTCGCGCTGGACCTCGCTGATCGATGCGGGAAACTGTTCACACAATGCGGCAACGATTGCGCGGATCGTGCGTCCGCCATCGCAAAGGGCGAGGACTGCGGCCCCCGAGCGATTGAGTCGCAGCACTCCTTCTGGAAAGAGGAGCAGCGGCTCGCCCGTCAGCGGATCGCGGCGCAAACGAGTCTTGCGCGCCAGTGCGGGGCGATCATCGGAACGATCAGACATCGATTGGTTCCGCAACGCACGGGTCGCACGCCTGGGCGATCGCGTCGAGCAGCGCCCAGAGAATTCGGCACTTTTCCGCGAGAGCTTCGACGGCCGCGCGCTGCAGGGCTGGCGTATCACAATAAGCGAGCGTGGTGCTCAACCCGTATTCGGAGTCTTTCCGCGCGAGCGTGATCCGCGATTCGAAGTATTGCAGTCCCCAGGCGGGAATCCACGTGTAGTGTTGTCGGAATGCGGCCGCGCGCGTTGCCATCAAGTCCGGCGCAAAGAGTTCCGTCAGTGACGATGCCACCGCCACGGGCCAAGGGCGCGTCCGCGCGAGTTCGACGTACGACGCGACGGCTGCGCGAACGCCGGGCACGACGTGCCGGGCATCCCACGTTTCTTCACGTGTCAGTCCTGTCGCTTCCGCCAGCCGCAACCAGGCTTCGATTCCCCCCTCTCCGGGCGCCGACCCGTCCTGATCGATCAGCCGCTGCCGCCAGGCGCACCGCACGTCGGGCTCGGGGCAATTGGCGATGATGGCGGCATCCTTCATCGGCAGATGCCGCTGGTAATGGAAGCGGTTGGCGACCCAGCAGCGAATCTGCGGCGGTGCGAGCAGTCCCTCGTTCATCTGGCGGTGGAAGGGATGGCGATCGTGATAACTCTCTTCGCCGACGGCCCGCAGCTTCGCCGTGAACGTCGGTCGGTCCCACAAGTCGTCGCGTTCGTCGATCATGCCATTTCGCTCACAGCTCGATCTCAAGCCCATCATAGCCGACTTCTGCACCGGCAGCGCGGACCGCTTTGTGTTCGAGGGAATCCTCGTCCAAGATTGGATTGGTGTTGTTCACGTGAACGTAGATCGTGCGGCGCGCACGCAGAGTGCCGATTTGGGCGAGACTTCCCTCCCCTCCGCCCACCGGCAGATGCCCCATTTCAGCCGCGGTCCGGGCCCCGTCGACGTGCCGCTGTAGCTCGTCATCGCTCCAAAATGTCCCGTCGAGCAGTAACAGATCACACCCCTTGATTCGCGCACGATGGGCAGCGTCGAATTCCGAAAAGCCGGCCAGCACCACCAGGCGCGAGTTGGTCGCCGTATCCGTGATCGCATAGCCGACACGATCGCCGTACGCCTCGGCAGCAGGCGAGCGCAGGTACCGCGGCGGATGGCCGTCGATCAAGAAGGCCTCACAGTCGAGGCCGCTCAGCGCGCCATCGCGACGGCGAAGCGGAGAACGAGTCATCGGCACCTCGTGCCAGCTGGCGCCCGCGTATTCCTCGAGCAGGGACGGGAGCGAAAAACCGATTTCGAGCGCCTGCCGAATGCCGGGTGTCGCGTAAACGCTGAGCGCCGGTCCCTCCCGCAAGGTCAGCAGGCCGAGCACGTTGTCGAGATCGGCGCTCGTCAGCAGGATGCCGGCGATCGGCGTCGTTCGGCGTGCGCCGGCGGGGGTGAGCGGTGGAAACGACTCGATCTGGGCCCGCACGTCGGGCGGCGCGTTGATCAAGAACCAATCACGACCATTGCCGCTCACCGCCACGCAGAACTCGCGCCGCGGTCGCGCTCGGATCGACCCTCGCCTCAGTCCGTCACAGTTCGGGCAGGCACAATTCCACTGCGGAAAACCACCGCCGGCGGCCGTGCCTAGAAGACGGACTTTCACGGCTGGGCGGCTATTGCGCGACGGCCGTTGCGACCGAGGAGATCACGATCGTCATGGGGGATTCGGCGACGACCATCGGACCTGCGTCGACTCCCGAATAGGCCGTACACTCGCCGTTGACCGGCAACTCTTCGGCAGTGGGCTTGACCCATTTCTCGTCCATCGATTCACCTCGTTGATCGCGAACTACGGCACAAAACAGTGCGCCAAACGCGCACGGCAGCACTCAGAATGTGTTCTGGCCCGCTCGTTGTCAACGCTTCCGTTGTCCCGCGGGCTCATATCACTCGCTTCCGAAGAACTCTCGCAGCCGTGCGGAAACTTGCTCCGGCACTTCTTCCGGCAGGAAGTGGCCGGCTGGCAGGCCGTGGTGCTGCACATGCTGGGCTCGTTCGCGCCACAGGGCGGGGATGTCGTAGCATTTCGCGAGGCCCCCCTTCTCGCCAACGATCACCAGAAAGGGACAAGTCAGCCGCTTGGAGTGGTCGGCTTCGTCATGCTCGAGATCGATGGTGGCCGACGCGCGGTAGTCTTCGCAGGTGGCATGGATCGTCGCCGGGTCGCGAAAGCAGCGGAGATATTCGGCGAAGGCGTCTGGCGTAATGGCACCGGTGCCGCCGCTCACTGATCGCACGTAAAACGCCGCGCGGAGCCAATATTCCGGATCGCCGCCCAGCAAACGCTCCGGAAAATCGAAGGGCTGCACGAGGAAGAACCAATGGAAATAGGTCATCGCGAAGCGCATGTCCGTGCGACGATACATTTCTAGGGTCGGCGCGATGTCGAGCACCGCCAGTCTTTCCACTGCATTCGGATGATCGAGGGCCATCCGGTGCGCGACTCGGCCACCGCGGTCGTGTCCTGCCACGAAGAACCGCTCGAATCCGAGTTGTTTCATGACCTCGATTTGATCCACGGCCATGCGTCGCTTCGAGTACGGCTCGTGTGCTGGATCGGTGGCCGGCTTGCCGCTATCGCCGTAGCCGCGCAGATCGGGCGCTACAATCGTGAAGGAATCAGCCAGCAGAGGAGCGACGCGATGCCAGCAGCAATGAGTCTGCGGGTAGCCATGCAACAGCAAGAGCGGCGGGCCCTTGCCGCCGATAACCAGATGGATGTCGGTGCCGTCGCCTGGCAGGGTCTTTGTTGTGAAGCCGTCGAACATCTGGAAAACGATCTCAAGGGGTTCCGAGTTCACTGACGAGGCGCCCGTAGCGGCACGGAAGCTCCACGGTTCCTGCACCCGTCGTCACTCTCACTGGCGCTTTGAGAGGGAGCATTGGATAAGCCTGCATCTCGATCAGTTGCTTCTTTGCGTCGTAAACACA
>DASZIA010000306.1:0-9455 GCA_035949535.1 Planctomycetaceae bacterium | reverse complement strand
CTCTGCCGCCTGCTTCTCCAGCTCATCGGCATAGCGGTTAACCCGGGCTCTGTCGGCCGCTTGGGACAGGCCCGCAGCCATACGCCTGGCACGCCTCGCAAGGTCGCGAAGGTCGCCAGATTTCTTCTCTGTCAGGTTCATCCGCGCCCCCGGGCGCCCAAGCCGATAGCCCAACGTAGGTGCGTTGCAGAGGTTGCAGGGTGGCTCACCTAATGTCTGGAAAGCCGACACGGACAGCCCGCGCCGATCAGGCGGCCAGCAACCGGGGACACCTGCTTGGCGTTCCAGCGGTCCCGGCCCGCCGGGGTCCGCACGCCGCGAGCCTCAAGCTCCTGGGCGATGGCTGCGAGCGTCGTCCTACCTGGGGTCCCGACGACCGCTATCGCTGCCCGGCCTGCCGCGACAGGAACAGGCGCGAATGTCCGGTCTCCGATTGCTAAGGTTGCATCGACAGCGTGAGTGCAAGCAAGGCAATGACAAACCACGTCTCAAAGCCTACGATTTCAAAGGAGATTGGGGCCGGCAAAGCCGCACCGACTCATCGACCGAACCAAGTCAGGCTCCTCGGGTACATGGAGGTGGTGTCAGATGGATCGCTACTCGCTGATTGTCGAGCAGTTCACCATCCATGACACCCGCGCGTTGCACAACGACACGCTGTGGCTGAACGTGTCGGCGTTCGTCGATGGCGACCTGGTCGATTCATGGTCGGACAAACTCGGCGACTTCAACAACGGGACGTATTTCACGCCTCAGTCGGTTCGTGACCATCCGCCGACCGTGATCAACGACCCGCAGTCGAAAGTCCAGTTCATCTTCCAGCTGGTGAACAACGGCAACGTGCCGTCTGGCCAGCTCAGCGGACGAGCGGCAGCGACGGCCGACCAGCTGGCGGGGATCACCTCCAACCTGGCAGGAGTCGCCGGCCTGGCTGCTGCCGCCGCCAGCGGGTACTTCTGGGCCGCGATCGCTATAGAAGGGTTCGCGAACCTCTGGTCGTGGCTCGACACAGACTGCGACGGCCCCGTCGCCGTCGACCAGGTTTCTGGACCTCGCTATTGGCTCGACGCGAGGACGGAGAACGTGGCGCACGCCATCCAGGTGACCAGGAACTACCCTGGCAGCGACTCGCCGACCGGGTGCGGCAGCAACTCCAACTACGACGTCGAGTGGTCGTTGAACCACAGCAAGACGTGGGTTCCGGTTGTCGACGCGGTCGACGCGCAGACCAAGCTCAGCTCCATCGCCGGCGTCGCCGCGACCGCGCACAACGAGATGCTGCACGTCTTCGGAGTCGGCCCCGCCGGTGCAACGATCAACCATGCGTCGACGCTGAAGGGGGTCAACTGGACGATCGACGTGATCGGCGACGTCGTGCTCGCGACGGATCTGGCTCCGAGCGCCGTCAGTTTCGACGACCGCCTGCACGTTTTCGGGGTGGCCGTCGAAGGACAGGTGTTGGCGCTCGTCTACTCGCCCGACGGCGGGTCGTGGTGGGGCGAGCCCGAGTCGCCGCCGCAGCTGCTCACCAAGCAGGCGATCGCGACGGTCGCATTTCTCGACCGCCTGTACGTGTTCGCCCGTGACTCGTCGACGAACCGGCTGGCCGTTACCTCCAGCTCCGACCTCCGCGTGTGGGCGCAGTGGACAGCCCTGCCCGCCGGAGGACTGTCTCCGATGTCCGCCGTCTCCGCCGCTGTGCTCGACGGGAAGCTGCACCTGTTCGGCATCTACGACACGGGCAAGAAACCGGCCGCAATCGTCGTTCACAACTCGACGACCGACGGGCACACCTGGGCCGGGTGGAACACGGTCGAGGAGGGTCTTCCGCCGCGGGACCAGCCGAGCGCCGAGCCTATCGACGTCGCTGCCGGCGTCCACGACGGCCGGGTGTACATCGCGACACGCTGGGAGACGACCGGCGGCGACGGAGGGTCGACTAGCGTGATCGAACTGAACTTCAGCGGCGACGGTGAGAACTGGTCCGGCTGGCTGGTCCCGCTGGCTTACGACATGTCGTTCGAGCCGTCGGCGTCACCCGCGATCGCGGCGGTTCACGACCACCTCTACATCGCCGGCCCGCGCCATGACCCCGACGGCAGCACTACGGACGTGTGGGCCTACTGAATCGCCTCCGGCGCATCCCGACCCGGCGCGCCGGCCTGCTGATTTTTTCGGGCGGCCGGGCGTGGGTGCGGCGGAGCCTGCTTCACCAACGCGAACCAGCCCACGCAGAGCTTGGCGATGATGCGACGGTCGGGACCGGACCGATCGCCTGTTCATCCCAACTATGCCGGCCCGACCTCCTGGGCCCACACGGGGCGAGGGGCGCCCGAAATGGGAACAATAGTTACCCAAAACGTTACCCAAGGCGCGGGAAAAGCCAACGATTACCGCTTGATTTACATTTCGGCCGGAAAAGCGCGCCGTAGGTAGGCGAACGTTTCTCGGCTGTCAAACAACAGAGGGAGACGGCGTGGCGGGGCGTCGAGCTCGTGGCAGCGGAAAGCCGGCGGGCAGAGCGCCGACAAAGCGGCGGAGATCCCACGGACCTCGCCATGCGCCGCGGCAGGTCAGGGCGCCGTCGCGGTATTCAATATCGGCGGTCTTCATCGGGTGTTCTTCTCTGCGTCCAAACTCCAGCAACGTGCCGCTCTCGTCGCGCCCCATCAGGCGCGAGTAAGCGAAAAGCTTTCCACTCGAGACTTGTTCCAACGTCAGACTATTTGGGCAATCTCAAGCAGAACTGGCCTTCTATAAGAGAAAGACTGATTGAAAAAAGGCGAGGTGAACGCGTCACTCGTGCCAAGTTAACTCAGTAGCTGTCGAAACCGTCGCGCTGGCGCCGTGGTTCTTTGCTCGGCGGGCCGAGGCGGATAACACCGGGGGCGGGCGTGATATCGATCACCCTCGCGCGGCACGCCAATTCTCGCCGTGCTTGGCTTCGGGTAAGATATTCGGGCCTTCGACGTGGGCCGGTGGCTCCGAAGAAAATAGAGGAGGCTTCATCGTGGAACGCGACGATCGCGGACACTGGCTGCCAGGTAGCAGCGCCAATCCTGGTGGCAGACCCGGCATCCCAGAGGTGGTCAAGGCCACGCTGCGCAAGCTGTCCCCGCGCGCGGTGGAGAGACTGGGCGAGCTGCTGGACAGCGAGGACGAGCGCATCCAGCTTGGAGCGGCGAATGCAATCCTCGATCGGCATCTGAGCCGACCGGCAATCCAAGCGGACATCAGCCTCCATCGCGGTATCGCGGACGATCACCTTGCGGCGCTGATCGAGGTAGCGCGGAAGAGGAGGGCCGAGCCGATAGACCTGGATGAGCGAGAGGTCTTCGGCATCACGCCGTGCCAGTCAGACTCGAAGTAGCCCGGGCTCTAACCGCTACATCCGTGGCGAGGATGTTAGCGCGGCTGTCATGGGCGTAGATCGTTTAAAAGTGAACGAAGTCGACGAGGCGACGCACACAGGCCTTGAACGTGGGGAACATCCCGGCGAAGACCCCCTGGGTAGGGGGTAAAGGCGGGTGCGGTTTCGGTATTAGACCGTGGTCGCCCGCGTGGCCGGCGTCACTTTCGTATAGTCACAAGCCAGTTCTCCCTTTTGTCCACTCCGGCGCGATTACGCCGCAAAAGTGAACTGGCTTCCCGTCGTGCAAAGAACCAATGCCTGCGGCATCTCGCGCTTCGCCAACTCCAGGAAGTTCGATCCGCTGCAGTGCATTGGGAAGATGTGTTCGATGTCGAGCGTCTTCAGCTCGGCCATGATTTTGGCCAGGTAATCGGCGGGCGCCGGGGCCAGATGGAAGCCACCAACCAGGGCATACACTTTCTCCACGCCCGAGACCTCTTTTGCCCGCCGTATCGTGTTGATGATGCCGCCGTGGCCGCAGCTCGTGATCACCACAAGGCCGCGGCCGCGCACGTTGAAACAGGTGCCGTGCTCGTGCAGGTGCTGGTCCGGTTGCGGCTGGCCGGACAACTCGGCTTCGGTGAAATGGTGGTCGCCGTAGCGCGCCGGGTCGCAGCCGGCGCCGTCAGCTACACCGAACACCACCGCGAGTTCGGCAGGACCCTCTCGATGCTCTTGCGCGGTACAACGCCAGTGGTGAAGGCGTGACCGTCAATCACCTGCGGCGCTTCCGACACCACCAGGCGCAGGCCTGCCGCCGCCAGCTCCTTGCGGTCGAGCGTGCCGAACGGCGAGATCTCGCCGCCCGGGCCGCGGGTCACACGGCGGCAGAAGGCATCCTCGCCGCCGAGATAGAGCGGCAGGTCCTTCCGCATCGAAGCGCGGTGCTTCTCCAGGAATCCCGGCAAGCCGCCCCAATGATCGAGATGACCGTGACTGAGGATCATGCCGTCGATCGCCGGCAGGTCGATCTCGAGCAGCTCGAGGTTGTTGTTCAGCACATCGGGCGTGTAGGCGAAGTCGAGCAGATATCGCCGGCTCTCCGCTGCCTTCTGGGAGGTCAGGTGCAACGATAGCCCCCATTCGCTTTGAAGCGTGCGGCGGAATTTCTCACCGCCTTGCATGCGTGCTTGCGCAACTGCGATGTCCGGCACCTTCTGCTCGGGAATGAAGATATCGTGGGCGCCGTCCACAACCACCCGGATCACCAGCTTGTCGACTAGCGGCGCCTCGATGCGCGGCACGACTTCCCCGGCAGCGGTCCGGACCATTGCGGTGCAGGTCAGTGCAGACCCTGCGGCCAATGCAGAGCCACGCAGGAAAGTTCGGCGATCAAGTGGTGTTGTCATGCAATCCCCCCGGTATGTACCGAGCTTCGTGCAGTGTTTTGGTCATTACAAGCCTGACGCAGTGATCGAGCAAGCGATTTGATCATTTCCGCTTTGGGGTCAAACGCGTCGTTCTGAGGGTGCGTTGATGACTTCCGGCCCACCTCGATGAACAGACATCGCCGGTGACTGTCGGCAGGTCTCAAAGGTGCCAGGAGCGGACATTCACTCCGCCCGAATCGGGTGCTTCTGGCCCTCGTCGGGGCGAGTCCGTCCCGGGCTACGAGGCGAGTTCGTTCTTTGGCCTCGGCGCGCCCAAGAATACGCCCGCCGAGGTAATCGACAAGCTGAACAAGGAGATCGATGCCGGCCTCGCCGATCCCAAGATCAAGGTACGGCTTGCCGACCTGGACAGCACGGTGCTTGGCGGCTCGCCGGCCGATTTCGGAAAGCTCATCACGGAGGAAACCGAGAAGTGGGGCAAGGTGACTCGAGCGGGCAACATCAAGCCGGAGTAAGCCCAGGTCGACCTTTGCGCGCCGACGGCCGGTCAAAATCTGGCGGTGCCTGGGTCTAGTCCGAGGACGGCTCTTCCGCCGACGACATAATTGTTGGGACTGAACGCGACATGCTGGGCCGCGGCGCGTGCATCGCGGACCGCTCGTTCAAGCTCGCATGTTTCGAAGATGGAAACCGCGCCCGCGCTGGCGGCCAGCATGTCGACAATACTTACGGCTGCCTCGGCCGCACAGGTTCCCGCCATCCGAAATATCGCGCGTGCCTTCACCAGGCGATCGCCGCCAATATCGGTTGCTGCCATCAATTCCGTCATGGCATCGACCAGAAACGCGCGGGCGGCACGATACATTGCTTCCGCATGCCCGACCGCGGCCTGAACAAGTTCGCGATCACGCAACAAAGCGGGGCTGCCGAGGCGGCTTTTTCGGCTGGCCAGTTCGACGAACGCACCAATGGCGCCGCGTGCGATTCCCAGCGGAACTGCGGAAATAGTCCACGCGAATACCGACATGGGCGGCATCCGATAAACCAACCCGGGATCGCTTGGCTTCAATTCGAGGAAAGGATGCACGTGTGCCGCGGGCACGAACACGTCCCGCACCTCGAAATCGCAACTGCCGGTGCCACGCAGCCCCGACACGTGCCAGTTGTCCAGGATCGTGACGTCTTCGCGTGCGACATGGCAGCAGAGCCGAGGGGCTTCTGGTTCTTCCGCGGTCAGCACCATGAACATCGATGCGTGATGCGCGCCGCTTCCGAACGGCCAGCGCCCGGTGACGCGATAGCCCCCTTCGACGCGCGTCGCGGTGCCGACAGCACCGGTGGCTGCGGCAACGAAGGCTCGCCGATCGGAAAACCAATCGCGCGCGACGGCCTTGCTGACATAACCGCCGACGCGGCTCATGCCGCCGCCATTGCCGACGAGCCAACCGACCGAGCCGTCGAGCGCCGAAGCGGCTTCAACGATGCTCATGAACTCGAATGGAGAGAGCTCGGGGCCGCCGATCGCCTGGGGCAACCACAAACGGAACAACCCGGCAGCAGCCAACGTCTCGAATATGTCGTCCGGCAGTCGCCGCAGCTTGTCGAACTCGTCTCGCCGCTCACGAATAAGCGGCGCCACTCGTTGAATGACGTCCAACAGGCCCGAGGCTCGGTTTGGGCCCACATCTTCAATCATAGAGTGGCGCTTGGTCACCAGATCAAGTTGGGTCATGGTCGGCCCCCCTTGGCTATTTGGGTGAAGCTCACCGTACGGCGGGCTACACCGTGATCGAGCGCCTGGCTGGCGTCCTCAAACCATTCTGAAAAAGTTGCAAAATTTCACCCAATGGTCCTCACTCCGCGGATGGCGAAGGCGCACCCGTCCGGTCCATTCCGCGTCGATGCTCAATCGGAATCGCTCTTTCGCGGTACCGAACCGACCGCGCTGGGCCGGCGTGCGGTCGCCCTGCTTCGGCTGCTTCTCGAACGAGCAGGAGAACCGGTGTCCAAGGAGGCACTGATCGAGGCAGCGTGGCCTGGGCTTGCGATTGAGGACGGCAATCTCACCGTTCAGATCGCAGCCTTGCGTCGGGTTCTTGGTGAAGAAGCAAACGGCGCAAGTTGGATTGAGACCTTGCCTCGCCGCGGTTACCGCTATGTCGGCCCCCTAATTCCGATCGTCAATGGCCCCGGAACACCGTCGCACGCGACTTCGGCGCCGGCGCTGCCCGAGAAACCGTCCCTGGCTGTGCTCCCGTTTTCAAGCCCGGGCGTCAGCGTTAAGCATGCGTACTTCGCCGACGGGATGGTCGAAGACATCATCACGGCGCTGTCCCGGTTCAAGTCGCTTTTCGTGATCGCGCGCAATTCGAGCTTCGTCTACAAAGGCAAGACAGTCGACATCAAGCTGGTTGGACGGGAGCTTGGTGTTCGCTACGTTGTCGAGGGCAGCGTCCGCAAGACCGGCAACAAACTGCGGGTCGCCGTCCAACTCGTCGATGCGGAAAGCGGCTATCAGCTCTGGAGCGAGCGCTACGAGCGCGGGCTTGAAGACGTTTTTGCCGTACAAGACGAGATCGCGCGGGCGGTTGTCTCCGTCTTGCCCGGGCGCCTGGAAGACGCAGGCCGAGACATTGCCATTCGAAAACAGACTTCGAATATTACTGCGTATGACCTTGTCCTCTTGGGAAATGAACAGTGGCGGCGCCTCAATCGGAGCGCTTTGGCTGAGGCCCGGGAACGGTTTCGCGCCGCGGCCGCGCTCGACCCAAACTATGCGCGCGCCCATGCCAATATCGCATGGACAATCGTTTGTGAGGCCTTTCTTGAAGCGCCAACCGGCATGACCTTGGGCGATGCGCTTCGAGAGATCGAGACAGCTCTGGACATCGATGAAGACGACGCCTGGTCTCATGGCGTCTTTGCCCAAGTCCTCTTTCTTCGAAAGGAGGACGACCGGGCTGAGATGCACTTCAATCGAGCGCTTGCGCTCAATCCCAACGACGCTGATGTCGCGGCCGTATTTGCGAATATTCTGGTTTACTGGGGGCGGTGGCGAGAAGCGCTTGGATGGATCGAGATGGCCAAACGGTTGAACCCATTCTCGCCCAACCTCTATCATTGGTATCACGCGCTTGCCCTCTATTCGGGGCGCCAGTACCAAAACGCAATTGAGACACTGAAGGAGGCCCGTTCTCTCCATTGCTGGTCACACGGGCTTCTTGCAGCTTGTTATGCTGAAATCGGGATGCTCGACGAGGCCCGGTTCGAACTCAACAGGTTCGTCGAGCAGCGCCATCTCGAGCTGCGTCAGAATGGCGAACCAGCGCCCGTCAACGATCTCGACCTGGCCAGAATCCGGGCCGAGAGGTACAGACATGTTGGCGATCGAAAGCACTTCCTCGACGGCCTGCGAAAGGCAGGCTTGGGCACGACGAGGATCGGATCAAGAGCGCACAGGAGCTGAGGCGAGAAATCATAGACTGCGGATAGCTCGGCTCTAACAAGCAGACGGCCCGGGCAAGCTCGGAGGGCCCCTAGGAGATCCTCCGGCAAGCTACGCCGCTCTTGCTTGTTCGCTGTGAAGGCGAAAATCGCGGCAGCGCGTGATCTTTAGCCCGAGGATCGCAAAAGCCGAGCGAAACTGAGTTCGTGACCGTCGGGGTCAACTAGGTGGAAGAATCGCTCACCCCATTCGGCGTCGCGAGGCACAGTAGTTGGCTGGCACCCTGCTGCGAGTGCACGGTCGTAAAGTTCATCAACATCGGCGACGTAGAAGATTACGCGGCCCCACCAGGACCAGCGCCGCCCGGCAGGCTGGGCGATGAGGTTAAGATAGCTTACCCCTGCTCGAAAGCTGGTGAATGGCGATTCTTCGCCGCCATGCAGGACCTCAAACCCCAGCGCGCGATAGAATCGGACAGCTCGTGGCATTTCGTGGGTGCCCAGTGTGACCGCGCTGATCCCGTCGATCATGGACAGCCCTCCCGTTTCATTTCCCAGTGCCGTCGGCGTCGCGACCCTAACAGAAAGCCTGTTTCGCGTTAAAACGCATACGCTTTTTTGCTTCGGAAAGTCGCGAAAGCAAGCCACTGCGCTTCAGGCGTTCTCTGCCTGGGGCGAGAGCCTCCCGCCGTGCGCGCTCCGGCAAAATTCGTGTGCCCAATCGAGCGATGAGAGCATAGCTGCTGAAACGGCTGCACGTACTGCATCGATGAAGTGCACCAACTGACGATTGTTCGCGGCTCCGAGCTGATGTTCTATTGTGAACAGCGGCGGGGATCAAAAGGTGCATAGAAGCCAAATGGAGAGCGTTGGGAATCACTTCGATCAGACAGCCAAACATTTTGGATGGGAATCGTGTTCGACAATAGTACCCGCTATAGCGTGAACGTGATGGTAGCTCGAAATCCCCAGGTACCGGCTTCAAGAGTGAGCGTTGCGCCGTGGAGCTCCGCCACAGCTGATACCAGGCTCAGGCCCAGCCCGTTGCCGGGCGCGGTTCTGCTGCGTTCGGCCCGATAGAAGCGACGCGTGAGTCGCTGTAGATCCTGCGGCGACACGCCGGGGCCATTGTCCTCCACGACCAGCCGAACCGCTGCTGGGTCAGCAACGAGCCGCACGTCGAGGCGTGTCCCGCCAGGTGTGTGGCGAAGAGCGTTCTCGACCAGGTTAGCGAGCGCTTGCGTCAGGAGCTCCTCGTCGCCGTTTAT
>DASZIA010000305.1:0-15098 GCA_035949535.1 Planctomycetaceae bacterium | reverse complement strand
GGCGATGGACATTTACAGTCGCCTGCTCAAGGACCGCATCGTGATTCTGGGCAGCCAGATCAGCGACGTTGTTTCCAACAGCATCGTGGCCCAGCTGCTCTACCTGCAGTTCGAGGATGGCAAGGCGGACATCCACCTCTACATCAATTCGCCGGGCGGGTCGATCACCGCCGGCCTGGCCATCTACGACACCATGCAATACGTCACCTGCGATGTGGCGACCTACTGCGTCGGGCAGGCGGCCAGCATGGGAGCCATCCTCTTGACCGCAGGCGCGGCCGGCAAACGCAATGCGCTGCCCAACGCCCGGATCATGATCCATCAACCTCTCTCCGGCATGGAGGGCACGGCCGCCGACCTGGCGATCCACGCCAAAGAGGTTCTGCGGATCAAACAGCGAATGAACGAGATTTTGATCAAGCATACCGGTCAGTCGCTGGAACGCATTCAGGCCGACACCGACCGCGACAACTTCATGCTGGCCGAAGAGGCCAAGGCCTACGGACTGATCGATCACATCCTGGAAAAGATGCCCATGATCCCCAAGGAATGATCGTGGAGACGCCGTAATGCCGGCACGGTAGAGATCCGTTCTGGCGAGCGGCGGGTGTCAGCCCGCCGGTTCTTCAAACCATGTGACGCACGGATAGCAAACGGGAAACCTCACGGATGAGGTTAGGGCTGCGACAAAGCCTTTTCGGCGCGACGCTTCTCGGGACGCTCGTCCTGGCCGCTGGCTGTGCCAGCACGGGCCAGCTCGACATCCTCGAGAGCCGCTTGCGGCGGCAAGAAGACGCGGCTAACCAGCTGCAGTCCCAGCTCGCCGAGTCGCAGAACCAGCTGCAGGCCGCCAAGCGAGAGACCGTCGACCTGCGGACTCAGATTGCCAACGGCAAGAAGTTGGCCCACGCAGAGCAGCTCACCGCGCTGGGAACGGTCGAGGGAATCTCGCTCAACAAGTATTTGACGGGCGGGCTCGACCGCGACGGCATTCCGGGTGACGAAATGCTCTCGGCTGTCGTCGCCCCGGCCGATGCCGACGGGAACCTCGTGAAGGCGCCGGGAACGGTCGTCGTCACGGTGCTCGACCTCTCGAAGCCCGAAGCCCAGCAGCGCGTCGGGCACTGGGAGTTCGGCCCGAAGGACAGCGAGTCGCTCTGGCATAGCGGCTTCCTGGGGAGCGGCTACGTCGTCCGCGTCCCCTGGCAAACGCTCCCCGAGTCGCCGACGCTGCTCGTGCACGCCCGGCTCAAGACGATCGACGGGCGCCAATTCGACACGAGCCAGTCGATCCGTATCAATCCGCCAAAAGCCGTCGCTCAAGCGGCGGCCCAGCCGGCCGCTCCACAGAACCCGACGCCGCAGCCAGGCTCCATGCCCCAGCCGCCAGAGATCCAGCAGACCGCCGCCCCGCCGCCCAGTCTCGACACGGCGATGACGAAGCCGCCCGCCGCGCCCCTGAATCAAGCGGACGCCAAGACGTCGGACGAGTGGTGGGCCGACACCAAGCGCTGACAGCCTCTTCCACCCTCTCCCATTCCGATGGGAGAGGGCCGGGGTGAGGGCTGCCTTTTCTTTCTGGCTCTACTCCCCCGGAATGCCGCACGCTTGAAGTATGCCTCGCAGAACGGCGTCCAAGTCATTCACCACGTCGTCGTTGCCGACGCGCAGCACTCGATATCCGGCCGACTCAAGGCGCGACTGCCGCTCGCGGTCATAGTCTGCGCGTCCAATGTGGCTGTCGCCGTCGAGTTCGATGATGACCCGGTGCTCAGGGCAAAGGAAGTCAACAACGTAGGGGCCGATCGGGTACTGGCGTCGCACTTTGAGTTTCGCGGCCCGCCGCGACCGAAGCGCCGACCACAACCGTCGCTCTGGACCAGTCAGTTTCCGTCGCAGCTGGCGGCACTTCTCGGTCTGATGTGGATCCTGGTACGGCATCGCGAAGAGCCCTCACCCTGCCCTCTCCCATCGGAATGGGAGAGGGTTTGCAATCGGACGTCGCTCTTCCGTCTGGACTAGTGCCTGTGCTGGTGGCCGCTCATCTCGCGGGCCCGGTAGAGCGCGGTTTCGGCCTCGGTGATTTTTCCGCAGCGTTGCAGGATCACCGAGAGCTGCGTGAATGAGAAGGGATCGTCCGGCTCGATCTCGGTGACGCGCGTCGCGTGGCGAATGGCCTCTTCGGCCCGGCCGACCTTTTGCAGGCTGACGGCCAGCGCCGAGTGCGCGAGCACGTGCTTCTCGTCGAGGGCCAGGATCTCGTTGAACTTGGCGATCGCCCCTTCAAGGTTGCCCTGGTCCTTTAGGGCTACTGCTTCGTCGTACATTGCGTCTGGCGTCGCCATGTCAGAACCCTCCGCCTCCGGATGAGCCTCGTGTTTCTCGCGCAGACTCGACGGGCAAATTCCACGTGGAATTCGCAGCCTGTCAGTGCCGCGCGGCTTGTCAGTATCATAGCCGTTCGTCTGGGACTCTGCCCATCGAGACTGGCGCCCCGTCGCGCGTCATTCGTAAACGGCACCTTTGAAGTCGCAACTCAATCATGAGCCGGCGTAAGCGAGACGTCCGTCGCCGCGCGAACTCGAAATCGCAACAGGCGGACACGGCCTCAGCCCCAGGCTGGAGCCCGCGCGCGGCGCGGCCGCCGATCGAGCGCGGCGAAAAGCTGGCGATCGGCGTGTTGTTCGTCGCCGCCCTTGCGCTGCGGTTCTCGTATCAGGCGCGGATTTCGGTCGAGCACTGGGACGAAGCCGTCAACGCCTCGAACCTGTTTCTCGACGGGGGCTATCCCAATCGATTTCTCTACTCGCCGCCCCTCCTGTCGACGCTGATTGAACTGTCGATGCGCGCGCTGGGCAAGACGGCACTGTCGGCCGTGATGCCCAGCCTCGTGCTGGGTTCGTGCACGATTCCGCTCTGCTGGTGGGTGGGACGGGAATGGTTCGGCCCGATTGCCGGAATCGCGGCGGCAGCCCTGGCCGCGCTCTCGGACTTTCAGATTGTCTACTCGCGGACCGCACTCACCGACGCGGCTCTCGGCTTTTGGTTCCTGCTCGCCGTTTACTGCTCGTGGCGGGCTTTGGCGCGAAATCATCTGGGAGAGGCGGTGGTCGCCGGCCTGGTCGTGGCCTGCGCCTGGGCGACGAAATACAACGGCTGGCTGCCGTTGGCGGTGGCCCTCTCGGGCTTCATCGCGTGGGGCCTGTTCGAGCGGTTCGACCGCCGCGAATGGCTCGCCCGACTGCCCGTCGTGGCGACGCTCGTCGTCGCGACTGCCATCGGCTGGAGCCCCGTGTGGATGTCGCTGCAGCCCGAGGGCGGCTACTCGGCCGTCTCGGCCAATCATGCCCAGTATTTCTTTGGGCTGCCCGGGTGGTGGGACGACTTCCAGCGTCAGATCGCCAACCAGCGGTTCTACGAAGGCTGGCTGACAGCGGCCGGAATGATTTTGGCTTGGATGCTTCCCGTCATTATCCAGCGCCCCCGAGCCGCCCGCTCGACTGACGGCAGCACTGCCGAATCAGAAACCAAACCGCTCGAAAGCACCGGCGAAACCGGCGGCCAGTCCGGGATCTCAGCCGGACTGTTTCCCGAAGCGAGCCGACGGATCCACCTTTTAACCGTGGCCTCGCTCTTGGCCGGCGTCTCGCTCTTGGTCGGATGGCTGGGCTTCAGCGCGGTGTTCGCCGTGTTGTTCTTGGGATTCGTGATCTGTGCGACGTTTTTGCCTCGGCGCCTCGGCGACCAAGAACCAGAGGCTACTCGTGCAAGAAACCTGGCGGGCTGGCTCTTGGCGGCTTGGTTTCTGGGACTGTTGGTGGCGATCCCCCTTTATAAGCCGTACCCCAGACTCGTGATGCCCTGGCTGGTTTGCGCGTGGCTGGCGGCCGGTGCGTGCGTCGGCGGGCTGTTGACTTGGGCCGGCGAACTGCGGACTTCCAGCGACGCCGTTCGAGCGACGCCGACCCGGTTTGACTGGCAGAGGTGGGTGCTGCTCGTGGGAGCGATTGCCGTCCTGGCTTTGGGAGTGGTCTCGCGGCTGAGCCTCGCCCGCTCGCGCGACATTCCCGGCTGGCAGGACCGAACGGTCCGGGCGAACGTCATCAGACAAGCCGCCCAGTTCGCCGGCAAACGGGCACCCGGCAAGCCCATCTTTTTTGTCTATGGCGAGCCGTGCCTGTTCTTTGACCTGGCGGTGGAGGGCCACGATCCGCAACCCCCGGAGGGGGGCGACTTCTCGTTCCTCGCCCAGCGTCAAAAGCCGCTGCTCCGGCCGGCGTTTTTGCTCGCGTATGAAGGGACGGCCGACTTCGACAAGCTGGTCGAACCCTACAAAAAATTCCTCACTCTCGAGGCGGTCTTCCACGACACGCCCAGCGATTTGGTCCTCTTGGACACTTATAGTCCTGAAGACCTGGCTCCGGGCAAGCCCCGCCCGCGGGAAGTGCTGAACCTCTATCGCATCAACCCCCGCTAAGTGACGCCGGCGAAAACCGAAAGGCCGTCGCGATTGGCGGCCAAACGACACGTCGGCCGAACGACCGGGCCGAGCGGTAACTTGGGTCGATCGAGAAGTTGCCAACGCCTTTAGGCTTTCCGCATGCGGTCTTCCTTGCCAGTTTCACGTGGAATCCCGCAATGTCGGCAAAACCCCCATTTTCCGCAGGGGGAAATCGAACCCCTCGCCTGATTCGGACCTCCTGCGCGGGCCGATCGTTTCCCTACGGTGCGGCGATTCCAGGACGCGAATCACGAGGCGCTGAAGTCATGGATGACTCAAGGTCGACGGCCGAGGGCATGTTGAACTTCGATGGGCAGCAGGGACAGGGTTTCGTTCGGCGGAGGTTGGGGCGCGGCCTCAGTGCCCTCTTGGGCTCGGGAGCGGGCGAAAGTGCCGGCAGCACCTCAGCCGTTCCGGCCGCGTTTGAGTCGCGACAAGACGTCGCCGATTCAAACCAGGTGCACGTCGAGCTGATCGAACGCAATCCCTTCCAGCCGCGCAAAGACTTCGAGACCGAATCACTCGACGAACTGGTCGAAAGCATCCGCCAGCACGGCGTACTGCAGCCCTTGCTCGTGCGACCGTGCGGAACCCAGTACCAGCTCATCGCCGGCGAGCGTCGGCTCATGGCAGCGAAAAAGGCCGGGCTCGAAACGGTCCCCTGCCGCGTGCTCGAACTCGAAGACCAGGCGATGTGCGAGGCGGCCCTCGAGGAAAACCTCAAACGCCGCGACCTCAACGTGCTGGAAAAAGCCCAAGCCTTCAAGGACTACATGGAGCGCTTCGCGGCGTCGATCGACGACGTCGCCAAGCAGCTCAGCATGAGCCGCTCGTCGGTCTGCAATTTCCTGCGGCTCTTGGATCTGACCGACTTCGTGAAGGAAGCGGTGCTCGCCGAGCGCGTGAGCTTCGGCCACGCGCGAGCCATCCTCTCGCTGTCACAAGACGACCAGATCGCGATGTGCCAGCGGATCGAGAAAGAATCTTTGTCAGTCCGCGAGACGGAAGCGGCCGTCCGCGAGATTCTGCAAACCCAGCAAGAGCCGGGCGCCGAGACGATCCCGTTCGCAGCAGCGGGCGCAGCCGCGAAGCCGTCCGCTGCCACCGCCAGCGCACACGTCCGCTCGCTCGAAGAAAACCTGCAGCAGATCTTCGCCGTCGGGGTGCAGATCAAGCTCGGCGGCAAAGAGAAGGGCAAGATCGTCATTCCGTTCGCCAACAACGACGACTTCGAACGGATCCTCCGCCATCTCCGTCGCGCGGCGTGAGCGACGGGTCACTGGGGGACGACCTCGAGCGGCGCTTTGAGGCTGACCTTCGTAGGACGCAGGCACTGGTTGTCGTCGCACGCCTGATAGGCGAAGTCGCACGACAATTCGACGCGACCGACGGCCGCCTTTTCAGCAACCTTAAGCGTGCGTCGGAAGGTGACCTGGCCCCGATAGACTGGACCAGTCTCGGGACCACCAACGTCCGGTTCTGGCAACGTCCAATCGGCGGCCACAGAGATGCCCGGCGGCACGTTCAATTCGAGCCGAGTTGGAATCGCCGTGCCTGACCCGCTGCTGACCGCGTTGATATGCCATCCTGCCGCGACGCGGAGATCGACTGTCAGAGTAAGAGACTCTCCGGCCCTGACCCGTCGCGGTAGCACGGCCGCGGTCGCAACGACCGGATTGCTCCGCGTTGGACCCTCGTCCGATTCGCGCCCCTTTATCGGCTGCATGTCCGACGCCGCTTCGACAGGCGCGCTCGCTGGCACGAACGGCTTACGTCGAAACAGCCAAACATAACCGTGCACGGTGTCGAGATGGGGCGTCGAACCGCGGCGCTCGGGCTTGGCCAAATAGGCAGCGACCGCCCCATCGAGTTGTTTCGCGCGCGACTCGAGTTCCTCGCGTTGCTTGCTGTCGCGCATCGCCTTGTACATTTTGCTCCACTCTTCGTCGGCGGCGCGGCTGTGGAGCTTGTCCCCCGGGTAGCGTCGCCTGATCTCCTGGAGCTGTTCATCCAACTGTTGGCGGAGCTGCGCTGAGGTTTCGCGCTTTCGCTCGAGAGTCTTGTACATTTCCAATCGTTGGGCCGGCGTGAGATCAGGACGCGGCGAAACCGTCGTGCAGAAATCGCCCAGCAACAGATCGATGCGCCCGTCGCCGTCGAAGTCGGCCGCGGCGATTTGCGAACGGATACCCGGGACAGGCTCCGCGCCGATCTCGAGAAACTCCTCGTATCCGCTCCCTCGATGCTCCGGCACCAACGTTTGTCCGTTGGCAAAATACGGTTCGCCGAGTTTGCCGGTATTGCGGTACCAGATCACGGCCCCCTTTTCGCAGCCGGAGAGGATATCCCAGCGACCGTCGCCGTCCCAGTCGACAATCACCGGCGCCGCGTGACCGCCGGGAACCGCGATCGGCTTGCCGCCTGCCTGCACCGAAAAGCCATCGACCGCAAATTTCGGCCGTTGGGCTGTCCCCTCGTTCAACCAGACGCGGATTCCCCCCTCGAAGCTGCCAATGACCAGGTCGAGGCGGCCATCCCCGTTCCAGTCGACCATCGTCGGCCACGATCCGAACGAACGGGTTACCTCTAAATGTGCGTTGCGCAGGATCACGTTGCCGGCCTTGTCGACAATCGTTTCGCGCGCGGCAAATCGTCCGTTGCCGAGCCCGCGGAACAAGTAGCACGCGCCCGGATCGTACGAACCGCTGATCAAGTCGGAATGCCCGTCGCCGTCGAAATCGAAGAACTGCGGGCTCGAGCCGATGCAGCAATAAATCGGGACCTGAGCAGGCACTCCGCCGGCGATCAAGACGGTGGGCGGCCCAAATTTCGGTTGCTGGTTCGTGCCCGCATTTCGGTACACGTGGAACTTGCCGCTGAAGTCGCCGACGACCAGGTCGCGAAGCCCGTCCCCATCGACGTCAGCCAGGCACGGCCCCGAATGTCCCCAGGCCTTGCCGGTGTCAATAATCTTCCCGTCGGCCTGGAGCCGCACCGGCTTCTCAAAAACCGATTCGTCGGCCGAAACCCGGTCGATCGACGTCCCCGGAACGCCGGCAGCCAAGAGTGAAGCGATCACCAGTGATGGCACGGCCGAAAAAGCGCGATGCATGGGGAATACTCCCGGGGTTCTTCCAATCGACCGGGTCGACCGTGCCGGAACTGGACTCGCCACGGGGACGCCGGGAAAAGGACGAAAAGCCGGCGGCGAATTGTTCAATCAAATTTATCGAAAACCGCGCGATTCTTGCCGAGGCAACCTGCGCGCGAACCTGTGCGGCACAAGGGGTGTCGAGGCGCGCCCATGGGCAGGCCTCGCAACTCGAAAACCGACGATCTGGTGACTCTTTACGCTCGCCATCTGCAATACGCAGCAAAAAAGGGCTGGGGATCTCCGGCTGTGAACTGTAAGCGGGCTCGCAAGCTCGCTCGATTGCAGGCAAAGGACGTCGTCACCGTCACGCAACTGCTAGAACGACTTCCCGGGCTGTCTCCCGGTTTGCGGCAATTCGCGATCGAACTCATCGATCTTTGCAGCATCCACCGGGCCTGGCCAGTCCTGATCGAGCTCACGTCCCAACGGTCCACGCGCGTCCAATCTGCCGACGTGCTGTCGCGACTGAAGTCAGGAGGGAAGGCGACAGAGTATTTCCGCGAGATTGGCCGCCGGCAATTGGCCTCATCTAAGCCCGACCTGGGTTGGTTGGAAGCGGTGATTCTGGCACTCAGGTGGACCAACGAGCCTCGCGCTGAAGAGGTCCTGGTCGAGATCTTTGAACGACCCGATCTGCCCGGGTGGCTCCGCGGCGACGCGGGCGATAAGCTCGGACTCTGCAAATGGGTGCGCGACCGCCGGACGAAGCTCTACCGGCGCTGCCGGGCTGCGGCATTGCGTGGACTGGACGATGATTCGATCGAAGTCCAGTTTTGGAGCATGTACGTGATTGGATCGATGGCGACCGGACCTCGCTGCGACGGCAAGAACAGACACGATTTCGAGGAGGCCGTTCCCAAGCTACGGCTCATCGCCAAACACGATCACCGACTGGCACCTGGTTATTGGTGGCCCATGTCGGCCGAAGCCGTCGACGTCATCGGCTGCGTTCAAAACGGTCGATGGCCAGATCCCGAGGCGGCCGAGCGTTGCCCGTACCGCGGTGCACGCGGCGAATTGCCTCGGAATTGAACCGGGGCTGCGCTCCGGAGTCGACCTCATTTGTGGTTCGATGAAGACGCACCGGCTATTCTCGCTCAGTCGGCTCCTTCGCGCGCGAAGACTTGATGGGTTCCACTCACGGCCCGGTGTACACGGCGATGGATAAGGGCAGACTCGAAGCGTTCAGCGACGGCGTATTGGCCATCATCATCACCATCATGGTGCTGGAAATGAAGGTGCCGCTGCCGCATCAGGGGGCGACGCTGGCCGATCTCAAGCCCGTTTTGCCGTACTTTTTGAGCTACGCACTGAGCTATGTCTTCATCGGGATCTACTGGAACAACCACCACCACATGTTCCAGGCCACCGCGCGTGTCACGGGCGCGACCTTATGGGCAAATCTGCATCTCTTGTTTTGGCTGTCGCTGATTCCCTTTACCACCGCCTGGACGGGCCAGAACAACTTCGCTCCCACGCCCACCGCGCTCTACGGCGTCAACCTGCTTTTGGCCGCGATCGCCTACTACGTTCTGCAGCTCACGATTCTCTGGGCTCCGGGGGGCAATCCGGTTCTCGCGGAGGCCCTGGGCAGCGATTGGAAGGGCAAACTCTCGCCCCTCATTTACCTGGCAGCGATCGGACTCTGCTTGGTCAGCCAGTCGATCGCCTTCGCGCTCTACGTCCTGGTCGCACTGATCTGGCTGATCCCCGACCGGCGGATCGAGCGGATGTTCGCGAGCCGCGAAGAAGGCGAGTGAGCGGCGGCGACCGACTTCCGGCGTGACACGCGGCTCAATGCCAGAGTACAATCCCAGCGACACTTTCGAGCCGAGCGAGCCCAGCGCTCAGGTCGCGTGTCGGAACTAAAGAAACGCGGGGCGTAGCTCAGCCTGGCTAGAGCGCCAGCTTTGGGAGCTGGATGTCGCAGGTTCGAATCCTGTCGCCCCGACTTTGCGCTTTCGCGGCCCGCTTGGCCAAGCGAATAGTTGCAAAAGATTTAATGTTGGTGCGCCAACCCCTTGGCGCGTTACAAGGGGTTAGTTGGTTTAGGGTCCCTTCAGCAACCTCGCGTTCAGCCCAGTTCGTTTTTCGAACGAGGTCAACATGCCAGAGCGCACGCGTCTCGTCGTCGCCCTTTCGATCGCTATGGTTACTGCCGCTTCAAGCCCTCCGTCGCTCGCATTTGCGCAGGGGCGGGGCCGACCACCGGCCAATCCGGCAGACGTCACGGCGGTGATCCAGGCCTACAGAGTGCTCGAACAGGCCGATCACGACTACCAGGGACACCGCATCAAGGCCATGGAGCACCTGCGCAAGGCGGGCCTGATCCTGGGAGTCACTTTGAAAGGTGACGGTAAGGGCCATGAGCAGCAGGGAAACTCCGACTCGCAGCTGAAGCAGGCTCAATCGATGCTGCAGCGCATGAATAGCAGCAAGGTTGGCGGGAAACGCCACCAGCGTGCCTTGACTCACGTGAACAACGCCCTCGGCGAGCTCCAGACGGCCCTGTCAATCAAGTGATCTGGGGCTGCCCAACGCACGTTGAGCGCCCGAGGCGCCCCACACCTTCACCAAGTCGTCCCAACTTGCGGTTACCATTCTTGGGGACCTTCTCATCGTTCGTAGATGGGAAGCAGGCGATAATTCAGCGCCAGGGAGAGCAGCGACAGCGACGTCGAGATCGCCGGGTTAAACCGGCCCCGGATGCTGCCGTCGGGCTGCTGCGCCTCTTTGAGCTGGCGGACGAGGATCTCGTTCCACTTCTCCCAGGAGTTGACGTCCCCCTGAAAGAGGGCCTGCGCCTGGTAGTAGAGGGTGTATTCCCCGAAAGGTCCTACGGGCTCTTGGATCCGCTCTTTGAGGTAGCCGAGAGTTGCCTTGTATTCCGCGAGATCCTTGCGGCGGGCCACGGCGTAGCCAAGCGTGGCGATCGCGACTCGGGCCGTCGAGGTGGAAATTCTATTGCCCAGATTCTCGTAGGAGACGTCGCCGGACGTGTCGGTCATCGACCGGAGATAGGCAATCGCCTTGTCGATCGACTCGTCGGGCACCTCGATCCCGGCGTTGCGGGCCGCAAGCAGGCCGATGATCACCGCCCCGGTGACCGAGACGTCGGAGTCCCGGCCGCCGGGGGAGTACCGCCAGGCGTTGGCCGGGTTCGACTTCTGCGAGGTGATCGCGGTGCGGACCGCCAGTTCGAGCGCCTGGCCGACCGACCGCGGTGCCTTCTCATTAGGCCAGAGGTTGCGTTCGTCCACGGCGCCATACGCCTCGGCGAGCGCCAGCATGGCGAAGCCGTGGTGATACATGCTCGGCCCGATGTAGCCGTTGAGCGCGTCCTGAGTGCGGATCAGGCTTCTGAGGGCCTTGCGGATGTGGCCGCTATAGATCCCGAAGTTGGCGTCCTCGCCCGAGGCCAGGAAGGTGAGCAGGGCGAGGGCGGTCACGCCCGGCCCTTGCTTGCCCTCGGCAGCCCAGGATCCCTCGACTCGCGCGGCGTTCTCGAGTCCCTGCTTCATCGCCGGCCCCGGCTCGCCGCCCTCCCAGCTCCCGTCCTGGGATTGCGACGCAGCGAGGAATTGCAGGCCCCGGTTGTAGATCTGGCGGACGTCGCGCGGGATGACCTCACCGGATTGAACGGCCGGAGGCTGGGCGACGGCCAACCCGAGCGGGCCGGTGGCAAAGGCCGCCAGGGTGAGACCGATCGCAGCGATAGAGGGGCCGGAGTCGCTCACGGATCGCTTCCCTCCCTGTGCAGACGCCCAGGATCGGGCCGGCGAAGAACTCGATCATCGTAATCAAGGCGACCTGCTCGGGCAAAGGCCCGCGATGGCTGCAGATCCCAGCGGCAAGAATTGCCGAAATGTAATGTGATCGTCAGGCTCTGCGTTGGCCTCGACGGGGTTAGTTGCTTTAGGGCCTCGTTTCGCAACAATGATGTTAATCACCTGAGTCCCTTCTCCGTCTGTCGAAGGAGGTCATCATGATGCAGCCTGCGCGTCTCTTCGTTGTCGCCACGATTGCCCTGGTCACCGCCGCTTCGATAACTGCTTCTTCGTCCTCGGCCCAAAACACGAACCGCCGCAACCATCGCAATGCGATCGTTGCCAGCCGGCCCTACGTGCCCGTGGGAATGAACACGGGCGTCAATCGGGCGCCGGCCAATCCGGCCGACGTCCAAGCCGTCACGCAGGCCTATCGGCTCTTGTCGCAGGCCGACCACGACTACCAGGGACACCGCATCAAGGCGATGCACCACCTGCATCAGGCAGGTCGGGCCCTCGGCGTCAGCTTGAAAGGCGATGGCAAGAACAAGGAACAGCAGGCAACCTCGGACGGGCAGCTCCAGCAGGCGCAAACCATGCTCCAGGAGATGAGCGCCAATAATGCCGGCGGAGCACGTCATCTGCGCGCGATGAAGCACGTCGGTAGCGCACTCACCGAGATTCAGACCGCGCTTACCATCAAATGACCAGCTGAAAAAAGTTGGCGGCGGGAACGTCGACCTTCAACGCCCGAAACGCCGCCAAATTTGGGGGCGGGCTCACCGGAGCCTGCCCCGTTTTTTGCGCGCACCGGAATCTGGCGTTTGTCGATCGGCACCGGCACGAGCGCGATCAAGCTTGTCCGGGCAACCCCTCGAACAAGCTCGTGCCGACGCGGACCATTGTCGCTCCCTCCTCGATGGCGACGTCAAAGTCTCCGCTCATTCCCATCGAAAGTTCGACCAGCGGTGGTGAGCCGGGCCGTGCGGCCAGTCGGTCGCGCAGCTCCCGCAGGCGTTGGAACGTGGCCCGCGAGTCTTCGGGCTCATCGGACAAAGGGGCCATCGTCATCAGGCCGTGAATCTCCACGTGGCTCAAAGTGGTGAGCGCTGCCCAGTCGGATTCGAGGTGTTCGGGTGCGAAGCCGTCCTTCGAGTCTTCGCCCGAAACATTGACCTCCAACATGAGCCGCGGCCGCAGGCCGAGTTCAGCCGCGAGTCCGTCGACTCGCGTTGCCAGCGCCAGGCTGTCGATCGAATGCACGCACTCGGCGACCGGCAGAATTTTGCGGACCTTGTTGCGCTGCAGGTGCCCGATCAGGTGCCAATGGACTGGCGTGGTGATTTGCGCGGCCCGTTCGAGCAACTGTTGCGGACGACTTTCTCCCAAGTCGCGAACGCCCTGGGCGATGAGCGCCTCGATCCATTCAAGCCGGGCCGACTTGGTGACAGCGACCAAAAGAACGTCGGCCGCAGAGCGTCCGGCCCGGCGGCAAGCGGCATCGATCCGCGCGCGAACCCGCGCAAGGTTCTCAGCGATCCGAGATTCGACGTTGCTCATGGCCTCAGCCCCACCGCGCTGGACAAGGATGGGGTGCGATGGACCGTCCGGAAATTCTTGGTATTGTGTGCCACTGCTGAGCCGAAGCGTCTCAGCAGTGGCACCGAAAGACCGCAACGTTGCACTGCAAGGCACACTGGCCCCGAAGCCGTCAGCAAAGCCGGCTCAGCGGGAGCTTCGCCCTCCCCAAGGCGAACTCAGTCGTTGCGCAGTCGCAATCCCATTTCGGTGAGCTTCGCCCGCACTTCGTTGAGCGAGGTGACGCCAAAATTGCGGACCGAAAGCAGTTCGTCGGCCGTTTTGGAAAGCAGTTCGCCGATTGTGACGAGGCCCAGTCGCGACAGGCATTTTCGGGCCCGCACGGAGAGGTTGAGATCTCCCACGGGAGCTTCGATGATTGCCTGCTCGTGAGGAGAAACGCTCTCTGGCGCAAACAGCGGCGCGGAAAGCGCCGAGCGCGCGGCGAATTGGCCGATCGACAGGCCGCGCGACTTCAAGATCTCGCGAATTTCCCGCAGCGATGTCTCGCCAAAGTTCTTGCTGGACAAGAGATCGTGCTCGCTGATCGCGGTCAGATCGCCCAGCGTCTCGATGCCGGCCCGTTCGAGACAGTTGCGGCTGCGGGCCGACAGTTCGAAGTCGCCGATCGGGATCCGCATGACCTGCTCCAGCTCGCGCTGGTGACGGATCGCGTCCTCGTCGTAGTACATGTTGCCCGCGGCCTGAATGTCCTTCAGGTACAGCTGGGCCCGCTCATGGTTGGGATAGAACTGCAACACGCGGTTGAAGCAGAAAGCCGCCGCCGGATAGCGCTCTTTGTCTTCGTAGAGCAGCCCCAGGTTGATGAGCGCCCCGATATAAAACGGGGGCCGCGACAACGACTGCTCGTAGAGACGGATCGCATCGTCGTCGTTGCCCAAGAGGTTCATCTCGTTCGCGAGACGGAACAGGGCGGCCGTGTGATGCGGATCCATGTCGACGGTCCGCTCGAAATACTCGATGGCGCCGAAGATGTCGCCGTGATCGGCGCGGATGCAGCCCATCTGATACGAGTATTCCGCGCGGGTGGCCGCTTCGCGAGCGCTCTCACGCAAGAGACGCTCGGCCTCTTCGATCTTGCCCGACAGACGAATCGCTCCCGCTCTACAAAGGCGGCACTGAATCGGATCGTAGCCGTTCTTCCCGGCTTCTTCGAAGGCCTGGGCCGACTCGGAGTATTGCTGCTGCCCCAACAGGACCAATCCCCGGTAATAGGCGGCGATGCCGACGCCGGAGACGTCACTCAGGTACTTGAGCGCCAGGTGGTGCTGGCCGAGCAGGTAGGCGACGACGCCGGCGACAATCAGGGTTCGCTGCGGCGGGTTGGGATCTTCGGCCTGGTCGCGGAGCTCGGCGAAAGCCTGTCGCACCGACGACAACCCTTCGCCCGCCATCGCCTGGCGGAGTTTTTCGACGTCCTGCGGACCGAAATCCGACGAATTGAAAATCAGCGCGCGGGAGTCGATCGGTTCCGCAGGCGCCAGGGGTGCGATTCCACGTTGAATCGGAGCGGCAACTCCTGGGCGAATCATGCAAGTTCTCCTAGCCAGCAGCAAATAAGGTTCGACAAGCAAGCCCCCGGTGAGTCCCAGCAGGCCTCGTCAGACAAATTATCCCGGGGGAGTCAAACCGGCGAGGTCCGCGCCGGTCGCGCGTGCCATGGATGGTGCCTGTGCAATCGAGTGATCGTTCCATCAAGAACCGGTCGAAACCGATCACAGTCGCGTGGGATTTCGTGGGGAGCCGCCGGCGACCAAGGCGACTCTTGGGCTTCCGTCCGGCCAATGCCGATCTGGCCTTGTCGGAACGGGCGTAGGGAACGGGCTATTCTTCGGAGACGTACGGTAAGAGTCCCATGAACCGGGCCATCAGCACCGCGCGACGCACCGCCCGCTGATACTTGGCGCAGTTGCCTGTGCGACGGCGCGACTGAATGTGCCCCTCCCGATCGATCATCAGCCGCAAGGTCTTCAGATCCTTGAAATCGACGTAAATCGGTCGAGGTGAATGATTGCAGCCGTTCGGACAGAAGCGGCAGCGCAGTTTCTTCTTGAGGCGGGCGCGCTTTTTCCGGCGC
>DASZIA010000304.1:0-7247 GCA_035949535.1 Planctomycetaceae bacterium | reverse complement strand
CGATCTGTACGTGCTTTCGGAGCCGCTGTTCAACGGGTTGCTGACTTATAGCACTCACACCTCGGGCGCCTACGCAGACGTGCACGTGGCCGATCCCCCGTACAACCCCCAGCAGGATACTTTCAGGCCTATCCCGTATTACTTCCCCGTGCATGGGGCCGATCTGATGACCCGACAGCAGCTCGACGCTCCGTTCAACCTGGGCCCAATCAACGTCGTGCCCCACGCGATGGTCGAGGCCGCTTATTGGGGCGACAGCTTTGCCGGCGATCCGATCAGTCGTCTGGCGGTCAACGCCGGCGTCAAAGGCAGCGTGGAAGCGTGGCGCGTTTTCCCGGAAGTGCAGAGCGACATCTTCAATCTCAACGGCCTCGCTCACAAGATCGTGTTCGACGCCGATTACGAGTACACCAGCGTCAACCGCAGCCTGGCCACGATCGCTCAGTGGAACGAAATCGACGACGACGCCCAGGAACGCTTCCGCGAGCGGCTCGTGCAAAACACGTTCGGCGGAATTCTTCCCCCGCAGTTCGAATCGCGGTTCTATGCTCTGCGCACAGGGGCCGGCTTGGACGTCACCGCGCCTTACAACGAACTGATCGACGATCAGCAATTCGTGACGCTGGGGATCCACCAACGGCTGCAAACCAAGGTCGGCCCGCCCGATCGCCAGCGGATTCGCGATTGGATGACCCTCGATCTCTCAGCCACTTATTTCCCCAACCCGAATCGTGACGACTTCGGCGCGCCCTGGGGACTGCTGACGGCCAACTACACCTGGAACATCAGCCAGCGGACAACCGTGTTGGCCAACGCTCTCTACGACACTTTCCCCGGGGCAGAGCAGCTCTGGAACGTGGGCATCATGAGCCAGCGCAGCGAGCGCGGCAGCGTCTACCTCGGGCTGGCCCAGGTCAAAGGAGACTTTGGCGTTCTCGACAGCGATATCGTCACTGCCACGTACAGCTATCAAATGAGCCAAAAGTGGATCTCCACGGTCGGCACGGCGTACGACCTGGGCGAACACCGCAACGTGGGGCAGTCGTTCACCATCACCCGCGTGGGCCTCGATTTCCTGATTCACGTCGCCGGCAGCTACGACGTCAGCACCGGCAACACCAGTTTCGCCGTCGCGATCGAACCGCGGATCGGCAACTTCGGCAATTCGATGACCCAATTGAGCAACCTGCTCGCAGGCCGACAGCATTGATCCCGCATTAATCCCAGGAGTGGGAACATGACTCTCGACCGGTCCACTTTCGCGATCGCCGATCAGGCTTCTTTGCCCCGCTCCTCGCGCCCAGCCTGGCGACAACGATTGGTCGATGCCGAGCGCGGCGTGATGCAGGGCATTCGCAGCGACAGCGCTTTCTTCGTTTACTTCTTCCTGTCGAGCGCGACCATCGCCGCGTGCGTCGTGTTGAGCATCTCGCTCTTGCAATGGACGATCGTGATCCTGGCCTTGACGCTGGTGCTGTCGGCGGAGATGTTCAACCAGGTGCTGAAGGCGTTGTTGCTCGGCTTCGGCCGACCCGTGGACGATGCGGCCCGCGCGGCCTTGCGGATCGCCGTCGCCGCCGTCTTCGTCGCCATTACGGGCTCGGTGATCGTGATCGGATTGATTCTGGGACAAGCCGCCGTGGAAATGTTTTCCGGCGGTTGAGCGGGCGCTGGCCGACCGTGAACTCCGAACGCAGTTCTTTTGTCGCCGAGTCGCCGCATTCCGGTCGGACGGTGCTGTCTGCCCTACGGAGTTGGATGCCGGGCGAGTCCTGGTCGGCTCTGCGAAGGCTGATGGCTGCTCGCCGCGTGCTGGTCAACAACGCGTTGTGCCTCGATGAAGCCCGCCGACTCAAGCCGGGCGAGATCGTCGAAGTCTCCGTGTGGGCACAGAGTCCTCCGCCGACGGCCGCCGACGTGCGGGTGGCTTGGCTCGACACGGCCGTGGTGGTCGTTGATAAACCGGCCGGCATGACTACGCTGCGCCATGGGGCCGAGCGCGACTGGTCGAGCGAAAGGAAGACCCGCCAGCCTGCGCTCGACGACGTGCTGCCCGAACTCATTGCCCGCCGCGAGCACCTGGACCGCGCACCTGCACCGAATGTTTTTTCAGTCCACCGCATCGATCGAGAAACGAGTGGATTACTGGTCTTTGCACGGACAGTTCTCGCGCAACAAGCCTTGATCACGAAATTCAAGGCACACTTGGTCGAACGCACTTACCTGGCAGTCGCCCAGGGAGAAGTCATCGCTCAAACGTTCGAGTCGCGCCTGGTGGAAGACCGCGGAGACGGGCGGCGCGGCAGCACCTCGCTGCCTGGGGCAGGCAAGCGGGCGGTGACTCACGTGCGGCCTCTCGAGTACCTGGCCGGATGGACGCTGCTCGAGTGCCGGCTCGAAACGGGCCGCACGCACCAAATCCGGATCCACCTATCCGAAGCCGGCCATCCCGTTTATGGAGACTCGAAATATGGCCCGCTTTCCCCTTCGGTTGAGGCGGGACGAACGGGACGCTTAGCGCTGCATGCCGCCACGCTGAGCTTCGACCATCCGTCCGATGGACTTCGTTTGAGCTTTGAATCGCAGCCACCGAAGGACTTCGAGGAGTTAGTTGCCCGACTGCGATGACGAGCGTGGTCGAAGCCCCGATTGAGGTACATAGCGGCCGTTACTTCGTGAGCTCCAGCGTCGACCACAGGCTCGGATCGTGATCGAAGGGAAACTCGCGGCCGACGGTCAGAATTTGCTCGCCGAGTTCTGCGTCTCGGACGGAGTAGTAAAAGCCCAACAGCGGATTCGATTCCCGATCGTAGCCCTGCAGGCACTCCGCCGGAATCCAGATATCGAGTTCGTACCCGCTACCGCTCGGACGCGAGGCGGCCTGCAGGAGGCAGGCTCGACTCATCGAAGCGTCTTCTTTCGCCAGCGCGATCGCCAACTGCTGCGAACCGGCTTTCGCGCTTCCTTCAACTCCCTTGGCATTCGCTTTGGCCCAGTTGGCGGGAATGGGCCAGAAAGCGAAATGGTGACAGAAACGCGTGGCGCGATGAATCGATTGCGTGTTGCGAGTGTCAATCCAAAGCTGCAGCCCGTCCGTCTCGGTTGGATCGCTCGAGTCGGCAAACACCGGCATCTTCTTGCCGCTGACTTCCAGACGAAAGCCTAGCCCCGCTTCATTCCAACCGGCACGAAGCTTGGCGAATGAGGCGGCTGCGTCTAACCCGCTCAGGTCGGGCAGCGGAGCGACCTTGTCGAGATCGAGGAACGGCTTTCGCCCTGCCGATTGCCCGGCCTCTCGCACCGGAAAGGAGAAGCGAAACAAGAAGCGGTGCGGAACGACGGGCATAGGGGCCAATCACGCCGCAGATCGCTCTGCAGCCGGGAACTTGACCGGATTTGTCGGGCCAGTCGCACGCGGCTAAGCGTTGCAGCGAAAAGACTATTCGGCGGCAGCTTCCGCGACTTGCTGCCAGCTCATCAGATGGGTTTCGACCGATTTGATGACGAGCGAACCGCGCTTGCCCTTGGCATCTTCGAGCTCGTAGCCCGACTGCCGAAGCTTGGTTTCCTGTTCGGATTCCTTGGGAAGCAGCCCGTCATCGCTGATGGCTCGCCACCATTCGAGGTGCGGCCAGTCGCGGCGGATGGTGCGAATGGTCGTGGCCATTGTGCGGCCGTTCATTCCAGCGCTAAAACCCGCCTGTTTGGCGAGCGTGCTGTAAGTCGCGACCTTCTGTGCTTTTTTCAGCTCCCAGAGGAGCTCCGCTACTTCCGACGCTCTGCTCGACACCATGGGGATCCCCTTGGATGGGACAGGTCAGGCCGTCCGAGGCCCGGAAAATTGGATTCAGGAAACTTTCGTCGTGACCTGAATCAACCGGAACGATTGCCGCAAACAGAATTTCAAATCCCTTCGGGCCGTTGAAATTCAGGACGCCGCGATATGTCCACTGGGAGCCAATCGTGGGATAATTCTAGAGTAATCGATCCGGCGTCCCCCTCACAAGGCCTGATGTCGGATCGCGCGGTTCACGCGGAGCAGGGAACATGGAGGAGATTTACGAAGGACACGGGATTCGCTTCCGCTATCCCGCCTATTGGGAGCTGACCGAGCAGGAGGATGACGAAGCCACTTCGATCACGGTGGCCAGTCCCGACACCTCCTTCTGGTCAATTTCGCTCTTTCGGGAGGGCCCGACACCTCACCAGGTTCTCGACTCGGCGGTCGAGGCCTTCCAAGAGGAGTACGCCGAGGCCGACGTCTATCCCTCGACGGCCCGGATTGGGGACCGGGCCGGAGTGGCGCGCGACGTCGATTTTGTCTGTTTCGAGCTGATCAACAGCGCCTTTATTCGGTCCTTTCAAACGGCGCACTTCACCGTGCTGGTGCTCTACCAGGGATTCGACGCGGAGCTGGAGACCACCCGCCCGCTCCTGGAAGCCATTTCAGCGAGCCTGGCCTTCGCGGGGGAAGACGAGACCTGAGTCGGCCCCCCCTCGAACTCGGGCTTTGCCCGCACCCTACAGCACCGAATATAATCGGGAGCATCCATCTCGGGACTGGTCTGGCAATCGGTGGAAGGCGATACGCCGGTCGCAAACCGGACACCGTTCACCCACGACAACTTGCGTCGAATGGACAAGCCTAGCGGGGCGGGGCAGACTTTCAGTGGACTGCGCGGAGGAAACAGACACATGGCTGCGGAGATTTTTTCGCACCAGGTGGAGAGCGTGGGGGCTGTTGCAGGGCATGTGTGGCGCTATTTGAGCGAAAATGGCCCGGTGACCCTCAGCAAGCTGGCTCGCGAGATCGAAGCCCCGCGGGACTTAGTGATGCAGGGAGTCGGCTGGCTCGCCCGCGAAGGAAAGATCGCCTTCCACGAAGGCCCACGAAGCAAGACTATCTCCTTACTTTGACCGGCCCGTTCGGGACCGCGCAACCTTCGGGACACGCCGATGCCTGCTACCACCGAGTTCGAGACGCTGTGCGACGAAGGTCGCCGTTCTGTTCGCCACCAAGACGCTGACGCTGCAATCGCGGCGTTTTCCAAGGCGCTGGCACTCGATGAGCGGTCCATCATTGTCCACGAGGGGTTGGCGGCGGCGTACTTCTTGAAAAAGGATTACGCGAACGCGGCCGAGCACTTCAAGAAAGTGACGCTGCTCGACCCGCGGCAATCAAAGGCTTTAATCAATCTCGGAGCCGTCTATAACCGGATGGGAGAATTCAACAAAGCGGTCACGATCCTGCGAAAGGCCGTGCAAAAGGATAAGAGCTCCGGCGAAGGCCACTACAACCTGGGGTTGGCGTACCGGGGCCTCAACCAGCAGGCGATGGCGGTCTCGGCTTACAAGGAAGCCGTCCGCGCCGCGCCGGGAATGGCTGCGGCCCATCAGAATCTGGCGAACGTCTATGTCGACATGGGGAACTTCCAACATGCCATCATTCACTACATGAAGGCGCTCGAGATCAATCCGGAATTCGAGCGAGCCCGGCGCGGGTTGGAAGAGGCTCAAAATATGAGCACCCAGGCGAAAAAATCAGTGAGCCCCTTCGGCCGGCTGGTCGACCCCAATGCGCTCGGCGCGAAAACCGCGCCACGGGTCGAACGGCGCATGAATGACGTGGAACGAGCCCAAGACCGGATGACGGTCTTCAATGTGCTGAGCGAAGTCGACGACGCTGCCAATCTGCTTTTGAAGCAGATGCACGAAGTGTTTGAGCCGTCTCTGCTGACGTTGGGCCGAACGCTCTCGGAACGCATGGATGGACCCAGCACAATTGCGCGCGACTATCGGGTCTTTCTCGTGGCGTTCAAGCAGGTCTACGAATCGCGGCGCGCGGTCAAGCGAGCGGTCGCAGAGCTGCGAGCGCACGAAGAAATGATGAACACTCCGGACATGCCTGTCCGCTGAGTTACGCGCCAAGTCGACGGCCGACGGGCCCTAAGGCACAGGCACACCGTTGACCAGAATGGTGCCTGTGGTCGTCGAGGCCGGCACAGAGAACGGCGTCGCCGTTCCCGTGACACTGTTGTTCTGCGTGCCCGTCAGATTGACCAAGTAGGTCATGCTGCCGACGACCGGATCGGTCACGCTGGTAAAGATAATTCCGCGATCGGGACCGCCGCCGTTGGGCACCGCAATCGTGTTCCCGTTGATCGCAATCGTGCCGGGACCCGTGACCGAGTCGAACAGAATACCGGTCGCTCCGCCGGTGTTGTCGAAGATCGAGTTGCCGCTCAGCGCGACGGATGCGTTGGGTCCGAGCGAAAACTCCATCCCCGTGCCATGGGCGCCGCCGAATTGCGCTTCGTTGTTCGCCAGCGTGATGGACGAAGGGCCGGCCGTAATCAGGTGAAATCCGACGTCGCTCCCTCCATTGGCAGCAAACTGGTTGCTCTGGATCGTGATTGTTGACTGAAAGACCGTCGAGGTGTTGTTGATCAACACGCCCGTGTTGGATCCGCCCATCCCCGCGAACGAGTTGCCTGTGATTTGTCCCGTCAGGTTGCCGTTCCAGTTCAAGTTGATGCCGGCCGTGTTGGCCAGGCTGTTGGAGAACGAGGTCGTCTGGGCCTGCAGCGTCAGCGTGGAGCCTCCGCTGCCGGAAAGCGCAGAAATCAGGAGATTGTCGGCGCTCGTCGAAGTCAGCGTGCTCGAGCCCAGATCGATGGTGTACACGCCGGGCGCATCGTACTGGCTGCGGATATTTGCCGCCCCGTTGCCCGTCAGTGTGGCCCCGTTGACAGTAAGCGTCGCCACGTCGAGCGCATCGACGCCAAACGACGTCGATCCCGAAACCGTTGTGGTGGCGATGCCAAGATTCTTGACGTTGTCCGCCTGGATGCCGACGCCGTTGGACGTCAGGTTCATGCCGAGCAGCCCGACAGTCCCCGTGTTTTGCAGGACGACACCGACCGTATCATTTTGGATCGTGCCCCCTGTTCCTACGTCGTTCTTCGCATCGCCCGTGACGAGAAAGGTTCCCGGAGACGCGATCAGTTTGATGCCGACGGGAGCGTTGCTACTGGAGACGGAGGCCAGATTGACATTCATATTTGTGTTTTCGATGTCGACGGCCGTTCCATTAGCGGAATTGATTATGCCGCCGATGCCGGGCGTGGCGGCACTGTTGATCACGAGCGTGCCTCCCAGGTTGGAGAACAGGCCCGTGCCGTTGACGCTCGTCACGTTGAGCGAGCTGAATGTCGTGGTGCCGGTGTTGCTCTGTAGAGAGACGCCCG
>DASZIA010000303.1:0-16502 GCA_035949535.1 Planctomycetaceae bacterium | reverse complement strand
GATCGGTCGGCTGGAAGACGATTTGAAAGCCACGCTCGCCCAGATTGAGGCAAGCGTAGCGGGGAACCACGCGATTGTCGCCGAGCAAGGCCGGGCCTCCGCGGTCGACACCAAAGGCCACGAGGAGCTGCGACTCATGCTGCTGAAAGAAAGGCCGGCCCTGGCCTCGGCGCGTGCCAAGTCGTCGCTGTTGCGGACGCAGCTGGCCGAAGCGAAAGAACAATTGCGGATCCTCAACGGCAACGAAAACCGCATCGACCAAATGCAGCGGGAAGCCCAGATCCTCGACGTCAGTTATCGCAAATACTCCGTGGGCCTCGAGCAGGCGAGACTCGACCAATCGCTCGAGAGCCAACGGATCTCGAACATCAATGTGGCCCAGCCTGCGAGCTTGAGTTTGCAGCCGGTCCGGCCGCAACGCTCGCTGTTCTTGGCGGCCGGTCTGTTGCTGGCTCTCTTCGGAGGTCCGACCTTGGCCGTGCTCCTCGACGCTTACCTTTCTCTGTCAACATCGCGTCGCGAAGTCGGATATCGCATCGACGTGCCGACGATGGCCCCCTCCCCTGCTCTCGCCGATCCGCGCCCGATCGGGGCTTAGGCCCTCGATCGTGCTCGGATGAGCTGAGCGTGACTGGCAACTAGCATCGCTGAATCGACAACCAGGGCGGGCCGGATGATCAAGACTGTCAATTCTTTGCGGGTCGATAGCGGCAACGGCCGCTTGGCGCTGACGACGCGCGTGTCTGGGAGCGATTCCAAACCTCCTGGACCGCCCGAACTATTGACGGGCGCCGCCCGACGCTTCGTGCGATTGATCGTCCAAAACACGCTGCTTCGCGTCGGCCTGCTCGGCGTGGGCCATCTGGCCGTGTTCTTGTTGGCCTATTGGCTCGCATTCTGCCTGAGGTTCGATTTTGCCGTGCCCCCCGTGTCGGTCGCGATCTTCTGGGGCAGCGTCTGGTTGGTCCTGTCGCTGAAGGTCTGCATTTTCTATGCGTCGGGGCATTTTCACGGCTGGTGGCGGTACGTGACGTTTGCCGACCTGGCGTCGCTCTTGCGAGCTGCGGTCCTCTCGCTGCTCTGTATCAGCACGGCCAATTATTTCCTCCTGGAAAGCCACATTCCGCGTTCCGTGGCGATCATGGATTGCGTGATTACTATCGTGCTCATCGGAGCGCTGCGGGCGAGTTGGCGCTTGCTGCGCGAACAGTTCTGGCCCCTGTTTCAACAGGACGACTGCCGCCCCGCCCTGCTCGTCGGAACCGACGACGCGACCGGACTGCTCGCCCATCAGATCCGCACGCATCCGCAATCGCGCTATCGGATCCGGGGTTTCCTCTCCGTGACCGGCGCCCGCGTCGGCTCGAGCCTGGGGGGAATCCCCGTGGTCGGCACTGTCGAGGATCTGCCGGCCGTCGCGATCACCCGACGCATCACCGACATTCTCGTGATTGCCGGCAGTCTGCCGGGCAAGCGGCTGCGGAACTTGATGGATGCGTGCGACGAGGCCCGACTGACGCTCAAAATCATCCCCGGACCAGAGGACCTCTTTGACGGCGGACGCGAAGTCCCCATCCGCAATATTGACATCAACGACCTCTTGCGGCGCGACCCGATCGAATTGGACAACAGCGCCATCGGCAAGTTGCTGGAAGGCCGCACGGTGATGATCACCGGAGCGGGCGGAAGTATCGGCTCTGAGATCTGTCGCCAGGTCTTGCGATTCAACCCGCGGACACTGGTCCTGGTCGGACGCGGCGAGAACCGCATCTTCGCACTCGATCGGGACCTGAGAACATTCGGCTCGACGACCGAATTGATTGCGTGCATCGGAGATGTCACCGACGAAAATCGCATGCGGCAGATCTTCGACCGTCACAGGCCCGACGTCGTCTTTCACGCCGCCGCGCACAAGCACGTCCCGCTGATGGAAGCCAACCCGGCCGAGGCGGTGAAAAACAACGTCGGCGGCACGCGGTGTGTCGCCGATTTGGCCGACGAATTCGAGGTCGGCTGCTTCGTGCTGATCTCGACCGATAAAGCGGTGTACCCCGCGAACGTCATGGGCGCGACGAAGCGGCTCGCCGAGCGCTACGTGCTGGCTCGCTCCCAGCGCTCGTCGACGCGGTTCCTCGTCACACGTTTTGGCAACGTCCTCGGATCGAATGGAAGCGTCGTCCCAATCTTCCAGGAACAAATTCGCCGCGGCGGACCGATCACGGTGACCGATCCGCGGATGACCCGCTACTTCATGACGATTCCGGAGGCTTCGCAACTCGTGTTGCAAGCCGCCGCAATGGGCAGCGGCGGGGAGATCTTCGTGCTCGACATGGGCGAGCCCGTCCGAATTGTTGATTTGGCCCGCGATCTGATCCGCCTTTCGGGTCTACCGGAGCACGCGATCGAGATCGCTTATTCGGGGATTCGACCGGGAGAAAAACTCTACGAAAAGCTCTCCATGGAAGAAGAGGAGACTCTGCCCACCCTGCATCAAAAGGTCCGGGCCGCCTACCACCGCCCCGATTCCTTGCTGGCCGTGCAGCGTGACTTTGCGGAACTCCAACAGTGGCTTGAAGATACGGACGACGTTATTCGAGCTAAGCTTGAAGAACTTTTGCCGGAGTACAGCCCCGAGCGTCGCGTGAGCGTCGCAAAAGAACCATCGGCCGACGCTTCGCTGGCTTCTTAGGACCCGGGTGTCTGAGCCGCGGAGGCTGGGACGCCCATCGGACGAAGGACTCTGAACTGACCGTGACCATCCGCTCTGCCACCGCCGACTGCTCCGACCTTGCGATCGCCGAGCGCGAGACGGTTCGTCCATTGCCGCAAACCGGTCACGCGCCGGCCCCGCCGGGAAAAGAGGTCGCAGAGCAACCGGCTTTCACGCGGCTTTCCCTGCGGGCCAATTTTGTGTGGACGCTGGCCGGCAACGCCTGCAATGCGGCCTGCACCTGGTTGATCGTCGTGGTGATCGTAAAGCTCGGCTCGATGGAGCTGGCCGGCTTTTACGCTTTCGCCCAGGCGATCGTCTTGCCGGTCGTCAGTTTTTCGACTTTGCAGTTGCGCGGAATCTACGCGACCGACGCCACGAATCAGTACAGATTCGGCCACTACCTGGGGCTGCGCGTGCTCACGACGAGTCTGGCGCTGGCCGCCGTCGCCGCGCTGGCCTTCCAATCGAGCAGCCAGCGCGACATTCAGTTGCTGACGCTGGCGATCGGCCTCGGGGCGGCGATGGATGCGATCAGCGACATCATTTACGGCGCGTTGCAGCAGCGCGAACGCATGCAGTGGATCGCCGCCTCGATGATGATCCGGTCGCTGCTTGGGTTGGCGGCCGTGTTTGCCGGGCTGCTGCTTACGAACAGCCTGATTTGGAGCATTCTCATCAGCGCGGGCGTGAAGGGGCTGGTCGTGCTCGTCGTGGACGTGCCGCTCGGCGTGCAGACGCTGGCGGCCAACGCGGCCCGCGGGGCGAAGCAATCGCGACTGCGCGAGGTTTGGGCCCAGGCGTGTGAGTTGAAGGTGCTCCGCGCACTGGCGTGGCTGTCGTTGCCCTTGGCTCCGACAACCATGTTGATGACGCTACAAGTCACGATCCCCCGCTATCTGATCGAGCACTGGATGGACGCCAAACAGCTCGGCCTGTTCGCCGCGCAGAGCTATTTGACGAGTGCGGGCGCAATCGTGGCAACGGCCCTGGCACAAGCCGCCGCGCCGCGCATGGCGCAACACTTTCTCGACGGCGATGCACGCGGCTTCCGACGTCTGCTCGTCAAGTTGGTGGCGTTGGGCGGAGCCTGCGGTGCCGTCGGCGTAGCTGTGGCCGTGCTGTTCGGCAAGCCCTTGCTGTCGGTGCTCTACGCCCCGGAATACGCCCAGCGCAATGACGTGTTCATCTGGCTCATGGTCGGAGCCGGATTGACCTACGTGTCGATCTTCCTCGGTTGGGGCATGACCGCGGCCCGACGGCTGCGGATCCAGCTTCCGCTGTTCGCATTAATCGTCGCCGCCATGCTCGCGGCCGGCTGCTTTCTGGTCCCCCGGTACGGCCTGATCGGCGCCGCCGCGACGGTGGTCGTCGGTTCCCTGGTGCAGGCGGCCGGGAGCTTGTTTGTCGTGAGCCGCGCGGCCCGCGATTCTGTACCGCCTCTCGTTTACGGACTGGCGTCCGAGGAGGCGGGCTCATGATTGCCCTGACCACGAGTCCCGGCGCTTCGCCGCTGACATTGCGGGAGCCCGAGCACGCGCTGAGTAACTTCTTTTTCTCCGTCTGTCTCTGCGTGGCGGTGGTGTTTGGCTTCGTGTGCCTCAGCGAGAACTGCCAGCATTGGTTCATCGTGCCGGTTTTCGTTTGCGGTGTGTTGATTGGCATCGACGCGATCGAATGGTGGCGCGGTCAAATCGACGTGTTCGACCCGAAAGGGATCTTGGGGTTGTTTGGCCTGCATTTCTTTTTCCTCGCCCCGCTCCTGCACACTTATCTCGAATCGTGGATGTGGGAAGTCGACCCGCCGCCCGATTGGAGGCCGTGGCTGGGCTGGATGGCCGCGCTCAACGTCTTGGGTCTCGTCGTGTATCGCTTCGTCGTTTCGCAAATGGCGCGTCGGCAACGCCCGGCTCCGGTTCCGCGACGCGTCTGGAAGCCACGAACAAAAGTCCTGATGACGCTCCTGGTTTCCGCCATCGTGCTGGGCACAATCTTCCAGGGACTTATTTACGCGGCGTTCGGCGGCATCTCGGGATACATCGCGGCGTACGAACGCCATGAAGCCGACTTCCTCGGCGTGACCTGGGTGATGATGGTCGCCGGCCGAGTGCCCCTGTTGGCGTTTATCACTGTGACGCTTTATGCCCGCAGCCGTCGCTGGGAGTTTTCCTGGCTGACTCTGGGGGCAATGCTGTCCGCCTTTACCGTTGCCCAGCTCCTCTTCGGGGGCCTGCGCGGCGAACGCAGCGACATCATTTACGCCCTCTTTTGGGCCGTCGGAATTGTGCATTACTGCATCCGGCCTGTGCCCAAAAAGATCATCTTCGCGGGCCTCGGGTTCCTCGTCGTCTTCATGTACGTCTATTCGTTTTACAAGTTCGCCGGCGCGAACGGCATGCGGGACTTCGCCCAGGATTCCCATCTGCGGTCAGCCGTCGAAGAAAACTCGCACTTTTCCGTCGCCGAGTCTGCGCTGGGCGACTTGGGCCGTTGCGACGTTCAGGCATTCGTGCTGTACCGCATCAGTCATCCCGACAGCGACTATTCGTATGCGATGGGACGGACGTACCTCGGAGCGTTGGGACTGATGATCCCCGGACCGCTTTGGCGCGATCGGCCGCCATCGAAGGTCAAGGAGGGTTGGGACGTCCTGTTCGGGGCTCGGGCCTACGAACGGGAGTTCGGCACCACGGCGTTTTCCGATCATCCGATCAACACTCGGCTCTTTGGCCTGGCGGGAGAGGCGATGCTGAATTTCGGGCCTCTGCTCGTCCCGCTGTCGTTCGCCGTTCTTGGGTTTGTGGTCGGCTGGACGCGGCGCCGCATCGCGGATTGGCGATACGGCGATTTGCGGCTCTTCCTGGCTCCGTATTTGACGACGATCTGTTTGCTCATTTTGACGGCCGACTCCGACAACCTCTTGTACTACTGCGAAATGAGCGGAGTCGTACCGTTCGCAATCTTGTTTTTTGGATCGGTGCGGCAGACTGCCTCGTCAGAAACTGTGCCCGCGCGAGGGCGCGGAGATTTATTGCCTGCGAGCACGACATGTCCGTGAATTGCCCGACGTCCGAGCGCGAGTTGGAGGCGGCCGACGACACGCCGAAATCCGGCTCCGTTCCCGCTGCGCCCCTCGGCACAGTGATCCATTTTTGTCTGCAGCCGGACGGAGGCGTGTGGTCGCATATTCGGCTGCTTGCGGCAGAGCAGCGGCCGCAGTGGCGGACCGTCGTTGTCGCCGTTTCCCGCGGCCAGACGCGTCCAGAAGTTTTCCGCGAGGCCGAGCGATGCGCAGACCGGGCGCTGATTCTCTCCCGGCCAGGCGTGTTCGGGATTTACTATCTCGCACCGGTTCACGTGCGGCGAATTCTACGGCAACTCGACATCGATCCGACGCGTGAGCAGGTCATCTACCATTTCCACACGGGCCCCTCAACTCCCTGGTTTTTCAAGATCCCGCGAACACTTCCGGGCCGGAAACTGGTGACGTATCACGGGTCGCTCGGCAACTTCCGCGATACGGGCGTACGAGGTTTTCCGCGGCGTCTGTTCGGCATCGCCGGCAGTTGGATGATGCATGCGGCCGGATTTCGTTTCGTCGCCGTCAGCCGCCGCAGCGCGCAGGATTGTGCCGCGATGTACCTCCTCCGCGAATCGACATTCCGCGTGGCTTACTCGGGGGTTGTGGGAGGTGAAGAGCAGCGTCCTCCGCGAACGGAGAATGATCCGCGCCCCTTCCACATCGGATTTCTCGGAACTGTTCAGCCCGGCAAGGGCTGGGAGCGGGTCGTCGCGGCCGCCAAGCTAGTGCGCGAGCGGGACAAGAACGTCGTCTGCACGATTGCCGGCGACGGACACGACTTCCGGCAGCTGCGAGCGCTGGCCGCGCAAAACCCACAATGGTTGCGCGCTCCCGGGCGGATTCACGATCCTTCGAAATCGTTCCTGCCCGGGTTGGACGTCGTCGTCCTGCCTTCGGAATTCGAGGGACTGCCGCTGGTACTGCCCGAGGCGATGTCGTGCGGCGTTCCCTGCATTTGCACTGATGTCGGGGGCTGTGCTGAAGCCGTGCGCGACGGCCGGGAGGGCTTCGTGCTCCGCAAGAACAGCCCCGAGGAAATTGCGGAAGACATTGTCCGGCTGATCGATGATCGCGACCTCTGGGTCGAGTTTTCGCAGAATGGCCGGCGGCGCTACGAAGAGGTCTTCACTCCGAATCGGATGGTGGAGTCGCTCCAGGATCTCTATCTGGGGGCTGCCGTCCCATGAAAGTCTGTGTCGCACTCGAACAACGCTTCTACGGAACGCCGGACGGCGCCGTCTGGACCGATGGTCCCTGCGCGCGGCCGTTCTGGGATCGCTATCTCGAAGTGTTCGACGAAGTGCAGGCCATCGCCCGCGTTAAGCCGGTCGAAAAAGCGCCCCACGGCGTTGCGCGGGCCGACGGCGACGGCGTCACGTTTTCGCCGGTGACCTATTACGTCGGACCGCGCGACTACTTGCGTAAGGCGATCGCGGTTCGAAAGTCCGCGGAGCGAGGGGTCGGACGCTCTGACGCGATTATGCTCCGTGTTCCGTCGAACCTGGCCTCGGTGCTGGTTCCGACGCTCGTCGGTCGCGGGCAGCCTTTTGCCGTCGAGGTGGTCGGCGATCCGTACGACGCCTTTTCGCCCGGAGCAGTGAAGCATCCCTTGCGACCGTTGTTACGGCGCTGGTTTGCCCGCGAACTGAGACAACACTGCCGCCAGGCATTTGCCGCCGCCTACGTGACGGCCGAAGCTCTGCAGCGGCGGTATCCGGTCGGGCCGAATGGGCGGAGCTTTTATTTCTCCGATGTGCAGCTCAGCGGCCTCACGGCCCAGAACCCGCGTCCGGCGACGCAGAAAACGTCCTGGAAACTGATCACCGTCGGGTCTCTCGAACATCTCTACAAAGCCCAAGACGTGCAGGTCGACGCCATCGCCCGCTGCCGGCAACAGGGCTTGGACGTCGAGCTGATCCTGGTCGGAGACGGCCAGCATCGGTCCACTTTGGTCGAGCGCGCCAGTCAACTGGGAATCGCCTCACACGTGCGCTTCCGTGGTCAACTCGCGTCGGGCGAGCCGATTCGCGACGAGTTGGATCGGGCCGACCTGTTCCTGCTTCCCTCACGGCAAGAAGGCTTGCCCCGCGCGATGATCGAAGCCATGGCCCGCGCCCTGCCGTGCATCGGCTCGACGGTCGGTGGCATCCCCGAACTCTTGCCGGCGGAGGACATGGTTCCGCCCGGCGATGCAGACGCGCTCGCGCGAAAGATCAGCGAAATCGTCTCGGATTCCCAGCGGATGCAGCGGATGTCGGCCCGCAACCTCGCACGGGCGGGCGATTTTCAGGAAGACGTGCTGCGCGAGCGCAGGATCGAGTTTTACCGTTACGTCCGCGATCGAACTGAAGAGTGGCTCGTGCGGTCCCAATCCCAGAGCCTCGTGACTGCGAATCTTTAAAAGCAAACCCGCCTCCCCGCGTGGGGAACCGTCGGAAACAGAGCCCAGCTGTGACGCAACAAAAAAAACTTGTGCATATCGTCACTTCGCCGATGACGGCGTGGGCGTTTTTGCGCGGGCAGTTGCGCTTCATGAAGGAACGCGGCTTCGACGTCACATTGATCAGCGCTCCCGGTTGGGAGTTGGAGGAGATCGCCAAACAGGAAGAGGCAACGGCGATCGCAGTGCCAATGCTGCGCGAGCCGGCCCCGTTGAGCGACGCTGTGACGCTGACGAGGCTGACGGCCCTTCTGCGACGGATTCGCCCGCAGATTGTCCATTGCGGCACGCCGAAGGCCTGTTTGCTGGGCGGTTTGGCGGCTCGATTCGCCGGTGTGCCGGCGCGGGTCATGACCCTCCACGGAATGCGTGCCGACGGTCTCTCGGGCCGAAAACGCGACCTGATGTTGTTCCTCGAGCGACTGTCGTGCCGCAGCGCTCAACGGATTTACTGCGTGGGTGAGAGCCTGAGATCGCGAGCCATTGAGCTGCGACTTGCCCCGGAGTCCAAGCTGCGCGTCCTCGGCGCGGGAACCGCCAACGGGATCGACGTGGAACGCTTTTCGCGCTCGCCCTCCTTGCTCGAGCGCAGCGACGCCCTCCGAGCGCGGCTCGGGCTGCCGGCGGGCGTCCCGATCGTCGGTTTCGTGGGCAGGCTCGTTCGCGACAAGGGAGTCGCCGAACTGATCACCGCCTTTGGCGAGCTGAAGCGGAGTTTTCCGAATCTGGTTCTACTCTTGGTCGGGCCGCTCGAGGATTACGACGGGCTTGACCCCGGGCTACGAACGCGAATCACGACCGATCCACAGATTGTCCACACCGGCTTTCTCGAAGACACGGCAGCCGCCTATCCGCTGATGACTCTGCTCGCCTTGCCGACGTATCGCGAAGGCTTTCCTTACGTCCCGATGGAAGCGGCGGCCATGGCGCTGCCCGTGGTCGCCACCCGCGTGACGGGCTGCGTCGACGCGGTGGTCGACGGAGTCACCGGCACGCTGGTGCCGCCGCGCGACGCCGCAGCCCTGGCCAGCGCCGTTGCCGACTACCTCAAAGATCCGTCGCTCTGTCAGCGGCACGGCCAGGCCGGCCGCGAGCGCGTCGAGCGCGAGTTCCGGCCCGAGCCGATCTGGCAATCGCTCTACGAAGAGTACCTCGACCTGCTAGGCGAATCGCGGGCAACCGAGAGAGCGCCAGTCGAGTCTGCCTTACGATCCCCGCGCAGCAGCGAGCCCAAGGATAAACGGGCGAATCTGCGATTGCCTCGTCCGGCCATTCGCTCTTCGGTATCAGAGCGAATTTATCTCTCCGCGCCCCACATGAGCGGCCAGGAGCAGGAGTACATTCAGGAGGCCTTCGCGGCGAACTGGGTCGCGCCGGTCGGGCCGCACATCGATCGATTTGAGACCGAATTCGCCGAGAAGATCGGCGTCAAGCACGCCGTCGCCGTGTCGAGCGGCACGGCCGCGATGCATCTGGCGATCCGGCATCTCGAGCTAAAGCCTGGAGAAGAGATCTTCTGCTCGACCGGCACGTTCGTGGCCACGGTCAATCCGGTGGTTTACGAACGGGGCTGCCCCGTTTTCATCGACAGCGACCCGGCGACGTGGAACCTCGATTGCAATCTGCTGTCCGAGGAACTCGAGCGTTGCGCCAAACGGGGCAGGCTGCCGCGGGCCGTGATCGCGGTCGATCTTTACGGGCAGTGTGCGGATTGGGACGCTCTGCGGACCATTTGCGATTTTTACGAGGTCCCCCTGATCGAGGACGCGGCCGAAGCGCTCGGCGCGACCTACGGCGGCAAACCGGCCGGAAGCTTCGGCTGGGCGAACATTTTTTCCTTCAACGGAAATAAGATCATTACCACCTCGGGTGGTGGGATGCTGGCGACCAACGATTCCGCGCTGGCCAGTCGCGCCCGTTTCCTGGCGACCCAGGCGCGCGATCCGGCACCGCACTACGAGCACTCGGCGATCGGCTACAACTACCGTCTCAGTAATCTGCTGGCCGGCGTAGGACGGGCCCAGCTTCGCGTGCTCGACGAGCGCGTCGCGGCTCGACGAGCGATCTTCGACCAGTACGAGTCGGCCCTGGACGGCGAGCCCGGCATCTCGTTCATGCCCGAGGCCGGTTATGGACGTGCGACCCGCTGGCTCTCTTGCGTGTTGATCGACGCCGACCAATTCGGAGCGACACGCGAGGACGTGCGGCTGCATCTCGAAGCGCACAACATCGAATCGCGACCGGTCTGGAAGCCCATGCACGCTCAGCCGGTCTTTGAAAACTGTCGGCACGTGGGGGGCGAGGTCGCGGAACAGCTCTTTGCCGACGGACTTTGTCTCCCGAGCGGCAGCTCGCTGACGTCGTCAGACCTCGATCACGTGATCACTGCTTTCTTGTCTGTCCCGCGAAGCAGGATTCGTCGCCCAGTTACGGTCCCGGTGGAAGCATGAAGACTTCATCGACTCTTGCCGAGCCGTTTGAGCCGCAAACACAGCCGCTCGAAATGCGCGACCATTTCCGAACGTTCGGCAATCCACTGCAGCGATTCGTCAAGCGGTCGATCGACGTCATCGGCGCGGTCGTCGGGCTGATCGTCCTGGCGCCGCTCTTCGTCGGTGTCGCTCTGACGGTTTGGGCGAGGATGGGCCGGCCGATCCTCTTCCGGCAAGTTCGGGCGGGTCGAAATGAAAAGCCGTTCCGCCTGCTCAAATTTCGCACGATGACCAACGAACGCGAATCGACCGGCGAGCTGCGTCCCGATTCGGCTCGTTTGACGAGACTGGGCCGCTTCCTGCGAAGCAGCAGCCTCGACGAGCTGCCGCAGCTGATCAATGTGCTCGTGGGCGAACTGTCGCTGGTGGGACCGCGTCCGCTGCCCCTGCGGTATCTCCCGCGCTACACCGATCGCCAACGTCTGAGGCATCGCGTGCGGCCGGGGATTACGGGATTGGCGCAGGTCAACGGTCGCAACCAGGTGGAATGGGAGCAGCGTCTGGACCTCGACGTGGCTTATTGCGAGCAGATTTCGCTGTGGCTGGATGTCAAGATTCTCGCCGCGACCGTCCGCGAGGTCGCCCTTCGCCGCGGGGCCTTCGATAGCGGTAAGGCACAGGAGTTTTGGGGTACCCAGAGCAAACCGGCGAACAGCCCCGACAGTTATCCGGTCGAAGAGAATGAGCTGGCCCAATTGAGTTGACGACAGATTGGACGAAGACAGCCGACGTGTCACGCGGCTCAGTCGAGCACTCGCGAAACGGAATCAGGTGTCGAATGTTGTGGGACTTGGTCGAACCGGGCTCTGAACTCTGGACGGCGGCCCTGCGCGAGGTGCGGCACGACTTTTATCATCTGCCCGCCTACGTTCAGCTGGGAGTCAGCCAGTACGAGGGCGGGAGACCGTGCGCCTTCGTCGCCCGCGACGCCGAGGGGCTGTTTCTCGCGCCTTTGATCTTGCGGCCGATTGAAACTGGGGCCGGCGATTCTTCGCTTTTCGATGCGATCAGTCCCTATGGATACGCGTCGCCGGTCGTTTCGGTACGTCCCGGCTGTGACGAAAACAAGTTCTTGGACCGGGCCATCGACGCGCTCATCGAGTGCCTCTTAGAAGCCAGAGTCGTCAGCGTTTTCTGCCGACTGCACCCGCTCCTCTCCCTGCCGCACGAACCGCTCGCCCGCCGAGGAGTGGTCGTCAAGCATGGTCCGACAATCTATTGCGATCTGCGCCAGTCGTCAGAAGAGTTCTGGCTGCAGACGCGCACCACGGTCCGCAGGCAAATCCGCCGAGTGCAGTCGGAAGGCTTTGTCGCGGAGGAGGACACGACCTGGCGTCATTACGACGAATTTCAGACGGTCTACGCCGACACCATGCGCCGCGTCGGGGCCTCGGAATGGTATTTCTTCGATCGGGAACACTTTGCCGAACTGCGAAGGGCGCTTGCCGAGCAGATGCATTTGATCTTCGTGCGTTTGGGAGAGGTGGTCGCCTGCGCCGGCCTCTTCGCCGAGACGTGCGGAATCGTTCAGTATCACCTCGCGGGGACGCGCGACGGGTTTGAAAAAAGCGACGCGTCGAAATTATTGATTCATTTCGCGCGGCAGTGGGGCAAAGATCGCGGGAATGACGTCCTGCACCTGGGCGGAGGCGTGGGAGCCGCGCATGATTCCTTACTGCACTTCAAAGGAGGCTTTTCCAAACTTCGCAGCGATTTTCACAGCTGGCGGCTGATCGTCGACGAACCGGCGTATCGCGACCTGGTGGCCCAAAACCGGGCCCAATCGACGGTTACCGACGGCTCGCCCAACGGATTCTTTCCCGAATATCGAATTGACTATGCCAAGAGCGTTTGCGGCGCGGAAAAGGAAGAAGCCTCCGCAAATTAGGAGTCAGGCGTTGCGATCGAGGACCGATCGCTGAGTCCACAGTGCTGAGTCCACAGTGCTGAGTCCACAGGGACGGATCGAAAGTCTTGTTTGTGCGTCGAGTGCCCAAGCACCATGAACATCCTCCTGACCTGTGCCGGCCGTCGAAACTACCTGATCGAGTTCTTTCAGAATGAACTCGCCGGGCGAGGCCGCGTGATTGCCTGCGACACGAGCGCGGCGGCTCCTGCGCTTGCGGCCGCGGACGAGGGAATCATCGTTCCGCGGATGGACGACCCGGGGTATTTCGACGCCCTGCTGGCGATCTGCCACGAGAATCAGGTCCGCCTGCTGATTTCGGTCAACGACCTCGAGCTGGGCGGACTAGCGACGCACGCGGAGCGTTTTCGCGAAGTCGGCACGATTGTCGTCGTCGCGAACCCCGAGGTGATTGCGACCTGCCAGGACAAATGGTCGACCTTCAAATTCCTGCGCTCCTGTGACATCTCGACTCCGGACACCTATCTCTGCCCGGAGCGCGTGCGCAAGGCTCTGGCGAACGGGACTCTCAAGTTCCCGCTCGTCGTCAAGCCGCGCTGGGGATCCAGCTCAATCGGCCTCGAGCGGATCGAGAACGATCGCGAGCTCACGCTCGCGTACGAATGGGGCATGATTCAAGTGCGGCGGTCGATCTTTTGGAATTTGAGCGCGGGAGACTGCGAACATTGCCTCGTCTTCCAGGAGCAATTGTCGGGAGATGAATACGGCATCGACGTCGTTAACGATCTCGACGGCAACCACGTCGCGACGCTAATGCGGCAGAAACTGGTCATGCGTTTCGGAAACACCGACCGCGCGATGACGGTCGAGGACCACCGGCTCGAGCGCCTGGGGGAGATTATCGGCCGGCGTCTCGCGCACGTCGGCAGCCTCGATTGCGACTTGATGATGACCGAATCGGGGCCGCAGGTGATCGATCTCAATCCGCGAATCGGCGGAGGTTATCCGTTTTCGCACCTGGCCGGTGCCAATCTTCCCGCTGCCCTGATTGCCTGGGCAAACGGCGAAGAGGCGGATCCGGCCTGGTTCAAGCCTCAGCCGGGAGTGGTGGCTTCGAGATGCGACGAAGTGATGGTTGTCAACTCGGTCGAGAGTAACGCGAGGAGAGTGCTGTGTTGAATTCTGATTCCCGTTGTCAATTCGCGGTCGTGGGCGCTGGGCCTTACGGGCTGGCCGTCGGATCACACTTGCGGGCCGGCGGATTCGATGTGCGAATCTTTGGCAAGCCGATGGACTTTTGGGCGAGCCAAATGCCCAAAGGCATGTTGCTGCGCTCTCCGCGAACGGGCTCGCACATTTCCGATCCCTCGCACGCGTTCTCGCTCGAGAATTATGAAACGGCCCACGGCTGTAGCATTCCGAAGTCGATGCCGCTCGAGACCTTCGTGCGCTACGGGCGATGGTTCCAGTCGCAGGCCCTTCCCGACCTCGAAGAGCGGCACGTGCTTGCCATCGAGCGGTCGGGCGACGGGTTTGTGCTGACGCTCGACGATGGCGAATCTCTCGAAGCGCAGAACGTCGTCGTCGCCACTGGAATCGGTGCCTTTCCGAATTATCCGGCCGTGTTCGCGTCGTTGCCGAATGACTTGGCCTCACACACGAGCGACCGCGCCAACTGCGACCTGGGGCGATTTGCCGGCAAACGCGTGGCGGTGATCGGCGGCGGGCAAAGCGCACTCGAATCGGCCGCACTGCTCCACGAAAACGGCGCCCAAGTCGAGGTCCTCATGCGGCAGCCGTTCGTGCGCTTTTTGAAAAACAGTTCGTGGCTCGAAGCGCTCATGGATCTGCCGATCAACCCGTTCCAGGCGCCGGGCAAGATCGGACCGATCGGAATTAACTGGCTGATCGAAAACCCGCGCCTGTTCACGTCGTTCCCGCGATCTTGGCAGGATCGGATGGCGACCCGCGCCATTCGTCCGGCCGGGAGCAGTTGGCTGCGTTCCCGCACGGCCGGCGTCACGCTGAGGCCCGGGCGACACGCGCTCCAAGCAGCCGCGCGTGGCGAGAAAGTCCACCTCGAACTCAACGACGGCACCGAAAGCGTCTTCGACCACGTCCTGTTGGGGACGGGCTACCGCGTCTCGGTATCGCGCATGAGCTTCCTGTCAGACGACTTGTCGCAGTCGATCGACACCGTGAAGGGCTACCCGATGCTGAATCGCGGCTTTGAGTCGTCGGTGCGAGGTCTCTACTTCGTCGGGGCCAGCGGCGCGTACTCGTTCGGGCCGCTCTGCCGCTTCGTCGCAGGAACGCCCTACACGGCAACCGCTCTGGCCCGATTCGCCGTCAGGCAGGCCAAAAGGCAGCGGCGCCAGAGCCTCGTCGTTGCGGGGGAAGCGCAGCGGGCCTGAGACACGACCCGAACGACAACCCCTGGGAAAGACATCGGGCTACTTCGGCATTTCGCCGAGGGGCGGATGAAAGTCGAGGCCGGCGCCCGGCTTTTTCTCGGCCGCCTTACCCTTTGGCTGCACGAGGCTGGCGCGTTCCTGGCGCAAGTTTTCGAAGCTCTCGGCCGAAATCACGTAGTACCACGGGCCGAACCGCTCGTTGAGCTGTTTGACCTTGTCCTGCCCCTTCTTGAGCTTCTTCTCGAACTCCGATTTGTCGTTCTCGTACTTTTCGAGATCCTTCTTATACTGCGCGAGGGCCTTGTCGTACTCGGCCTTCGGATCGGGCTTGGGGGCGGCCGGCGCAGCCGGCTTGGCGCTGGGAGCGGACTTTGCAGCCGGGGCGGGCTTGCCCGAGCCCGCAGGAGGTGCTGACGGGGTCTTTGGGCCCTTGGTCTCACTTGTCTTGGCGTCAGACTTCGGTGGACTGGCTTGCGGATCGGGCAACACCATCGCCAGCACTTGGGAATCATCTAACTGCGCGGCGGACGAGTGCTTTTCGTTCGTCTTGCCAGCGCCGGCTGGCTGAGTATTCGACTCGACCTTCGTTCCTGCGTTCCCCGCAGTCGGAGCCGGCTTATTGCTGGGGGCGGGCTGGGCCTTGGGCGCGTCCAGGACAAGTCCCTGCGGCTTCTTCGGCTCGAGCGGCTTGATCGGCGGCTCGCCGACCAGCTTCGGATCGAAGGTGACGTTCACCATCAGGTAGCGGTTCTTCTTGAGCTGCTCTTTCTCTTTGCCTTTGTCCTTAGCCGGCTCAGCCTTCTTCGCCTTGTCGCCGACCTTCGCGGCTCCCTTATCTTTCGACGCGTCCTTGGAGAGACCCGTCTCGACCTCGAATTCGGTCCCCGTAAAGATCTGCCCGAAGTGCAGCGCGTACCGCAGCCCTTCGTTGGTTCCCGCCTCGATCTCGCCTTCCTTCGAGAAGATCCGCTCCTTGCCGCCGCGGCGGTCGGACCCAACGAAGTACCCCTTGGCGGCCATGTCGCTGCGTAGCACTTCGACGAGTCGCCGGTCGCGAGCATAGCGCGGATCGATCGACAGATCAGGTTCGATGCCCGGGGGTTTGGGCCGCACGCCGACCAGTCGCAGGCCGTCGAGATGGCTCACGAGTTGGTTGATGGCCTCGTTCTTGAGTTCCTCGGTCGGCTTGAGATTCGACATCGTCCAGTTGTCGCCGGGCGGCTTCCGCTTCAGTTCGGTGACTTCACCGGGGATGATCGCCCCTTGTTGCTCGTCGATCGAATAGCTGTCGATCCGGATATCGCTGAGGTTTTCGCGGTCGACTTTCAGCAGGTCGGGCTCGATCCAGTCGCCGAACTTGGTCGACAAGTCGATCTTGAGATTCGCGAGATAAACCGTCGACGGGTCGTCAGCCTTGGTGGCGCGGACGTAATACACGTCGCCTTGTCCGCCCTGTCCGGGGTTCGTGCTCTCTTTCTTCTTGCCGATCACATATTC
>DASZIA010000302.1:0-18021 GCA_035949535.1 Planctomycetaceae bacterium | reverse complement strand
TTACCTCGTCGTCCGAGAGGGCAATTCCTGGCGGGACATTTTTCGGTTGTCTCCCGCGCAGGTCATGACAATTGGGCGGGCCACGACCAATCGGATCGTGCTGCGAGACGAATTGTGCAGCCGCAATCACTGCGAGCTCTATCGCAACGGCACCACTTGGGTCGTTCGCGACCTGGGCAGCCGCAACGGGACCACCGTCAACGGCGGGCCCGTCGTCGGCGAACGGGAGCTCGAATCGGGTGACATGATCCAGATCGGGCCCTACGAGCTCGGGTTTACCTTCAACCTGGGTGAGCCTTTCCCGCAGAAGGAAGTTCCTCAGGACATCAACGAGTCCGATACGGCGTTGTCTCTGGACGTCGTGGACCCCAAGTCGTCGTCCGAGCACCCCGAAATCGTGCACCGGGCGCGCAGCTCCCGTTACCGGATGCAAGAGACTGTTTCCACGTCGGGTCCCGACCGTGCGCAGAGCGAATTGGCCTCACTCTATCGCCTGGCGCTCGACATGGGGGCCGCCGCCGGAGGCAAGGAGCTGGCGGAGGTTGTGCTCTCGGGCTTGCGGGCGGGAATCAACTTCGACATCGGGGCCGTTCTGCTGCTGCCCAAGGCGGTGGCGGACGGGGCTCAGGCCTCTCAATTGTCTGTTGTGGCCTATAGCGCCCGGGGGGAGAGCCCTTACCACATGGTCTCGAATTACCTCTCGACGCAGGTCCTGTCGACGCGCGAGGCCGTTCTGGCCCGCGACGTGCGCGCCGACGCCCGCATCTCCGAACGAGATGCGCTCGGCGAGGTGCGGGCCGACAGCGTAATCTGTGCGCCCATCCAGCTCGGACCGCTGATCCACGGCTTAGTGCATCTTTATTCCACCGACCCGAAGCGCCCCTTTCAGCCCGAAGACCTGGAGTTCACGATCGCCGTCGCTGACCAGATGGCCGTCGCATTACGGAATTTGAAGGAAAAGGAATCGCTGGCCCGCGGCTTGGATCGCATCCGGACCGACTACGAAACATTGCGCCAGCAATTGCAGGGCGAAAGCCACATCGTCGGCCAGAGCGCCGAGATCGAGGATCTTCGCTCGACCATCGCTCGGTTTGCTCCGACAAACGCCACCGTTTTGATTCGGGGCGAGAGCGGCGTCGGCAAAGAGCTGGTCGCTCAGGCGATCCATTTCAGCAGCGATCGAAAGAACCGTCCCTTCTGTACGATGAACTGTGCGGCTCTGGCCGAAAGTCTGCTCGAAAGTGAGCTGTTCGGCCACGAGAAGGGGTCCTTCACGGGAGCCACCGAGCGCAAGATCGGCAAGTTCGAGCAGGCCAACCGAGGCACGTTGTTCCTCGACGAAGTCGGCGAAATGAGCCTGGGCATTCAGGCCAAGTTTCTGCGAGTGCTGGAAGGCCACCCGTTCGAGCGCGTCGGTGGTCGCACGCGGGTTGAGACCGACGTGCGGGTGGTGGCGGCCACGAACCGCAATCTGGAGCGCGAGGTGGAACGCGGCACGTTCCGCAAGGACCTCTATTTTCGCTTGCACGTCGTTGAGATTGTCGTCACTCCGTTGCGGAAACGCCGTTCCGACATCCCGATCCTCGCCGAGTTCTTCTTGCAGAGTTCGTCCCGCAAGACGGGGCGGCAGGTCGTCGGTTTCACCCGCGGGGCGCACGACGCACTGATTGCCTACGACTGGCCCGGCAACGTGCGCGAGCTGCAAAATGTCGTCGAACGGGCGGTGATCCTGTGCGCGGGCGATCACGTGCGGGAAGAGGATATTCGCCTGACGGCTTTGCGAACGCCTCGATCGGACCCGACGGTGAATGTGATCGACGAGCCTAATCGCGACGTCTCGCTGGAATCGCTCGAGAAGGCCCACATTTTGGCGACCCTGGAACGCACCAACTGGAATATGACACGGACGGCGGAGATCCTGGGCATCGAACGATCAACCCTTTACCAAAAGCTGAAGCGCTACGACGCGCACCGCCGGGTTCGTTAGCGGCTGAACACCCTTGCTGCCAGGGTCTCGCTCGCTACAACCGGCGTGCGGCGAATCCCTACCGCAGGTAGACGGCTCCCAAAATTGAGAATTTCGGACCCGTTCGCGCACGACAGGCCGTTCGAGCTTTCGGCTCATTTTTGCCGTTTTTTTTATTGACAATCAGCTCCAAGGTCCCAAGAATCGGTTGATGGACCAGCCCAAGTTCCGGCCCGCCCGCGAGACGCCTTCTGCGTCATTTTGTTTGCCGACTCGAACCGTCTGAGTTTCTCGAACCGCTTGAGTTTGCGATGCCGACGGCGATGCTGTGCAAGCCTGGTTTCCGGGAGTTCCGAGGCCAACTAACGCCCGGCTGGGTTTCTCACTTGAATCCTTAAATACAGTTGGAGTCTGACGAATGGCGTTCGATTTTGAGGATGACGACTTCGACGCGGATCAAGCCGTCGAGACGGTGGATCGCGACGAGGAAGGCGAATACGAGGGAACTGACGGAGTCATCGAGTACTACACCGAAGAACAATTTCGGGCTCGAGGCGTCGACCCGATCCGCCCGACAGCTGCCAAACCCGGCTCCGAGGCCAAGGTTTTGATGCTGGCCGCGCGGTATGCCGCTGGCCTTCCACTCTGGCATGACCGCGATTGCTACGATCACGGACCGCATGTCGAAAGCCAGAGCTGAGTGATGCCTGTTCGTGTCAGCGCAAGAGGCTGTCTGGGCTGAGCGCGCAGCGATCAGGGGGTCATCTGGTCGCCTTCGAGTCAGCCCGCGAGAGACAAGAAGGGCTCATGGCTGTTTAGCTGCCAGAGCCCCTTCTCGTTTGTTCGGAAGGGCCGCCGACCAGCACTTTGGACGCGCCGCAAACGGCGCAGCTGCGACACCGAGTCACTGGGAGCTCGTGCCCGGATCTCCCCAGCAGTTGCCTACATCCGCGACAGGCGCACAGTTCAAGCGATGGCAGTGCGGAGAGATTGACTCCGCCGCGCGATGCTCCGTTTCGGCTCGCTTCGCGCTCAAGATGGTTCGCGGCGCGAGCGGCAGTGAGTTGACAAGACTAGATTTACGTCGATGCGACTGAGTCGGATCGCCGATCGAAACGCCTAGCCCTTTGATACCCTAAGGGTTGGCCGGCCACCAATGACTCCTTTGCGGCCGGCTGGCACGGCATTCGCTTCCGGCTGTTCTGAAGCCTCACGTATGCACGCACTTGGAGCAAACATGCCGCTCGCGATGACGGAGACATCGGCTCGACCCGCCTCACCGAGTTTTTCTGAGCTGATTCGCTTCGTTCACCGTCAAACCCAGCAGCAGGTTCGCGATCTGGCCATCCATCAGCGCGACAGCCGCATGGTAGTGACCGGCCGCGCCGCCACCTATTACGCCAAGCAGCTCGTTACCCAGGCAATTTTGACCGCAGCTCCGGCCGTCCAACTGGTAAACGAGATTTCGGTCGGCTGACGCAGTATTACCGGCTGCCGTGGAAAGAATCTCAAGCGGCCGGTCCGCCAGTTTTTGACATCGAGCGGTCAATTCTCGATGCGGTACAGAACGCCTTCCGTGCGGATCACGAGTGCCCGTTCGATAACCGCGGGAGAGGCGAGTGCCTGCTCGTCGAGCTTGTTCCGGGCGATCTCGAGATATCGCTCGGGCGTCGCGCGAAAAATGGTCGTCTCTGCCGATTCGCTGAGAACGTAGACACGCTCCTCCGCGACAATTGGCGACGCGGAAAACTTTCCCCCAATCCGGTGCGTCCAGCGCACTTTGCCCGTTTTCGCATCGAGGCACGACGCGATTCCCGCGTCGCTGATGATGTAGAGATTCTCGCCGATCAATAGTGGCGACGGCGTGGACGGCATCGAACGGGACTGCCTCCAAGCCACGTGCGTGTCAGTCACGTCGCCATGGCCGTCGGGACGAATCGCCAGGAGCTGGGACGAATCGAAGCTCGTTGCCAGATACACGAGCCTGTGTCCGACTACGGGCCGCGGCACGACCGAATATCCCTCGTAGCGGACCCGCCAAATCTCATCGCCGCTCTTTGGCTCGTAGGCGACGACCCAGTTCGCGCCCGGGCTGACAATTTGCTTCTTGCCGACGACTTCGATCACGAGCGGCGTGCCGAAGGCGAATTTCTTGAGTTCGTCGCACGGGGGCCGGTCCTTCTTCCAGCGCACTTTGCCCGAGTTTGCGTCGAGGGCCGCCACGAATTGAAGGTCAGCCCCGTCACAGCTCACGACAAGCAAGCCGTCCACAAGCACAGGCGAGCCGCCGCTGCCATGATTGGGCTGATAGACCAACTCGCGAGTCTTCCACAACACCTTGCCATCGAGAGACAGGCACGCTGTGCCCTGCGTGCCGAAATGCACGTACAGTCGTCCATCGACCGCTACCGGCGTGGGACTGGAGTGGGAATTCTTCGAGTGGATTCTGGCGCGGTCCGCGAGCAATCGGTCGAAGAGGGTTACGTCCCACACGATGTTTCCGGTGTCGGCATCGAGCGAGAGGACGTGCAGTGAATGGGTGGAATCCGTCGGCACGGCTGTCGTGAGGAAGACCTTGTTGCCCACGCAAACTGGCGAAGACCAGCCTCGTCCTGGAATCGCTCGCTTCCATCGGACGTTCTCGGTTGTGCTCCAGTGCGTCGGCAGACCCACTGCGGAAGAATGCCCCTGGCCGTCGGGTCCGCGGAACTGGAACCAGTCATCGCCGCGCGTCGCGAGCGGAACAGCCAGTGAGAGAACCAGAAATGCCGCGCTAAGACGTTTGCAAAGAGACGTAACTCCTGACGCGGTGGAAGCAGAGGGAGTCGGGCGCACGATGGCAGGCTCTCGAAGATAGAGGAAGGTAACAGCAGGTGGATTCCGAGGCAGGTCGCAGTGCAGGGCAGTGGGACAGCGGCGAATCGTCGAGTTGAAAGGTCGACGTTGAGAGGTCGACTAGGTCGGGGGCCGCGTCTCAGTCAAAAGTGGTCAAACGGGAGCAGGCTTTCGGCAGCGCGGGGATCCAAAGCGGTGAGGTCACGCGTCGGCAATTGCGACGACCTGCATTCGCAGCACTCCCCGAGGAATGGTCACTTCTACCGAATCGCCGACTTTCATTCCCAGGAGCCCCTGCGCGATTGGGCTGCTGGTGAGGATCTTCATGACCTCGCCGTCGTAATTCTCTTCGCCCGGCCCGACCAATTCATACTTTTCGAGCGAGCCGTCGGACAGATCCTTGATGGTCACGGTCGAACCGAAGGCCACCACGCCTTTGGGCATCATCGACTTGTCGGCGATGTAACAGTTGCCGAGCTTGCTTTTGAGCTGGTTGATTTTCGCCTGCAAGAGCCCCTGCGCCTCGCGCTGGCCGTGATATTCCGCGTTCTCGCTCAAGTCCCCCTCGGCCCGGGCCGCCGCGATTTGGGCCGCAATCCTGGGCATTTCATCGTCTTCGAGCCGGCGGATCTCCTCGCGGAGCTTGTCATATCCCTCACGCGATATCGGCTGCTTTTCCATGCTGACAGACTCCCCAGGCCAAGCGTCACGCACTCGGCCGGCGGATCTCGAGGATCGAGCGTTTCGAGCGTAACTTGCACTAACGAATAAAAAAAAGGCGTCTGCCGAATGTGGCAAGACCCCTTGCGCCGGTTCCTCGAAACGCACCGAGGACGCTCGCGATTATACCGGCGGCCGGCTGCGAATATCTACGCAATTCTCGTCCAGCGGCCCTCGCGGGCACTGCTCAAAACCGCGTCGCAGACCTTCTGGGTTTCGAGGGCGGTCTTGAACGTCGGCTCGGCCGGCTTGCCCGTCTCGAGCCCCTCCAGGAAATCGGCCACCTGATGCACGAAGGTGTGCTCGTACCCGATCTGCAGTCCGGGCACCCACCATTTCTCCATGTAAGGATGCTCGCCGCCGTGATCGGTCACGTGAATCGACCGCCAGCCACGGAGTTTCCCTTCGTCGCCATGGTCGAAATACTCGAGCCGATGCAGATCGTGCAGGTCCCACTTGAGCGAAGCCTTTTCGCCGTTGACCTCGAAAGTGTAAAGGGCCTTGTGCCCGCGGGCGTAACGGGTCGACTCGAACGTGGCGAGTGAGCCGTTGGCGAAGCGGGCCAGAAACGCGCAGGCATCGTCAATTTCGACCTTTTCCACTTTGCCCGTCAGGTTGTGTGGGCGCTCTTTGATGAAGGTCTCGGTCATGGCGGTAACGCTGTCGATCTTGCCGTTGAGCCACAGCGCCGTGTCGATGCAGTGGGCCAACAGATCGCCGGTCACGCCGCTGCCGGCCGCCTTGGCGTCGAGCCGCCACAGCGCGTTGCCCCCTTGGGGCAAGTCGACCGAGATCGTCCAGTCCTGCAGGAAGACCGCCCGATAATGAAAGATCTTCCCTAAGCGGCCTTCGTCGATCAGTTTTTTGGCCAGCGTGACGGCGGGAACGCGGCGGTAGTTGTACCAGACCATGTTCGGCACGCCGGCCTTCTCGACAGCATCGACCATTTTGGCCCCTTCAGGCGCGTTCATGGAAAGGGGCTTCTCGCACAGCACGATCTTGCCGGCCTGGGCAGCGGTCACGGCGATGTCGTGGTGAAGATTATTTGGGACGCAGATGTCGACCGCGTCGATGTCTTTCCTCGCGACGAGCTTTCGCCAGTCGGTTTCGACCGACTCGTAGCCCCAAGTGTCGGCAAACGCCTTGGCCTGATCTTCCGTGCGGGCGCAGATCGCCTTGAGGACCGGCCGATGCGCGAGCTTGAAGAAATTGTTGACGCGCAGATACGCGTTCGAGTGCGCGCGCCCCATAAATCCATAGCCGATCAGGCCGATGTTGAGTGGTTTAGACATGTGGGACCTTACTCTTTCCAACCGTGCGCGTCGCGGACGCTGACCATTGCCGCGAGGATCTCATTCCACGTTTGCGGCTTCATCATCGTGTCGTTCGAGAACATGCAACCGTCCCAACAGATGTGCCGCAAGCGTTTGGTCAAGTTGCCATAACCGTCACGAAGCCAAAAGCCGGCGTGATGGGCGATCTTCAGTTTTCCGTTGGGATCGTTCGGGAGGCAGTGGCGGCCTGTTTTGTCGTGCGAGCCTGAGCCTTTGACGGTTGCGTCGTTCTGCGCGACGTGAAAATCAATCGTCCACGGCCGCAGCGCCGCCGTCAGCGTCTTGAGAGCGCCATCAAGCTGGCCCGCGTCCTTCCAGTCCCAGTTCGCGGGAAGAATGCGGTCCTCGGGCGCATTGTGCCCGAGCGTATAAAGGAGCGTGTGCGCCATGTCGGCCTGGAATCCCAGCGACCCCGGTCGATCGACAAGTTCTAAGAGTTGCAGCATCCGCTTCCAACTGTGCATGCCACCCCAGCAGATTTCGCCCTCGGCTGCCAGATGCTCGCCTGAGTCGGCCGCAATGTCGCAGGCCTGGCGAAAGGTCTCGGCGATCCGCAATTGGTTCGCTTCGGGATCCATGTGCCAATCAGCGGGGCCGCAGGCCGAGTCGATCCGCACGACGCCGAAGGGCCGCACGCCCAGTTCGCGCAGCCGCCGGGCGATGCGGCAGCCTTTGCGGACTTGTTCGAGAAACGCTTTGCGCTCGGCTTCGTTGCCCATTGCTGAGCCGCCGCCGGTCGGCGGCCAAACGGGCGCCACCACTGATCCGATGACAAGATTCCGCGAACGGACCCGCTCGGCCAACCGTTTGAGATCGTCGTCGGAGGAATCGATGTCGACGTGCGGCGCGAACAAGAACAAATCGACGCCGTCGAACTTCGTGCCGTTGACTTCAGCCGCCGCCGTCAGGTCGAGCATCTTGTCCAAATCGATCGGCGGCTCAGAATCAGGACCCTTGCCGACGACCCCTGGCCAGGCCGCGTTGTGCAGTTTGGGAAAGTTGTTGCGCGAGGAAGTCGTCATTGTGGAATTCCGTCAGAATGCGGTGAGGCTGCCATGAGAAATGGGGCTCGGATGGGGACGCGGACGAGCAGCGTGAATCAGCGCTTCTTGTGATCGCCCACGTTCGGAGCGGACGGCTGTGCGTCCGGACCAAAGTAGCGCAGACCGACGAGCGGCCCCGTGCCGGTGTTCTCGACGACCACGCCGGCGGCCGCTGCCTTCGCGCTGACGAAAACCTCGTCCTCCGTCATCTGCCCGAAGCGGATCATAGCCGGAGTCTCCAATCGCAGCTTGCCAATGCGGCCGCTGCCTTGCACGGTGATCCAGCCGTAGGCTCCGCCGTCTTTGATCGTGCACTTGGCGCCGGGCTCGACGGTCAACTCCTTGGCCGTGAAGAGTTGCTTGCCGCCGAATTTGCCGTAGACCACCCAGCGGTCGACATAGCCTTCCTTCTCGGTTGCCGCGACGGGGATCGGCTCGAGGTAATGCGAATCCTTAAAGCTCGGATTGACGTTTCCCTCCCAGTCGAGCGCGTCGACCAGGTAAGCGACGTCGTCATGCTTTTCCTTGGGAAAATCCTTCGTCAACAGCGAACGCGGGACGGCCCGGCCTTCAACCATCGACTGATACATGCCGAACACGTCGCTGCCCCATTGCGGCTCGTACGTGACGAGACTGCCCGGAGCATGCAGCACGCAGGGCGGAACCAGCCAGCCAGTCCCAGGCTTCAGGCGGTACGCCTTGGAGAGATCGAGAATGCCGTTGTCGCCGTCGTTCCAGCGTTCGAGGCATCGGACGACGTCCTGCTTGGTCGTTCCCGGCTCGAGCCCGAAGAACGTGTAGGGGAAATTGTTGCCGATGGCGTTGAGCTGCGGCGGGAAGTAATACGATTCGGGCTTGCCTTCCTGCTTGACCAGCTTCGCCTGCGCATCGCTCTGGTGCATATGATGGGGGATCGGCCCCATGTTGTCGAAGAATTTCGAGTAGACCGGCCATCGCCGATACTGGTTCCAAATCGAATCGCCGACCAACTCGGCCCCCAGGTCAGCGACGGCGTCGCGCAGCGTGAATCGCTCTTTTCCGAGCACGACATAGCTGAGCCCCTCGTCGGGCGGGGCCCCTTCGTTCGTGGCGGGCGTGGTCGAGGCAAACCACCGCTCGTCGATCCCGCCTCGGTGAGTGCCCAGCGCGTAATAGTCGGCCGGATGCAGCTTGATCCGTTTCCCAGGCTGCAGAAATGACCGGGGCACCCAATTGGGGGCCAGCCGCAGAATTCCGGCCCCTTCGCTCAGCGCAGCCTCGGCCAGTTGCTTCACGTTCGCCATCGGTCACTCGCCTTTCACGATGCCCATCGTCCGCAACACTTCGTCGAAAGCGTCCCCATTTTGACCGGTTTGAGCGCGAATTCAAACCATGCCGCGTTCACGGGCGAGTGCCATGGACGAGCGACGCATGGCGACTCCGCACAGCTCGAATTCCGGGCACTGTCATTTGTCGTGTTCCTCCGGCTCTGACTCTGGCGGGGCAGTGATTGACATGGCGAGCTGGCGACCAAACGGTACGCTGTAAATCTTTTTTGATTCGTTGTACCCAAGCGGGTTGGACGCGGTGATGAAACGTGTTTGGTCGCTGTCGTATTCCACCAACTCTGTCAGGAAGTCCACCAACTGGTCGGCCGCTTTCTTACAGAATCGCGCCTCGTCTGCGCTCGGAAGTTGATTTTGCAGCGTGACAGCGAATGTGAGAAACGGCAGCCCAGTTTCCAGTACAGGGAAGGATCTGTAAAACCACATTTTTCCAACTGCCATGTCTTTCGGATCTGGGTACGAGTGCGCTACTCGGTTGCGAATGTCGAACATTTTCTTTGCATTCGCGATTCGAGTGTCTCCAAGGTTCGCCGGCTTCGGAATCCCTGTGCAATCGACATGCAGACGCTCGATCTTCGCCCTCCATCTTCGCATTAACGTTTCACTCATTATCGCTTTCGACTCACGAATCTCGCGACGCATCAGAATCGCGAGCAGGAGATTTAGGTACGACTCTCCCATGAACGCCGACTCTGTAACAAGGAGAATGGTGAGCGAGGCTTGGCGCTGAACGGCTTCCCAGAACTCCCTCTGCTGCTCCGCCCACTCGTCCAGCTCGCGCTTAGCAAGATGAGGGCGAAGCTGAGGCGGCGCACTCAGCACCAACTTGTCGAGCTCCTCAAGTGCCAAATTTGCAATGTTCCGGTGTCGAATATAGGGGTTTAAGATGAGCGTGTGCTCTTCGAGGCCAGAGATGGTGTCGTCAATTTCCTTGGAGTAACGAGCAATATTTCCCTTCAAGTACGCGACGATGTCTTCCGTCGATACCTGCTCGCCCCAATGAAAGACCTCGATGCCGACAGAACCGCGAACGACGTGCATCCGCAGGTTGCCGGTCGGCACGAAAAGGTAATCCCACTTGAACGGGGCGTCAGGGTCGCCCTGTTGATTCGCCAAAAAGAACGTCATAGGGCCGTTGGGATGGCCGAACCTCCACATCAACAACCCGAACAGGCGGAGCTCGGGAAACTCGGATGTGAGAATTGCTCGCCCCGCTTTCACTCCCTTAGCAGGCAATGGTTCGGGTGATTGAGTTGCGTCCTTCAAATCCGCGCCAGCCAGCATTTCATTGTTCCCTTCCAGGGAGAGGCCCAATTGCCTTGGAGTCGCCGCGTTGTGCTGAGACCCCCACATTGTCGAAGGTTCGTTTCCCCTTCTAAAGTGTTGGATGGATCGAGCGTCGCGAACCCCAAGCGTAGTCCGATTGTCCCATCGAAAATAGAGCGTAGAATCAGGACCCTTGGGACAAATGACCGAAGTTGCGTAGCGCACGTCCGGTCGAGCGGGCTCTCGATCCCACTAGGTAAATCGTCGAATGGTGAAAGTCGCAATCGTCGGGGCCAGCGGTTATACGGCGCTGGAGTTGATCAAGCTTCTGCTCAATCATCCCCAGGTTGAAATTGCCGCCCTGACCACTCGTCAGGAAGGCTCGCCGCCGATCAGTGCCGTGCATCCGTCGCTGGCTGGGCGGCTGGACCTCCCCTGCGAAAATCTCGCGCCCGCGGAGGTTGCCGCTCGCGCATCGTTTGTTTTCACGGCCTTGCCGCACGTCGCCGCGATGGGGGTGGTGCCGGATCTGTTGGCGCACCGGTGCCGCGTCATCGATCTGAGTGCCGATTATCGCTTTCGAGATGCGGCCGTCTACGAGAAGTGGTACGGCCATTCCCACACGGATGCAGCCCGCCTCGCGAAGACCGTCTATGGGTTGCCGGAGTTGTTTGGCGAAAAAATCCCGCCGGCCGATCTGATCGCCAATCCCGGCTGCTACACCAGCACTTCGATCCTTGGGCTCGCGCCGTTTTTGTGCGACCGGCTGATCGATCCGAAGGACATCATTATTGACGCCAAAAGCGGCGTCACGGGCGCGGGACGGATGCCCAAGTTGCATATCCTGTTCGGCGAGTGCAACGAAAATTTTGCCGCGTACTCGGTCGGCAATCACCGGCACGAGCCGGAAATCGATCAGGTCCTGAGCCATGCGAGCGGTCAGGCCGTCGAAACCACTTTCACGCCGCACCTGGTGCCGATGGATCGAGGAATCTTCTGCACAATGTACGCCCGCCCGTTGCGAGAGTTGACGCAGTCCGACGCGCTCGAAGCGATGCGGGCCTTCTATCGGGGCAAGCCATTCGTGCGCGTCGTCGATCATCTTCCTGCCACCAAAGACGTGGCCTACACGAATTACTGTTATATGACGGCCCGCGTCACGCATGGTCGGCTGATTGCGATCTCGGTGACCGACAATCTCCTCAAGGGAGCGTCGGGCGTGGCCGTGCAGAATTTCAACCTTATGAACGGTTTTCCCGAGACGTTGGGCCTGCCGCGCTGACCGAACCACGTCCGTCGATTGTCACTCTGATCGATTTCGAGGAGTCCGAGTTTTGGAAACATCGGTGCCATTGCCTGCCGGATTCCGCGCCGCGGGCGTCGCGTGCGGAATCAAGTCGGACTCTTCGAAGCTCGACTTGGCGCTGTTTGCGGCCGACAGACCCTCGACAGCGGTGGGCGTCTTCACCACCAACCTGGTGTGCGGCGCCCCGGTGAAAGTTTCGCGGTCGCGGCTGCCGCGTTCGACGGCCCGCGGGGTGGTTATCAATTCGGGCAACGCCAATGCCTGTACGGGCACCCGGGGAGACGAGGACGCACGCTGGATGACGGCGGAGGTCGCAAAGCGGCTCGACTGCTCGCCGGAAGACGTGCTAGTCTGCTCGACCGGCGTGATCGGCCGCTTTCTGCCTCGGGAAAAACTGGCTGCCGGGATTCCCGCCGCCGCCAAGCAGCTCGCGTCATCGCCCGACGCCTTCCGGGATGCGGCTACGGCGATGATGACAACCGACACGTTTGCCAAGGTGGCCACGCGCACGCGTCGAATCGGCACGGCCGACGTGCGGGTGAGCGGCGTCGCAAAAGGAGCGGCGATGATCGCGCCCAACATGGCAACCATGCTCGCGGTCATCATGACGGACGCGGCGCTCGATCAGCGGCAGGCCGAGACACTCCTCCGACACGCGGTCGAGCGTAGCTTCAACTCCATCAGCGTGGACGGCCACATGAGTACGAGCGACACCCTGTTACTGCTGGCGTCGAATGCCTCGCAGGCGTCGCCCGGTAACCAGGGCTTGCCCGCGATTGAAGAGATGGTTGACGAAGTAGCGATCGATTTGGCGCAGGCCATCATTCGCGACGCCGAGGGAGCCGGACACTTCATCACGCTCGATGTGCGCGGCACGCGGACGCGGGAAGACGCCCTGCGCATCGCCCGGGCCATCGCCGATTCGCCCTTGGTCAAGACGGCAATTGCCGGCGGCGATCCGAACTGGGGCCGGATAATCTCGGCCGCGGGTTATGCGGGCGTGCCTTTCCGAGAAGATGATTTGAGTCTCGAGGTCAACGGCGTGTTGCTCTACAAGTCCGGGATGCCGACCGACTTCGACGCGAAGAGTCTGTCGCTAGGGCTCCGAGCGAATCGTGACGTGCTGATCGAACTGGATCTAGCATCGGGCAAGGAAGCCGTGCGCTTCTGGACCAGTGACTTGACTGCGGAATACGTGCGACTAAACGCCGATTACACGACATGACGGGGAATCGCGGTTCTAAGTGCGGCAGTGGCGGTTGCTGCAGACCAGGGATCCCGCTCGCTTCGCAAGCCTTGCCTTCTTCGCAATAATTCATCCGGTACTGTCAGCGCAAGGATTGCCGGATGTCGATGTCAAAAAAGGGTCGCGGTCGAGCACGGGGGAAGACGGCACAAGTTGCCGCTCCTCCGGTCTCTGCGAGCGGCGCCGTCGACGTCGACGCGGCCATCGAAGGCGAAACTCAGGCGATCGGCCGGGAACTCTTCGCCCACCTCGAGCGGCGCAGCCCGTCGATCTTCGAGCGCCGCTGGTGGGACGACCGTATTCTCTCCTGGGCCATGGCTGATGAGTCGGTCAAGGTGCAGATGTTCCGCTTCGTGGACGTCCTGCCCATGCTGCACACGCATGAGGCTGTGACTCGCCATCTGCAGGAATATTTCGACGAAGTTCGTTCGCAGCTGCCGCTGGCCGTGCGGCTGGGGCTCGAGATTTCTCAGCCGAATTCGGTGTTGGGCAAGGCGCTGGCCCTCAACGCGCGGTCCAACTCCCTGCGGATGTCGCAGCGGTTTATCGCCGGCGCGAAGGTTGAAGAAGTTTTGGCGACGGTCACGAAGCTCCGCAAGCAGGGCTTTGCCTTCACGTTGGATCTGCTCGGCGAAGCCACGACGAGCGAGCGCGACGCCGACGCGTATCAGCGGGCCTATCTCGAGCTGATCGAAGGCATGGCCGGCGAGGTGCAATCCTGGTCGGAAGTCCCGCGGCTGGACCGCGATCACGAAGGCAGCATTCCGCGGGTCAATCTTTCGCTCAAACTCTCGGCCCTCTACAGCCAGTTTCGCCCGATCGACGTGGCCGGCACGTCGGAGCACGTCAAGCGCCGTTTGCGTCCGTTGCTGCGAGCGGCACGGGAGCACGATGCCTACATCCACGTCGACATGGAGCAGTACGCCTACAAGGACCTGACGTTCGAGATCTTTAAAGAGATCCTGATGGAGGACGAGTTCCGCGATTTTCCGGACGTCGGGATTGTCGTGCAGGCCTACCTGCCCGAGGCGCCGCGGGACACAGAAGCGCTGTTGGAATGGGCGACCGCCCGCGGCACGCCGATCTGGGTGCGGCTGGTGAAAGGGGCCTATTGGGACTACGAAACAATCATGGCTCAGGCGCACGGCTGGCCCGTTCCCGTCTACCAGCAAAAATGGGAATCCGACGCCAATTTCGAGCGGCTCACGCGGTTCCTCATGGAGAACCATCGCTGGCTGCGGCCCGCGCTTGGCAGCCACAACTTGCGCAGCCTCTCGCACGGCATCGCGTGTGCCAAGCATCTCGGCGTGCCGGAGGGGGCTTACGAGCTGCAGATGCTCTACGGCATGGGGGGTGACCAGGCCCAGCTCCTGGCCGACCGCGGGCAGCGCGTACGGATTTACACGCCGTTCGGCGAGCTGATTCCCGGCATGGCTTATCTCGTTCGCAGACTGTTAGAGAACACGTCCAATGATTCCTTCCTGCGGCAAAGCTTCACCGAACAGGTTTCGATCGAGGATCTGCTAATGAAACCCACTGACGCCGCGTCTCGACCCGCTCCGGCTCGAGTGGCCCCACGAGTCCCGGCCGAGCCTGCGTACACATTCACCAACGAAGCCCCCACCGACTTCAGCCGGGCCGAAGCGCGCCGCGCAATGGAGCGGGCGGTGAAAGACGTCGCGGAGGAATTCGGCAAGGACTATCCGCTCGTCATCAACGGGCGGGCGATCGAAACGATGGGAAAGATCAAGTCGATTAACCCGTCGCACAAATCGCAGGTCGTCGGCGTCGTCTCCTCGGCCACTGCAGAGGATGCGTCGCTCGCGATCGACGCGGCCCGCCGCGCCTTCAAGCAATGGTCGCGGACGGAACCCGAGCATCGCGCCGAATACCTCGAACTGGCAGCGGCCACAATGCGCAACCAACGGTTTGAGCTGGCTGCGTGGGAAGTTCACGAATGCGGCAAGCCGTGGATCGAGGCCGACGCCGACGTGGCCGAGGCGATCGACTTCTGCATGTACTACGCCGAGCAGGCACGCCGCCTGATGTCGGGACGCCGCTGCGATCTGCCGGGCGAGGAGAACAATTACTCGTATCGCCCGCGCGGCGTCGCCGCGGTGATCGCCCCCTGGAACTTTCCGTTAGCGATTTTGACCGGCATGACAGCCGCCGCCCTGGTTACGGGAAACACCGTGATCATGAAGCCGGCCGAGCAATCATCGATGGTCGGCTACAAGCTGATGGAAATTTTGCAAAACGTCGGGATTCCGGACGGTGTCGTCAACTATTTGCCCGGTGTTGGCGAAGAGGTGGGGCCCGAACTCGTCGGCAGCCCCGACGTCAACCTGATCGCGTTCACCGGTTCGCGCACAGTCGGCCTGGCGATCAATCACGAAGCGTCGCGCCCCGACGACCGGCAAGAATTCGTCAAACACGTGATCGCCGAAATGGGCGGCAAGAACGCGATCATCATCGACGACGACGCCGACTTGGACGAAGCCGTACTGGGCGTCGCGTACAGCGCCTTTGGCTACGCTGGTCAAAAATGCTCGGCCTGCTCGCGGTGCATTGTTTTGGAATCGGTCTACAACGCGTTCGTGGAGAAACTCGCGCAAGCGACCCTTTCGCTCAAAGTCGGCCCGGCCGAATTGCCCGACACGACGATCGGCCCGGTCATCGACGAAGACTCGCTCAAGCGGATTAACGAGTACATCAAGCTGGGCAAAGAGTCGTTTCCACTCTTGGCGGCCGGAGCAGTCAAGACCCCGACGAGCGAAGGCTATTACATCGGCCCGCACGTGTTTGGCGACGTCGATCCGGCTTCGCGGCTGGCGAGCGAGGAAATCTTCGGTCCCGTGCTGGCCGTGATCAAAGTGAAGGACTTGGACGAAGCCTTCGACGTGGCGAACGATTCCGCCTACGCACTGACGGGGGGAATGTTCAGCCGCAGCCCTGCCAATCTCAAGCGGGCCCGCCAAGAACTGCAGGCCGGCAACGTCTATTTGAACCGCGGCATCACCGGGGCAATGGTCGAACGCCAACCGTTCGGCGGCTTCAAGCTCTCGGGCATCGGCACAAAGGCTGGCGGCCCCGATTACCTGCTGCAGTTCGTGATTCCAATCAACATCACCGAAAACACCTTCCGCCGCGGATTTGCGCCTCCGGCTGACGACAATTAAGTGCCCGGCGCGGCGTCACGGATCCGGCGGCAGCAGGTCGAGATGCGTTTCGACCCCCTTGATCCGCTCGAATCGAAATCGCTGCCGTGTGAACTCGACGCGTTCGATCGATTCCAGCTTATCGATCGCGTGACCGACCCGGAACATAGTCAGTTCCCCCCGCTTTGGCCCGGCGGTCGAGCCATAAACGTCCGGGAGCGGGTCTTTGCGTCCGCGCAGCCAAACCTTCGCATCGTATGTGATCAATTTGTCGGCGTCGTCGTTGCGAATTTCCAGAACGCCGCTCGTCGATGGCCAGGCCGGCATGCCGGGTAACAAAAATTCCGTTCCCCCCTCCTTGACGATATACCAGCGAACTCCGTCGGCAACTCCGACGACACCCTTTGGGGCCGATTTGATAGTCTTTATGACTTGCGGATCCTCGAGCGGAACTTTGACGTCCAGGTCGACCTTCGCGGGCCAGCTCTTAAGGTCTGCGCGTTGGGGGCTGCAGGAGGACTTGGCCAGTCCGTTGGCCAGCGAGTACATCCAGGATCCCGTCCCCATTCGGCGGCCATTCGGAAGAACGATGCTCGTCATTAGGCCGGTGTGGATTCCCGGCGGCCTTCGGTACACAACGACCAGCGGACGCAGGGTTTCTTCTTTGTTCCACCAATGAGTCTGAAAGCTCTTGACCTGATCCAGCAGCGCATTGGCCTCAGTATCCATGAGTCGTTTTCCATCCGGACGCCACACGGGTTGCTCGATTCGCTTGCCGTTGGACTCCGGCACTTGTTGCCAGGTTACGGCAATCAGCTCCGGGGTCGGAGCCACGGGGGATTCAGTAGTGGGCGAACCGGCGGATGTGGGTGGTCCTTCTGCGGCCGCACGTTCGAATCCGATCGAAGCTAACGCGACTGCGCTGAGCAGCATTCCCGCGGTGACCGACCAGCGCGACAGCGGCGCCGCGACGCAGCGCTCACAGCCATTGCCGTCGACAATTGCGATCAGTCGTCGTTCCAATTTGCTCGATCGCGCGATGGCCAGCCCGAGTCCCAGCGAGCGTCGGCGCTTGATCCCCGCGGCAATGTCCAACAGCGTCTCCCCGTAAAGGCGGAAGTCCCCCATCATCCGAACGGCGAAATCGTCGCAGGCGCGCTCGCGAATGAAGGCGATCCGCCTCTGGGCAATCCACATCAACGGGTGCAGCCAAAGCGCCGCCTGGACGACGCGGTCGACCAGTTGCCACGCGCAGTCGGCACGGTAAACGTGCGCCAACTCGTGGACCAGGACCGCGTCGACCGCCCGTGGCATCGCCTTCGCTACGAGAGACGACGGAATGAGGATCGCCGGCCGAAGCACGCCCAGCGCGACAGGCACGTCGATGTCGTCACTCTCCAGCAATCGTATGAGCCGCGGCGATGCGGCCGATCGGTTGCCGCGTAGACCCAGGCGGCTCATCCAAAAATCGAGTCGTTCGAGCCATTGGGAATTGGTGACGGGAGCGGCCTCGCGACTCAGCAATCTCGCCGTGTGCCAGCCGGCCACCAGGCGGGCAAGGCATACCGCGACCCCGAAGCCGTAGACACCCGCCAGCACCCACAGCAGAGTGTCTCGATCGACTATCGGTGCCATCGCGATTGCTGGTTCACCCGGCTGGGCCATGCCCAAATCGTGGGAATGGGAACCAGCCGCGACACGCGGCGAAACGCCGACCGAGTCCGCCGCTCGATTTGTGTCGGGCGAATCGGACGGCAGGAGGGGCAGCGTCAGCCGCGGCGCCAGACCCGTCGCCAGCGGCAGGACGAGGAGGGCGATCAGC
>DASZIA010000301.1:0-2309 GCA_035949535.1 Planctomycetaceae bacterium | reverse complement strand
AACATGATCACCACCTGGCAGCGCGAGATCGGCGAGGACGATTTTACGAGCGGCGTCTTCGCCCGCGCGATCGCCTGTGGCGACCTGAAAGTCAGCGACCTCTGGAGCGGGAATAGAGAGTACATCGAGAGTGTCATCCGGGGACGCAAGCACGAGGAGCACTTCCTCGAACGCTGGCAGGGCTATCGCCGGGAAATCCTGGCGCTGACGGCCCGCTGCCGATCCGTGAACTTGAACGACCTGGTCGGCGGACTCCAGCGGCTGATCTGCCTGCACTTGGGCAGCCGGGGGAAGAAATAGGGAATTCATCCCGACGAGCGGCCCCCTCCGCTTGGCCGGTGAACAGGCCACAGCCGTGAAGCAATCGCTGACCGAGAGATACCTCGAGCGCTTCGGTCATCAGTACATCCTCCTGATGATGATCGTGACGCGTTTGGGCGGCTCGATCGGCGGCCTGCTGGTCATCTACTACGTCGAGCTGACGTTGCGGCTCTCGCCTGAGATCCGCTACCACTTTCGGATCTCCGCCATTGCCGTCGTGATCCAGTGCGTGTCGGCGACCGTGCTGATCGCGCTCTGGGAGCTGCGGCGCGTCCGGCACGTGCTCAAGTGCATCGAACGCGGAGAGCCGTTCGACCCCGCCTACGCGCAACAGGCCGGGCGGGATGCGGTCATCTTTCCCGCGCGCCATCACCGTTTAGAAGCTTGGTTCACGCCGCTCACGTGCCTGTTGCCGGTGGCGCTCTATTTGCGATTCTGGCACGCTGCGCCGGTTTCCGTGCTCATCAACTTGACGTGGGCCGTGTTCATGGGCATCAACCTGGCCCTCTTGGCCACGTTTTTTGCCGTCGAGCACTGCATGGCGACGGTGATTCGCCACCTCCTGGCCCATGGCGTCACGATCGAGTATCGCTCGGTGCCCCGCGGGAGGTTGCGGTTCCGGCTCGGCCTGTGCTCGTTCTTAATCATCACCACCACGGCGCTGATGATCGGGCAGGTCGCCCGGCAACGGGCCAGCGACCTCATCGATTACCCAGACCATCAAATCGAGGCCGTCAACGAACTGCGCGCCCACTCGCTCTATATCACGATTGCTGCGGCCATCACCGGCGTGCTTTACGCGACTCTCATGGCCGGTTCGGTGACCAAGCGGGTCGACGTAATGGTCGCCGCCATGGATCGGGTGGGAAGCGGACTGCTTTCCGAACGCCTCACGCCGACGGGCAACGACGAGATCGATATCCTGGCCCGCCAATTCAATTCGATGGTTGAACGGCTCGACCGCGACAACCGCACGATCCGCGACCTCAACCTGAATTTGGAAGAGCGCGTCCGCGAGCGAACCAAACAGTTGGAACGGCTCGTCGCCGAGCTGTCCCAAACGCAAAAGCAGCTGACCGATTACAACCGGCAGCTCCATTCCGCCCGCGTCGAAGCCGAAACCGCTAACCGCGCCAAGAGCGAATTCTTGGCGAACATTTCGCACGAGCTGCGAACGCCGCTCAACGGCGTGATCGGCATGACCGACCTCTTGATGGCGACGCCGCTCAACTCGCAACAACGAAAGTACGCTCAGACGACGAAGTTCTCGGGCACGTCGCTCTTGGATTTGCTCAACGAGGTGCTCGACTTCTCGAAGATCGAAGCCGGCATGCTCGAGGTCGAAAAGATCCCGTTCGATCTGCACGCAACCGTCGAGCCGGTGATCGAGCTGATGGCGCACAAGTGCAAGGAAAAATCGCTCGAAATGGCCTACTTTGCGGACTCCGGCGTCCCGCTGCGGCTTGTCGGCGACCCGGGCCGCGTGCGTCAGGTCATCACGAACCTCGTGAACAATGCCATCAAGTTCACCGAACGGGGCAAGGTCGTGGTGCGCATCGGTGTCGCCGAACAGGTCGACCACATCACCACGCTCCGCTTTACCGTCGAGGACACGGGCATCGGAATTCCGGAAAGCCGCTTCAACCGGCTGTTTCAGGCCTTCTCTCAAGTCGATGCCTCGATCACGCGGAAATATGGTGGGTCGGGGCTGGGGCTTGTGATCTGCAAAAAACTGTGCGAGCTGATGGGGGGAAACATTGGCTTCGAGAGCCGGGTCGGCCGCGGCTCGACCTTCTGGTTTGCGCTCCCGTTCGAGGTGACCGAATCGTCCGCCGACGCCGACCACGGCCGCCTGAAGCCTTTGCAGGGCCTGCGGGCCCTGGTGGTCGATCAAAACGAGACCAGTCGGCCGATTGTCGCCGAACAGCTCGTCAACCTGGGCCTCGAGGTCTGCGATGTGACGAGCGGGGCAGATGCCCTCAAACGGC
>DASZIA010000300.1:0-14484 GCA_035949535.1 Planctomycetaceae bacterium | reverse complement strand
TTCTAAGTTAAATCCCAAAAACGAATTACGCCCGCGTGTCGCAGCGACACAGCTACCCAGCCTGCGCGGACGAGCACCCAGCGGTGCTCTTGCTCAGGCATCCTATGCGAAGCGGTTTAACACTGTCAAGCACGTACTTTTGCGCACATTGTGTGCTTCTTGCTTCTCGATAAGTCGCTGGCGAAAGGCGAATATCACGCGAAAAACGGGCGATTCGCAGCGGGCTCGAAGGCCCAACGGACGGGCAAATAACTGCCCATCGCGATTTGAATCTCCGGAACGCGCCGACCGAGTCAATTGGTTGCGAACGACACATCGCCTTCGCGCCCGTTTGCCACACTCGCACAAATAAACTTCCATGCCACTCTCGCCATCACGGAATCTGCGTGATCGCATGCGGCCCGGGTTTATCAACGGGCTCGGCGCCTGCAACCGTCAGGTGAAATTCGTAGTCGCGCTTTCCCCGCGCGTCGTGGCCGATTTGGAACATCGCTTCCCGCGCGTTCTTGTCGGGATCGTTGTAGCGGTTGTGGAATTCGTCCGGTCCCGCGTAGGCGCGCGGCGCGATCCGCTTGAGCTTCGCGATTGCAACGACGTATCGGCCTGGTTTGATCCCGTCATCGCGTTCATAAGTGCTAAAGGAAAACTTTCCTTCCGGATCGCATTCGTCGAACCGATGGCTTGAGGCCGGCTGGGCGGATCTCTCGCGATCGATCAAGATCACGATCACCGGACTTCGCGGGTCAAAGGCCGCGGGCTCTCCATCAACCAACACGCGTCCGGAGAGCGGAAACACAGTTTCCTTTTTTTCCCCCGCCTGTTCGAGGGCCTTTTGGAGTCTCTGCTCGGCGCTCTGCCGGCCCGTGCAACCGGGTACGGCGATCGCCATCAGCACGGCAATCAGGCCGCACGCCAGCGACGCAGAATGGCCGACGGTGCTCATTCGCGGGCACCTGGGTCAAAAGGCATCGGTGACCGGCTCGTGGCCTCTAAAGCTGAGGAGCCGAGCAAATGTGATCAGGCTGATGTCCTCGCTCACAAACCGGGCAGAACCGTCGCACATGGCCAGTCCCCCGACTCCAGGGTGGAAACTGTAGATGGCGTTCACGTTCTGCTCGTTGGTGCAGTTTATGAAACAGTTCGGCGCGAAGCCATTCCCTTGAAAGTTCGAGCCAACGATCGAGTTGTACGCGTTCCCCCAACAGGCCCAACAACCACCTCCGTTGAATCCTTTCCCCGACGGTCCAATGGACGGTCCGATGGCGGTAATCGGGCAAGCCGCCGGCGGGTATCCAATCTGCCCCGCCGTCGCAACCTTCACCCCCCGCTGCCAGAGGTCGGGCCTGCCGGCGTTTTCGGCGAACAGAATCGTGGTTTGCGTGCCGTCGGTGATCTTCTCAATTCTCGGGCGCAGGACGTCTGTGCAGGTCGACATCCACTCGACGTGGTAATACAGCCCGTCCACTGACCATTGGCCGAAATTCGGCGGATTTCCCAGCAGTTGCTGATACCCCAACTTCAGGAAGCCCGAAATTTGATTGAGGACGAGATAGTCACTGGCGCCGCGAACCCTTGGCGGCGGCGCCAGATACGGAAAACCAAATCCAGCGATTTCGTCCCAGATCGCAAAATCAACGAACGGATTGGAGGCGCGCACGCAGGAGGGGCAAACAAACGTCGGAATGACTGCGGCTGTGGGGCGGGTCTCGGCGCAGGCACAGCAGGGCCCTCCGGAGTTCAAGCCGGTATAGCCTCCCGTCGGGATTCGAGAGCATTTGATCGGCGAGAAGTTCGGACTGTTGAAATCGATCCGATCGTAAACGGTACCCGCGCCGAGATAAGGCAGCAGGAACTCACTCCAGACATGCATGTTGATGTCCGAGTGATTCGTCCACACGCCAGACTCCGGATAGAACGGGGGCAGCCCAATCAACTGGATCAATCCGGGCGCAAACTGCTGATGAACGTCATGGTAGTTGTGCTGCGCCAGAGCGACCTGCTTCATATTGTTGCGGCACTGTGTGCGGCGAGCCGCCTCGCGGGCCGCCTGGACTGCGGGAAGCAACAGGGCGATCAAGACGGCAATGATGGCAATGACGACCAATAGCTCGATCAGCGTGAAACCTCGTTTGGGCCCGCTCATGATTTGCTCCAAGGTTCCAGAAGCCGGTCAGAGGCGCAGGGGAACTGCCTCCCAGTGGTCAAAAGAGTCTAACCGATGGCGAACTCGCTGCGCTGCCCATTTCGCACAGAGGCATCAGTTGGTGGCGTATTCTCGCGCCGAGGCGTGCTGGCCTTCGGATCGCCCTGCTGGAGTGCGCCTGCGCACTAGGACGCGGATGCCATCGCGCGGACGCATCGTCACTGATGGAACTAGCCGCAACGTTTGTCCGGGAACCAACTCGAGCCGAAAACGCCGCACGATCGTCGCCAAGAGCAACACGGCCTCCATCATCGCGAAGTTGTTTCCGATGCACACGCGTGGCCCGTCGCCGAACGGAAAATACGCGCAGCGCGGTAGCTGCCTGGTCTGTTCCTCATCCCAGCGGCTCGGCCGAAAGCGCTCGGGCTCAGGCCAGAAGCGCGGATCGTGATGCACGACCCACTGCGCCATCAGCACCTGCGTCCCCTTCTTGAGTAAGTAATCGCCGATCTCCACTTCTTCGGTCGCCTCTCGGCCGAGCGTCCAGGCCGGCGGATACATTCGCATCGACTCTTTGATCACGTTTTCCGCATAGTGCAGCGACGCAACGTCCGACGCCGCAGGCGGACGATCGCCCAGCACGCGATCGATTTCCGCGTGAAGCTCGACCTCGCAATCGGGATTGGTCGCCAGCAAATAAAACGTATACGTCAGGGTGAGCGCGGTCGTTTCGTGCCCGGCGAGGAACAGCGTGAGCAGTTCGTCGCGAAGCTCGGCATCCGACATTTTCCGTCCCTGCTCGTCCTCTGCAAAAAGCAGCCGGGAGAGCAGATCGTTCCGGTCGCTCGGGCCTTCCGCACGGCGCTCACGAATCATCTTGAAGATCAGCGCGTCGAGGTGGCCTAACGTGCGACGAAAACGCAAGTTTGTCGGCGTGGGAACGTGTCGCCACTTCGGCCACATCGACAGCGGATTGGCGTAAAACATCATCGCCGCTTCGAGGTTCTTGCCGATGCTGCCTTCGGCATCGTCGACGTCAACGTCGAACAGGGTCTTCGTAACGATCTGGGACGTCAGCCGCATCATATCGGTGTGGACGTTGCGGGTCTCGCCGGGCGTCCAGCTCGCAATCATCCGCTCGGTGTACTCGACCATTGTCGCGGCGTACTGGTGAATCTGTTTCGCCTGGAACGCCGGCTGCGCCATGGCCCGCGCTCGCCGCCACTCTTCGCCCTCGCTGCTCAACAGTCCGTGGCCCAGCAAGGGGCGCAGGGCTTCCATGTAGGCGTCTTTCTTGAAGACGCGATGCTTGTGCCGCAGGATCTCTTCGATCTGGTCGGGGTGATTGAACATGTAAAAGGGAATCGGACCGCCCGAAAACAGCACGACGTCCCCATATTTTCTGGCCATCCGAGTCAGGTAGCCGAGCGGATCGCGAGCGTAATCGAGAAACCGAAACGGCGCCGAGAGCTTTCCCGAAGGCCCGGGCGGAAGCTGTGTTTGCGTCATGGCGCCTCAATTTATCAATTCATCGACTTCAGCATGATCTCAATGTCGTCGTCAGCGGTCGACGTGGCCGGCGTCTGATAATAGAACGCGATCGGTCCTTTGTCGGTGGCAAGATTCTCGATGCTGACCACGCGCACCTCCTTATGATCCTCGACGCGGTAGGACGTCGCGACGACGACTTTTTCGGTCTGGCCGCGGATTTGGACGTCCCGCGTTTCGGTGTCTTTCCAACGCTCGGTCTCAAATTGCGGGAAGTACTGTTGAAGGGCCGCCTGGAGCACCTGGTTGGGACGATTGCCGCGATCGTGCGCCCATTCGGGCAGGTAACAAGCGATCGCCAGGCAGGACGGGTCGGCGCTTTCTTTGTACGGGGTGTAGACGACCATCGTCATCACGTCGGGCCGCGTCACCATCAGTTTGGGCCAGAGGCGCGTTGGGACCTCGATTTTCAGAATCTGCTTTGTTTCTGCAGCGATGACTTTGTCATCGGAGGTCGTCTTGTCGCCGTAGCGGTAGTAATAGAAAGCCCCGCCAATCGAGGCCGCCACGATCAGCGCGATCACGAAGGTCGCCTGCAACACCTTTTTGCCGTCGATCGACCGCGCGGGTCGGCTGCTCGGTTCGCCGGTCGCGAGTGGGGACATGGGAATTGAGCCCCGACCTAGATGCGTTTCGCAAAGACTACGGCGAACGGGCGCTGACCGCCGGCAGAGTGCAGAGAGAGCACGCTGTTGAGAGTCTACGCGCTGCAATCCGCTCGAACAATCGTCGTGCCTCGCCGCGGCGATCGTCGCCAGGCAGAACAGACAGTCCAAAACAGCCCGCCGCGGCCGCATAATCTGGAGATTTGGACTCGCGTTTCGCGGCACATCCGGCAAAGAACGCCGATTTCGCTGCTCTTGACGGTAGAAGCTGGTCGATTTATTCTGAAATGAGACATCAACATGCGTTGAAGTGTTCGCACTCGATGCTGTGATGATGTTGACCTCCCGCCTGGGACTACCCGCCTTTTTGTGCCGCCTGACAGTTTGAACCAACACGCCGTCGCCGCGCTTTCCGACGAGCTGCCTCCAAACAACTCGATTTGGCATCCTCAGAGGACACAAATCTGCGATGCTGACGCTGCTTGGGCCCACCACTGCCTACTGTGACGGACTCTCGCGCCGCACGTTTTTGAAAATCGGCGGCCTGTCGATGAGTGCGGTCGGAGGGGTCGGGTTGCCGACCATCCTGCGAGCCGAAGCCGCCAGCCAATCGCCCAAGAAGTCGCGGCAGCGGGCGGTAATCAACGTCTTTCTCGCGGGCGGCCCTCCGCACCAGGATTTGTGGGAGATCAAGACCGAAGCTCCCAAAGAAATCCGGGGCGAGTTCAGCCCGATTTCTACGAAAGTTCCCGGCATCCAGATCGGCGAATGCTTTCCGCGGATTGCCGCGATGATGGACAAGTTTGCCATCATTCGCTCGGTGGTCGGCTGCGTCGACAATCACGACGGCTATCAATGTATGAGCGGCTGGCCGCGGCGCGATAGCGTGTCGATCGGTGGTCGTCCGAGCATCGGGTCAATCGTCGCCAAGGTGCAAGGCCCCTTTAAACCGTCGATTCCTCCATTTGTCGCCCTGGCCGATACCACCAGTCATAAGGAATGGGCGGAGCCTGGGTCGCCCGGCTTCCTGGGAGCGGCGTATCAACCGTTCAAGCCAAACGGGCAGGGAATGGCCGACCTGCGCCTCAACGGCGTCACACTCGACCGCCTGCAGGATCGCAAGGCTTTGCTCAAAGGGCTCGACCATCTGAAGCGCTCGGCCGACGCGAGCGGCATGCTGTCGGGAATGGATGCCTTCTCCGAAGCAGCATTCGGCGTTCTGACTTCGAACAAACTGGCCGACGCGCTCGACCTTAGCAAAGAAGATCCGCGGATCGTCGCCCGCTACGGCGACGGCAAACCGTTCAACTTCCAATACGACGGGGCACCGACCGTCAATCATCACTTGCTGATCGCGCGCCGCCTGGTCGAAGCCGGCGTCCGCTGCGTGACCCTGTCGTACGGCCGCTGGGACAGCCACGGCGATAATTTTGGCCTTGTCCGCGATCACGGTCCGAAGCTCGACCAGGCAGTTACCGCCCTGGTGCAGGATCTCGACGAGCGCGGGCTTCTGGAAACGACCACGGTCGTCGTCTGGGGCGAGTTCGGCCGCACGCCGCGGATCAACAAGGGAGCCGGCCGCGATCACTGGTCACGCGTCAGTTGCGCTCTCTTGGCCGGTGGCGGAATGCGGACGGGGCAAGCGATCGGCGCGACGAACCGTCTCGGCGAATACGCTGTCAGCCGGCCGATCCATCTGCAGCAGATCGTTTCGACGATCTACACGAATCTGGGGATCGACCCGAATACCACGACGGTGACCGATCCCACGGGTCGACCGCGATACTTTGTCGACGTCCGCGAGCCAGTCCAGGAGTTGGTCTGAGCGAGCGACGATCCGACTGACGGTCACTGCGCGCTCTCTACTGACAGGCCGCACACTCGGTGTGATCGTTCATTGCGATTCACCGTAAGGAATCCCCCGCTATAGAATCAGTCCCTTCCGCGCCTGCGTTGTCTGCGGCGCCGATTCACGAATCTGATCCGCCCCTGGCCGCATCAAAGAAAGCCTCGTGTGAAACTGGAATCGACGCCTGGCGGGATTCCGATCGCGGCCGCGTCGCACGGAAAATGGATCACGCTGGTAGCGGCCTTTTTGGGCTGGATGTTCGACGGCTTCGAGATGGGTCTTTTCCCTCTAGTGGGCCGTCCAGCACTCATCGACCTGTTGGGCGAAGCGGGCCAAAAGCATGTCGACGTTTGGTTCGGGCTGATGATCGCCGGCTTTCTCGTCGGGGCAGCGACCGGCGGAGTCCTCTTCGGCTGGCTCGGCGATCGCTTGGGTCGCGTGCGAGCGATGACCCTCTCGATCTTCACGTACGCGATTTTCATGGGGCTCTGCGGGATCGCCAACTCGCCCCAGCAGGTGTTTTTCTTCCGGTTCATTTCTTCGCTTGGGATGGGAGGCGAATGGTCGCTTGGGGTCGCCCTCGTGATGGAAATCTGGCCCGACCAATCGCGGGGATTGATGGCCGGACTGATCGGGGCGGCCTCCAACGTCGGTTTTTTGGCGATCGCCGCCATCGGGCTGGTGCTCGACCAGTTCCTCGGAATGACTGAGCACACACTGCTCGACATCGGTCTTGCGCCTCACTGGGTCGAGCGGCTTGTCGCGCACTCCGGATGGCGGCTGATGATGCTCATCGGCGCGATTCCGGCTCTGCTCACCTTCTTCGTCCAACTCCTCGTCCCGGAATCGAGGCGCTGGCAGCACGAAAAGAGCCAGGGCTCGACGTCGCATTGGGCGAGCCGCGACCTGCTCGCGGTAATTGCCGGCACGGCAGGGCCGCTGGCGATGATTTTTCTCTGGGTTCCGGACAGCCCTTATTCGCTCGGAGTCAAGATCGGCGGATCGATCGTCGGCGTTGGGCTGGCGGTGGTCGGCTTCATCTTCCCGGTCTTCCGCTATCTCTCACGCGCTGGCGCTGTATCCGGAGGGCAGTTGTTGGCGGTCGGTCCTATCTTGCGCCGCATGCTGCTGGGTGCCTGCCTCAGCGGCGTCGCACTTGTTGGAACATGGGCGTCGGTGCAACTCGCGCCGAGCTGGGCGTCGAAGCTCGTCGAGGCTCAGCGCGCACCCCACGCTTCGCAGCTCGAATCAGCCGGCATCAGTCCCGCGTCGGCGAGCGCGCGGACGCAGATCATTTCCGGCTTCGGGGCAATTCTTGGAACGATGGCCGGGGCCCTGTTGTGCAACCTAATCGGGCGCCGGCCCACCTACACACTCTTGTGCCTTGGATCGCTGGCGGCATCGCTCACGTTTTACTTGGGCAACAGCGAGTTCGGCTGGCCGTTTCTGATCGGAATGTTTTTCGTCGGCGGATTGACCGCATCGTTTTACGGCTGGCTGCCGCTTTATCTGCCGGAGCTGTTTCCGACTCGCGTCCGGGCGACTGGGCAGGGGTTTAGCTTTAACTTTGGCCGCATCCTGGCTGCGATTGGAGCATTGCAATCCGGCAATCTGATGAGCCTGAGCCAGTTCGGCGCGACCAAGGTTCTCTCGCACGCACACGCTTGTGCGACGATGAGCCTCGTCTACGTGCTCGGAATGGGCTTGATCTGGCTGGCGCCGGAGACTCGCGGCAAACCGCTGCCGGAATGAGAAACAGGTCCGCACCCGCTCAGTTTGCTCCGCTCGACTTCCAGAGGTGATCGCTGTCGCCCCAGCGAGACGTGACGACCTTGCGTCGCGTGTAGAAATCGATCGCATCCTTCCCCTGAGCGTGCAGATCGCCAAAGAACGAACCCTTCCAGCCGCTAAACGGAAAGAAAGCCATCGGTGCTGGGACGCCCAAGTTGATGCCGAGCATGCCGGCCTGGATCCGCTTGCGAAAGACGCGAGACGCGCCTCCGCTTGTGGTGTAGAGGCTTGCCGAATTTCCGAACGGGCTGGCGTTCACTCGCTCGATCGCTTCGTCGAGGCTCTTGACTCGAAGGATCGTCACGACCGGGCCGAAGATCTCTTCGCGGGCAATTGACATCTCAGGCACGACTTCGTCGAAAATTGTCGGGCCGACGAAATAGCCGTTCGGGCACGCGGCGACTTCCGTTTTGCGGCCGTCGAGCCGCAGCCTGGCCCCTGCTCGCAGTCCAGCATCGACGTAGCCGCATACGCGATCCTTGGCTTGGGCCGTGATGACCGGACCCATCTTCGTGGAAGGGTCGATTCCCGGCCCAAGTTTGAGCCGGCCGGCCGCCGCGCAAAGTGATTTGGCGAGCGGCTCGGCGATGTCGCCGACCGCGAATAGATTGGACCCGGCCAAGCAACGTTGGCCCGCACAGCCGAAGGCCGACGTGAGGATCGATTCAACGGCCGCGTCGAGGTCGGCGTCGGGCAGGACGACCAAGGCGTTCTTGGCTCCCCCCAGCGCCTGCACGCGCTTTTCGGTGGCGGCCGCGGTGGCGTAAACGTGCTTCGCGACGGGGCTCGAGCCAACGACCGATACCGCCGCCACATGCGGATGAACCAGAAGCCGCTCTGCCGTTTCCGCGGCACCGTGCACCACATTGAGCGTCCCCGGCGGCGCACCGCACTCGGCGAACAGCTCTGCCACACGGACGGCTGCCAGCGGCGCCCGGTCGGAAGGCTTGAGCACGAACGTGTTGCCACAGGCGACCGCGACCGGAATCATCCAGAGCGGCACCATCACCGGGAAATTAAACGGCGTGAATCCAGCGGCGACTCCCATCGGCTGTCGCAGCATCTCGCAGTCGATACCCCGGGCGACGTCCTCCGCGACCGTGCCCAGAATGTGAGCCGGAATTCCGGTGGCGAATTCCACCACTTCGATCCCGCGCTGCACCTCCCCTTGAGCCTCGGCGAGGGTCTTGCCGTTGTCGAGCACAACCAGCTCAACCAGAGCGTCGCGCGCTTCCTCGAGTTTTTGCTTAAAGCGAAACAAAACGCGGGCCCGCTCCAAGACAGGCGTTTCGCTCCAGATCGCAAAGGCATCGCGGGCGCTGGCGACGGCGTCGTTCACTTCATCGTCGGGTGAAAGCGGCAGGTCGGCCAGCACCTCGCCTGTGGCCGGGTTCGTGATCGGCATTTCCCCCGTCGCTCGTGACGGGCGGCGCTCTCCACCAATGAAATTGGGACAATCGCGAGCCACCCGACACTCCCGGAAATCGACCGGCCGAATGCTTTGGCGCAAGACCAATGCCGCTCAAGAGCATAACACAAGGGGCGGCCGAAACGGGTAATGGGGCGGCAGAGCGCAGCGGGCGGCCTCACGATGATCCGTGAGGCGGCCGCCGGCTCGAAGAGGATCCTCGCGAGCCTTACTGAAAAACGCCGGTGGCGTACCAGACGCTCCCGTTGGTCTGCATGTCGACGCCAAAGCGCGACCACGGTGTAATCGCGGCTCCCCAGTGGGGCGCGGAGCTGCGCCACAAGTTCACGAGGTCCACCGCGACGTCGGCGATGTTGGCGTTCGACATCCAGGACTGGGCGACGATTTCAAAGCTGCCCGGAAACGTGCCGGAGTGGTACATCGAGTTGGAACTGGCCTGGTTCAGCGAGTGGCGGTCGGCGTGATCCATCATGGTCGGATCGGCTGTTCCGTTGGTGCAGGGGGGGCGTTCCTGGTGTGTGCGGAAGGCCCAGGTCAACGTCCGTTGGGTTAGCGAGCCGGCCGGCAGGTCGAGCAGCGCCCCGACATAGTAGGTCACGGCGTACCGTTGCGGCAGGACGCTCACCGTCTCGCGGAAATGAGCCTTGTTCTGCAGATCGACCACCGCGATGCCGGGCTGCTTTTGCAAACACGTAAAGGCGGGGGCGTCGATCAGCCGAGCCTGCTTCCCGTCGATCTTAAGGCTGTAATCGACCGGAACACGGCAGATCACGTAGCGTTCGAGGCTCTTGGCATCCACGGTTTTGAAGTCGAAGTTGGTCCCGAAATCGACCAGCAGCATCTTCCCCGATTTCCGGGCTTCGACGAAGGCCGGGTAGTACTCCGTATGGACCTTTTGACCAGGCACCGGCAGCAACATTGCGAACCAAAGTGCGAAGTTGACAATCGCAGTCATGGCGTTTCTTCCTCCAATCTTTGAAGAGTGGTCGCACAATGAACTGCACAATGGCAACAAGCTGGGCAAACAGAATCAACTTTGATGGCACCGGTTAACGGAATTTTAAGGCTGACATCTGTTCATCGCCGAAAGTATCCACGAATCAATATGCGCAAATATGACCCCCAGCGCGCACAATCGCCGATGGCTCGCAGTGTGTTGTCGCAACCCGACTTAAGGGGCGAGGTTCTGCTTCAGGAAAAGGCCGATGGCCGCGTTCAGATAGTCGCGATTGGCTTTCTTCTGAAAGCCGTGGCCTTCGTTGTTGGCGTAAATGGTCCACACCGTTTTGCCGTTGCCGCGGACCTTGGCGACGATTTGTTGCGCCTCTGTAAAGGGCACCCGCGGATCGTTTCGCCCATGAGCAACGAGCAGCGCTGAGTGGATCTTTTGCGCGTTGTTGAGCGGATCGATCCGAGTGAAGAAGGCCCGCATCTTGGGATCACGCTCGTCGCCGTACTCCGCTCGGCGCAGGTCCTGACGGTAGGCGCTGGTCGTTTTCAGCATCGTGTTGAAACTGGCGACGCCGACAATGTCGACCCCCGCGCGGATCCGATCGCTGTAGTGCGTCAGTGAGGCCAGGACCATGTACCCGCCATAGGATCCGCCGTAGACGGCCACCCGCTTCCCATCGAGATCCGGCTGGGTGGCGATCCAATCCAGAAGCGCGCCGATGTCGCGGACGCTATCCTCGCGCAGCTCCGCGTTATCGAGCTTGAGGTAGGTCTTGCCGTAGCCCGACGACCCGCGGACATTCGGCGCGATCACCACGAGCCCCAGCTCATTGACGAGGAATTGTTCCATTCCCGTGAAAATTGGGCGAAATTGACCTTCGGGACCGCCATGGATGCTAATCAAAACGGCAGCCGGATGCGCCGTGGAGGCGCCGTGCGGTCTGTAGACATACGCGGGGATTTCACGACTGTCGAACGACTTGTAGTGGATCAGCGTGGGCGTGACGAACGTCGATGCCGGCAGTCCCCCCGTCTCGCTGTAGGTCCAGCGGGTCAGTTGCCCGTCTGCCAGGGTCAGCGAAAAGACGTCTGAAGGCGCCTCGGGTCGCGCCAGCGTGAATCCGAGCTTGGTGCTGTCGGGCGAGAATTCGAGACTGGTGATGACTCCGGGCTCGACCGGCAGCCGCTTGGGCCGATCGTTTTCCAATGAGTACAGGGCGCTCGAACCGTCTTCGTTGACCGTGAAGGCCACGCGGCCGGAATGCGGGTCGACGGCGATGTCCTCGACATCCCATTTGATTCCCTCGCTAAGCCAGGTGTATCGCAGGGTTTCCGCGTCGACACGGGCCAGTTGCAAGAATTCGCCGCGAGCATCGGTCGAGAGATAAATCGACTTGGAATCCGCCGCGTATCTCATCGGACCGAACGCATAGGGAGGCTGACCCTCGCTGGGAATCGACCGTTTGTCTCCCGCGGCGACATCGAGAATGGCAGGGTACGACTCGTTGATCGAGACGTAGCGGCTAATCAAGAGATGATTCATGTCGACGGACCAGTCCTGCGCGTTCCAGAACTCGCCGCGGCCGCGCAGCAATGGTCGCATGGATCCGGCGGCTCGCGGGTTTGTCGCGAACAGATCGGTATCGCGGCCGTTTCGTTCGTTGCTGGCAATCACAATTCTGGTTCCATCGCGGCTTACGGCCTGTACCTGGTTGCGCGAGCGGCCGTCCGTCAGCCGCGTCGCGCGGCCCGTTTGGGGCTCGAATAGGTAGACCTGGTCGCGCTCGCTCCCCCCCTCGCTCATGGCAATCAAGAGCGCTCCGTCGGTGGCGGCACGAAGGGTGTGCCCGTTGACCGGCTCGTCGAAGAATGTGATCTGCTCGCGTCGCCCTCCCGGCTCGTAGACGCGATGGAGCTGCATTGTGTTCCCGAACCGCGTGGCGATCACCAGGCCTTTGCCGTCGGGCGCCCAGCCGTGAAAGACGGCCGTCCGCGCGCTCTGGTACTGCCGCAGCCGGTCCGCGAGATCCGCAGGAATGACCGGCACGCTCTGCGTGGCGATCGCCGGCGGCTTGAGAGAGTCTGCCTCCTCGGCGTGGGCCGCGCGAACTACGATGAAGGCAATCAGCGTCACCACAGCGTGCAGCATGAATGTGTCCTCTCGAAGCTAAGTTCTCTCGCCGTTCGTCTGTCGGAAAGCGAAATAAAATCCGCGTTGTCCAAGCGACTCTTTCGCGCCGCTTTGCCGCTCTTAAGCCATACAATACAATGTCGGCCCGAAGAACGATGCTCTTTCTCGCTCATGATTGTGCGTCCGCCGCTGATTTTAACGGTGCGGCCCGGGCTCGCCAGGAGAACGACGATGGCAACTCAGAATCCGTTTCAGGCGGAGGCTACGCTCAAGACCAAAGGCGGCAGCTACACAATCTACCGCCTGCGAAAACTGGCTGAGGATCGTATCGCGGCCGTCGACACGCTTCCGTATTCGATCCGCGTGCTGCTCGAGTCGTGCTTGCGGAACGTCGACAACTTCATCGTCAACGAATCCGATGTCGTCGAGCTGGCCAATTGGAGTTCGGGTTCGCCCAAAGCGGTTGAAGTCCCGTTCAAGCTCGGGCGGGTCGTGCTGCAAGATTTTACCGGCGTTCCGGCGATCGTCGACCTCGCCGCACTCAGGAGCGCCATGGTGCGGATGGGGGGTGACCCAAAGAAAATCAACCCGCTCGTGCCGTGCGACCTGGTGATCGATCACTCGGTACAGGTCGATCAGTTCGCCACGCCGCAGTCGCTGCAAATCAACGTCGAAAAAGAATTCGAGCGGAATATCGAGCGCTACCAGTTTCTACGGTGGGGCCAGCAGGCGTTCAACAACTTCCGGGTCGTCCCGCCCGCGACGGGCATCGTGCACCAGGTGAACCTCGAGTTCCTGGCCAAGGTGGTCCTCACGCGGGACGGTGTCGCCTTCCCGGACACGCTCGTCGGGACCGACAGTCACACGACAATGATCAATGGCCTGGGGGTAGTCGGTTGGGGTGTCGGCGGCATTGAGGCCGAGGCCGTGATGCTCGGTCAGCCTCTGTACATGCTCACGCCCGAAGTTGTCGGATTTCGACTGACGGGCAGCCTGCGGGAAGGGGTGACGGCCACGGATCTCGTCTTGGTGGTCACGCAAATGCTGCGCAAGAAGGGCGTAGTCGGAAAATTTGTCGAGTTCTTCGGGGCAGGGCTGGATGCGATGAGTCTGCCCGACCGGGCCACCATCGCAAACATGGCCCCCGAATACGGCGCCACGATGGGGTTCTTTCCCGTCGATCAGGAAACGCTCGACTATCTGAAGCGCACGGGTCGCACGGCCGAAGAAGTCGATCTCGTCGACCGCTATTACAAAGAGCAGGGGCTGTTCCGCACGTCGACGTCCCCCGATCCGCACTACTCGAGTACGCTTTCGCTCGACCTGGCCACGGTCGAGGCGGCCATGGCCGGTCCGAAACGACCGCAGGACCACGTCTTCTTGAAGGACATGAAGTCGCAGTGGCGCAAGGATCTCTCGGGCGCCTTCGGAAAATCGTCCCCCTCAGCTCCGATCCCGGTCAAACTCAACGGCGGCTCGGCGAACTTGACCGACGGCGCCGTGGTGATTGCCGCCATCACGAGCTGTACCAACACCAGCAATCCCTCTGTGATGATCGGAGCCGGTCTTCTGGCACGCAACGCCGTGCAAAAAGGACTGCACCAGAAGCCCTGGGTAAAGACCAGCCTCGCGCCAGGCAGTCGCGTCGTTACTGATTACCTCAAAAAAGCGCAGCTCGATAAGCCGCTCGATGAGCTGGGGTTCAACCTCGTCGGCTACGGCTGCACGACGTGCATCGGGAACAGCGGTCCGCTGCCGGAGCCTGTTTCCCAAGCGGTGACGAAGGGAGACCTGGTCGCGGCGGCCGTGCTCTCGGGGAACCGCAACTTCGAGGGGCGCATCAATCCGCAGGTGAGGGCAGCCTATCTGGCAAGCCCCCCTCTGGTCGTTGCCTACGCGTTGGCCGGCACGACCGACATCGATCTGGTTCACGAGCCGTTAGGGAAGGGACGCGACGGCAAGGACGTCTTCTTGAAGGACATCTGGCCCAGCCAGAAGGAGATCGCCGACACGATCGCAGCCTCGATGTCTCCCGAG
>DASZIA010000299.1:0-2574 GCA_035949535.1 Planctomycetaceae bacterium | reverse complement strand
GCGGCGGACGCAACAGCCGGTTATTGGCCGGCGGGTAACGAGCCGGCCGCCATTTGGGCGGCACTGGTGATCGCGAGAGCGCTCGCCAGTTAGGGCAGCACGGTCGACGAGTCGTTTTTGGCTTTGAGCGAACGGGCGTGTCCCCCGGCCTTCGGTGCTGGGTGACCTTTTCTCCCGTTCAATCCCGCGCGGTTCAGTTGCCTTCGGCAGCGTGAAATCTCGCGGGCCGACTGCAGGAGACTTTCGAGTCCTGCGTGCCGGCAAGCCCTTTCTGTTTTCAGGCGGTTTGTAGCGTGACACGCATCAGGCCGCTCCCAACGTGGGAGCCGACGAACATGGAAGAGCAACGAACAATCCGGTTGGTGTTGGAAGCCCAAGCCGGCAGCCGCGAAGCCTTCGGGCAGCTCGTGAACCAGTTCGAGACCACGGTCTTCGCGACCGTGATGTCGCGGCTGCGCCACCGGGCCGAGGCCCGCGAGGTGACGCAGGACGTGTTCGTGCAGGCCATGCGCAAGCTTTCGCAGCTCCGCGAGCCGGAACGCTTCGGCGGCTGGCTGCGACAGATCGCGGTGCGGATGTCGATCAACCGGGCCGTTCGCCGGCCGCACGAAACGACGCTGAGTCCGGATACGTTCACGTCGCTCAAGACCGAGCCGCGGACACCGCTGGACGACTTGCTGCGCAACGAGCGGTCGAAGCAGGTGTGGGGCGGACTGTCGAAGCTCCGCGACCTCGATCGGCGGACGCTGATCGCGTTCTATGTCGAGGGGCAATCGCTCAAGCAGATGAGCGACAAGTTCGAGAGCCCGATCGGCACAATTAAGCGCCGGCTGCACACGGCCCGGAACCGGCTCCGCAAGGAGCTGACCGAGGCCATTCCGGCGTGAGCGAGCGACACTGTAATGGAGGAATGGCACGGGCGGCTTGTCCGCCCGTGCTTTCTTCATAGCTTAAACGGTAGTTCAGAGAGGGGAGGACCGCTTGAGGACGACGCGGTCTTCGGATGACGACTTCTGCAAGTCGCGGTTCTTTTTCTCGTTCGCCCACCAGCTTCGCCACTCGTCACGGCTATAGCCCAATTTTCGATCGGTGACCTTGGTCAGTGTGTCGAGGACAGCCAGATTTCGATCTTTCACGTAGGCCACCTCGTTTAGCGCTGGAATATCGACAACCCTGTATGTCAGGGCAACGGCGCGGCTCTCCGCGCATGACGGGCACGAGAGGAGGAACACACGTGACGGCGATAACTCGACCGGCTGCGCCGCGCGGAACTCCAACGCGTCGATCAAGTAGGGGACCGCGTCGCTGTTCGGATCGCCAATTTCGGCAATGCCCTTTGCCGCTAGGGTGGCGAGCCTTTGCTCGCGTGTCTTGAGAGCTTCGATGTACAACGGACGCGCGAAATCGGCGCGCTCGGGACCGATCGCATTTCGAGCCTCCTCGCGGACCTGCGGCGACGGATCGTAAAGCGAAAGTGCGACGAGATAGTAGACCGGCTTCGCACCGTGTATCCCGCGTGCAATCGTCACGAACAAGAGCCGCGCCTCTGGCAGCGGATGGCTCGCAAGATATCGGGTGAGCGCCGGCAGCGCATCGGGATCTTCAATCCTCAAGAGTTCCGCTCGCGCGCTGCGGCTTTGATCACGGCTGGTGCCCAACAGCCGCGAGGCGATCAAACGGATTTTCGGCATCCACGCCTCTTCCTCGGCCGTCAAACGCAGCCCCTTGGAAGCCGGCTTGGCGCCCGCCGCGACCTGCCCCGGATCGGCGCCGTGCTTCACTTGCTTGACCGAGTCTCGATCGAAGACGAGCAGCGTCCCGCTCGAAGTTCGGAGCGTGACCGACTTCGAGGTCCCGGAATAACCGACGAGACGGCCGTGGATCGTAGCGCCGCTATTCAGCGTGACGATATCGGCTCGCCCCATTCCAAGTGGCAGCAGAATGAAGAACGCAAGAGCAGCAAGCGGGGCGCGCTGAAAACCAGTTCGGAAGCGCATCGGGATGTCTCCGTTCGAAGGCGGCCACTCGAGAAACGGACGGGGCAACCCTTCGCGGCGGGCATAGGACCACGCATAACGTGCGGCAGCTAAGCCTAATCGTACGAGTCCAGGGCTCAAATGCAATAAGAGTTCGCCGCCCGCCGGTGGCACGCCGTGCCCGGCGGCCCTCGCGGCGCGCGCCGGGTCTGGGGCGGGCTGTCGAAGCTCCGCGATCTCGATCGTCGGACGCTGATCGCGTTTTACGTCGAGGGGCAATCGCTCAAGCAGATGAGCGACAAGTTCGAGAGCCCGATCGGCACCATCAAGCGCCGGCTGCACACGGCCCGGAACCGGCTCCGCAAGGAGCTGACCGAAGCCATCCCGTTTTGAGCGTATCGTCACGCTCAAAACGGAGGCCCTCACCCCTGCCCCTTGTATGTTGAAAAAAAGTCAGTCTGCGCATTTGATGGGGACAGCCGTGGGAAAGCTTGCGAAGCGTAGCGGAGCAAGGTTTCCCACGGCGACCGGCGATAGATCGTCCGGCCCGAGGTCCAACAAGACCGTGGGAGAGCTGGATCGTCGCCGGTTTCATGAG
>DASZIA010000298.1:0-8500 GCA_035949535.1 Planctomycetaceae bacterium | reverse complement strand
TCCCCCGTTTCCGGGCGTTTGTGCGCTGTAAATGCCTGTCGTCGAATTATAGCTGTCGGTGTAGTCGCCCCCCGCCATGTCAATCGCGCCGCAACCCGTTCCCAACGCTTCGAGGCCGTACTGAAACACCGGTTCGGTCGTTCGCTCGAAGGTCTCAACCACCTGCACCGAACCGCTGCGCGGGCCGGAAATGCTGGCCACGGAGGTGATCTGCCAGGTTTGCACGACACCGCCGGTTCCGGGCAACCACGAAGCGCCGCCTGCCGGGGCCATCCGCAGCAGCTTGGCGGTGGTCGCGTAGGAGACGTTCGATTCATTCGGAAGGGATCCGTGCGCCGCGCCCGCGTACCCGGAAACGACGGTGGAGGTGGAGTCGTAATAGTTGGAAGCTGTAGTCACCGAGGAGAGCACCACGGGTAGGTTGTTGGAAGTCAACGTTACAGGGTTCGTGTTCATGTTGTAATGGGTTAGATCCGCTGCGGAAGGAACCGTATAACTGGCCGATGAAAGCCAGTTCATTGTTTCCTGCACCCCGGCCTCGGCCGCGTAGCGCGCTTGCGCGGTCAGCCGGTAATTCAGAGAGGTCCAGATCTGCGACTGGGAGGTGGTCATGATAGCGAGAGCGAGGATGCTCAGCACCAGAATCGAGAGCAAGGCGAAGACTAGGGCGACGCCCCGCTCCGATTGCTTATATGCCGTTTGCTTTTCCATGACTCAATTTCCTCCTGCCATCGTGGGGTCAGCGCCCCAGCGGCTGTTAGTATGCCGTCACATTCGACGGCGTAGCTTGCAGGCGAGTGTTAAGCGCCGCATTCGCCAACTCATAACCCGCCAAAAGATTGCGCGGCGCCAAGTCTAGAAATGACTTGGTCATCGTCAAGTACGCTCCCGTTCTCGGGTCGGCCTTCAAGGATCGCACGCTGATGGTTAACCCCACGTTAGTCACGAAGGTACTGGCAGGGGTGCCGACGGTTTGGGTCGTAAATTGGAAACATGGCACACCAGTCGGGAAAGCCGTAGTGGCTGGGTTCGGAATCAGCGTGGAGAGCAAGGTCTGCGCCGCGCTGATGGTGGTGCTGCCTGGAGTGATCGTAGTGACCGACCGCGTCAGGGTTCCCGGCGTCACTGAGGTGTCGCACGTATACCGGACATAAACCAGCGAGCCGTCCGCGTTGATATCTCCAAAAAGGTTCAGGGTGCTGACCGCTGCCCCGGCGTTGGACGTGGAACCGTCGGCCGATCCGGGCACGACGATGCCGTTGGGGAAAACTCCCAGCACGGTGATGGGGGCGCCCAGGGCATGCGCCTTGGTGAAGATGGCGGTTATCTTGGAACCGGCGATGGCGGTGATGTATACCAATTCTTCATTCGCGCTCCCCGCATCCACCAACACCGCTTCGCCCGTCTGGCCTGCGCCCGCATACATCGATGTGGTCGAGGAGACGGCCACGGCTTGCGCGGTTCCGCTGGCAGCCACGCCCGCGCTGAGCGACGCCGCCGGCAAACTCAGCACGCCGGCCTGTCCGACTTCCTGCGCCATCAACTCTGCGGCGCCCCGCACGTTTTCGTACATGTCGGACTGCAGTTCGATTGAGCCATAGGCCTGTTCAGACTGGGAAATGGCGGAAACAATCGCCGCCATAATCACGGACACTACGACTATGCTCGCCAGGAGTTCGACCAGCGAGAACCCCCCGCAAGTGGCACGGGAGGCTCTGAAACGCAGGCGCCTGCACGTATCCCCGAGGGGCTTCTTCTTCATGGCGGGGCGCGCCCCGGCAGGGGTCCTCAGATCTTGTCCGCCATATTGTCGACAGTCCTCAGAATTCGTAAACATATTGGGCACCTTTCGCGGGATGCTCATAGTCCGGCTGCCTTGACGCAAACCAGCGTGGTGGAGGGGGCAACTCCCCTCGTGCCAAGCGTCTGCAGGGAACTGGCGACTATGGTGATGGTCTTCAGATTTCCCGTGGCGTCGGTCGAAACCTGCCATTGCCGGGTGTAATACGCTCCCGTGGAACTGGTCAGGAGGTTGCCGTTGACATCGAGATAATCGACGAACCACTTGACTGCCGCCGCGGGCGGAATGGATCCGACCGTCGAACTAGCGGCCATCGACCCGCCCAGGCCGCAAATATTGGCTCCCGTGCCGGTGCATCCCGTGGACCCATTGGTGACGCTCGGAAAGACCGTGGTATCGGTGGTTCCGTCATTGAAGCCGTCGCTGGATAGGTTTTGCGCGCTTAGAGTGAGCAACTGTTCCATTTTATCTTGCGCGTACTCTGTGGTCCTGGTCGCGACGTCTCCCTGCGAGTTCGTGGTTTGGATACCGAACACGAAAACGGGCAGAAGTCCCACGACAACGACTATCAGAATTGTGGCGGCCACCAGGGCCTCGGCCAAACCTATACCGCGTTGCGATCGCGCGGCATCCTTCCGGCATCTCTTCCTTGGGCTGATTCCAAGCATGTTTAAGAATCCTCCGGCCATATTTCCAAGCTCTCTGGCGCTAAAATTGGGCCCAACTCGAGCCGTTGTATCGATAAGACGCCGGCTGTCCAGAGATGGGCACCGCGATAGCGGAATAGAACTTCAGATTGTCCGTTATATAGGCCGCGTCGCTGGCCACGATCGTGTTGGTTTTGTCCACCGGAAAGCAGCGCGAATTAAATTCGATACACGCGGTATTGGCGGTGGTAGCGCCGGGGCTTGCGCCCGCGACGCCAGCCGTGCAAAGCGGCGCCTGAGCGATCGAGCTGGTAGCCGCCGTGGGTCCCGCGGATATCGAACCGAATCCGAAAGTGTCGCCGGAGGCCAAGGCAGTCACAGGGCTGGTTGATTGTGTGCAGGCGTTGGTGTCCCCATCGGTCTGCCAGCAGGCGCTTGCCTTGTTCCATAGCTCAAGGTGATAAGTGTTGCCGGTAAGATTCATGTAAATGCGCGTATGGGTAAAATCGGCAGCCGCGCGCATCCGCGCCAAGTTCAGCGCGGCGCTGATTCCCCGCGCGTCGGCATTATTCCGGGCGCTCCGCGTGATGCTCACTACCGAGGGAATTGCCATGGCTGAGAGGATGAGGGCTACGACTACGACAATCAACAACTCGACGATCGAAAAGCCGCGTTCCCTCCGATTCGTTTTCGTCTTGCACGCGACAGGATATCGAGAGACTCGTTCTCGCAGCGAAGGCCCGATGGAAGTAAGAATCGCATTCACATCGGGACATGCGGGGATCGATGCCCCGGCTGGATAGTTACTGCTTCGTAAAGTTTGCTTGTTCGATTCCATCATCACTCCGCGAGAAGTTACGCTGATCGGCTAGGGCGACGCTTTGTCTGTCCCATGCGCGTACCTGAATTTCAGTTCCCGAATTCGTCCTTGCACTTCAATTCCACCTCTAGTACAGCAATATCAGGGCCATCCCCATTTTTATTAAGTAATTGATAATCTATAGGTTGGACCAGAATTTAGGCTACTGGAGGTAAGGGCATAGGAAGCGCGTTACATAAAGTCACACCTTTGGCCGCTGCGTTCCGTCCCCGCGGCTCCAAGCTCTAATTCATTAATAGTATTCGATCAGTAAATAGATGTTTCCGTTCGATACAGCGAGAGGAGACTCGGATCTCGGCGCGCATCCGGCCGGGGCCATGAGTTCAGCACGATCAGGTAAGTGAGGACGAAAATAAGATTCCCGCGATGGACGAATCAAAACCAATCGGGGCGGCCAGGGCCGCCCCCATTGGTTAATCCTGTCAAGCGTGATGGGCCCGATTCCGTGATTCAGCTGAGCGGAGTGATCCACTGCGTTCGCTGCACGGAAGGAACAACCGATGTAACCGAGTCCTGCGGGGTTCCTGTAATCGTGGTGGAGGGAAACCACGGCGGCGCGAAGTTGCCCTGGGCAAATCTCCGATCGAAAAGGACGTTTCGCGTGCTGGAATTAATATTCTGAATGGTGTTCTGGATACGTCCGCCCACAATATTCAGGGTGTTGATCGGGTTGCCGATGTTGACGATCCCGCCGCTGCCGCCCTGGGAGATGGTGGCAATGGAGGCGTCAATCTCAAGATTCTGCCCTGAAGTCGGTACATTCAAGTTGACGTTTCCGTTCGCGGTGAAAATACCGAGGACCTGCCCGTTGTTGTTGCCGGGAATCAGCGTGTCGGCGGGAGTATTCGGGATCTGGTTCTGCGTCATGGTGACGGGCTCGGTTTTGTAAAGGATGTTTCCGGTGATCGTAATATTGCTGGCCGCAGCCACCGTGGTGGCATAACCGTCTTGGATTGCTGGGCCGGCAGCAGGGCCGGAGAGCGAACTGATACTTCCATCCACGTAGAGCATCGATGCCTCACCGCCGCCGTGGACCGACGGCACGCCGGTGATGATGGTTGTCTTCGCGCCGGCTTTGACCGTGGTGGTTTTGGCAGTGTTGTCGACCGTCACAGTTGTCGTCGTTCCATTGTTGGTGATTGTGTAAACTTGAACAGGGTCGGCGCCGGAAGTTGACGAGGTGAGTGTAACGGCAGCGTTCCCCTCGACCAGGATCCCACCCCCGGACATGGTGTTCGTTGTGACCCCGCCGGAGACCGTCTGGGTATAGCCAAGAAACACGCCGCTGCCGGCGCCACCTGCGGGGTAGGGGTTCCCGTTGATGTCCCGCAAGGCGGCATTCAAGGTAGCGTTGCTTGGACACCCCGCTGTGCCGGCGCAGGTCGTCCCCTGCCCATCGACCACGGCTTCCTTCTGGTTAAAGCTGTCCGTCGGCAGAGGGACCTTGTTCGCCCCAAGAGTGACGCCGGATTGAAACGTGGGAGCGATGGTCTGGTTTCCCGATTTGTCGCTCAGCGCGCTGGACCCAACGCAGGTATTGCTGAACTGGTAGCCAAAGGTGGACGAGGCACTGCCTACCTTGTCGGTGAAGATGTACGAGCCGGCGGTGCCGAAGTTCCACGACCCGTTGGTAAAGACCGGGCCGTTAATGGTACCCGGAACCAGGGTGGAGCCGTCGCACTGGGTATATTGGTCGATGAACATGCCCCACGCCGCGAAATTTTGGGCCTGTCCACCTGTCGGTGCGACATGAATATTCAGGACCAGCTGTCCAGAGTCTTCCACGAGCTGCTGTCCATTTCCGGACGACTGGCCATACGCGGTGATCGAGTACGGGAATTGGTATTGGAAATCCGTGATTGCGAAGTTGGTGCATGCGCCTGTGCACTTGGGATAATTTGCGCCGCAATCGTAGGGACCTGCGGCGGGGGCCACAACTCCGGTGCCGGCATTGGGAGGGTTGAAGACCGGCGTGCAGTTCGGCGCTGCCAGCGTGGTGCCCGGCGTGCCCGCCTGAGCATTCACAACGTAGAAATTGCCCGGCCAGGAACTCGCTCCCTTCCCGCTATTGATTTGCCGGTTGGAAGCCGCCCCGGTGGAGCTGTATAGGTTCAACGCATTCGTCAAAGTGGTGGAAGCGTCCGTGCCCGAAAGCGGCGGCGCGGCGTTGGCGGCAAATACCGTGCCGACGGCCACGGTCGCGTTCGACACCAGCTGGTTGAGCATGTACTGGCGCACGACGTTCACGCCGGAATCGCTCGCGTAGAACGAGGACCGATACGTTTGGTAATAGCGAGAAATCAGCGTGTCCGAGGTGACGGCAATGACCATTCCAAGCGTCATGGCGATCATCACCGTGAGAAGTAGCAGCGTGGTGATCAGGGCCACACCGCGCGAGTCTTTGCATCGAACGCGGGTGTCTTCTTGACTGCTGGAGTTGCGTGTCATATTTGTCATCCTCATGGTCGCCTTCCTTAGTGATTGTTCATCGTCAGGTTGCGCGGATTCACGACGACGGAAACGCTTTGAATCTGATATGGCCCTCCGTCGAACCCGTTGCGGTAAACGTAGCTGGGATCCGGATTCGGGTTGGTTCGCGCGATCAATTCCATCTGAATGGACCGGACTAAAGAGAAGTTATAGCCTTGTGGAGTTAGCACCCCTGGAGTGGTACAACACGTGGTATACGTGCTGGAATCGTAGTTGTAGGTGAGTTCATCATCCGGAGTGCACCCCAGAGTGCACGAGTTCCAATTCATCGCGCCGACCTTGAATCCAATGATCTGTTCGGACACAACCACGTCGTTGGCGGTGATTCCGCTGGGCTGCTCTCGGATTAGTTTTGGGTTTGAGGGCGTGGAGGTGTCCACCTTGTAAGAGATTGGTAGGATTTTCAAGATCCAATCCGTGCTGCAAAAAGACGTGCCCAGTTTGTTGTTTACCTTCACTGCGATGAACGCGGGGTCTGCGGCGTTCGTTCCGTTTGCGGCGGTCGGACTGTAATTCAGTTGAACATTCGCGCCTGAGACCGACCCATTCTGGGTGAGGATGACGGTGTTCACTTGGGAGCTAGCTGCGTTGACCAGGAGAAGTTGATCTCCAGTATGGAAATCCGCGGCAAGTTGCGCGGCGGTCGTCGGAGCTACGGGGGTCGCATACATAGGGGAGCCGGTCGTGAGGGCGCAACCGCCGGCCCCATTCGATGGATGCGACGCCGGTGTGGTTTGGTCAGCGCTGATGATGTTGACCTGATCGAAGCAATTGGGGCCGTAGGTAAACGTGGCCGGGGTATTGCAAGGCGTAGTTGTGTTGTTCTGAATGGTCACGCCGAGCGGCAATTCGGGTACATTGGTCCCCTGATAGTACCCACTCCCCGCATTGATTGTGTCGAGTTGCAATTGCGCCACGGCATTCCGGATCTGGATGTTCAAGGCCGCCAGATTCTGCTGCTTGTTGAACATCGGCGCGTGCGTGGCGAAAAGAGAGAGAGCGGCGCCGCAGATGAGCACAAAGACGGCGCCGGCCACGAGCAATTCCACCAGCGTAAAACCTCGGTCTCGGCGATTGCGGGACATTGTTTTCATGGTTTTCATGGGCGCACCGTCGTCATCTGAAACGTTACCGGGGCTTTCAGGTAAGAGTTTTCCATCGTTACCAGGACGGTGATGCGCCGCAAACCCGTGACGGGCTGGTCCATTTCAATGGTCCAGCGGCGGTGAAACCCGATAGCGCCGTTGTCCGCGGCGGTTTGGGTTGTGCTGGTCGAAGTAGTAATCGATCCATCCGGATTGTGGGATGTCGTCTTCCAGTTCGTCACTCCCCCGACGACCTGGCTCACGGTTTCCGAGACCGCCCCTTTGGAATCGGAAAATTCCACGTCGTCGTAATAGTTCACAAGTTCCGTGGGAATCCCGCCCGAGGTGACGTTGGCCGACTTATCGGAAGCGAGGTCACCCACGGTCGAGCCCGCGGCGGCATAAATGTTCGGGTCGGGTGAATAGGGTGTGTTGAAGGTGGGCCAGCGGCTCAAGTCCTCTAGCTTTTCCGTCGCCAGATCCGCCGCCAGAGACATGAACTCCGAGCGCGACGTGCCAACCATCGTTTGAGCCGCTAAACTGCACAGCGCAACCAGCCCGATGGACAGCACCATCATCGCGACCAAAGTTTCTATTAGCGAGAAGCCCCTCGCAGGGGCCACCTTACATAACCTTGACGTTTCCATAAGTGGACACCGTAATGGTTTTCGTAGAACCATGATATGTAATCGTGAAATTATTGAGAGCCCCTGTGGGCGCCGACACCGACCCGTTAGGCAAGAACCTGAACGTTGTATCTTGATTCAGTGCAATCGTTGTACCGGAAAGCGGGACTGCGGTGCCGACGTTGGCATAAGCGCCAGCCCCAGGAGGCAAATCCTGAATCTGATAGTTGTTTGTCGCTTTCTTGAATACCACTTGATACGGAAAACCGGCCATCAGAGCCTGATAGCGGGTGGATTGGACGGCCCAGGTGGCGCTGGCTACCGCTCCCTGCAGGCGATACTGAAAGATGACCGTCCCCATCTGTGGAACTGCAAAAGCTGCCAGAATCAGGATGATTACCACCGCGAAAATGACCTCGATCAGCGAGTATCCACGGTTTTTACGCGCAGATCCTGGTCCCGACTGCCGGCCTTCTCTGTCTTCTCGCGCTTGCGTCATTTCGGACGTCCCCCCAGTTGGTTCACCCTCTTGGCAAATTCTTGAGAAGGTACATCTTTGGTAGAGCAACTCAAAAGCCAAGCTTCGATTCCCTCACAACCTGCTGATTAAGAATGTTTTACAGGAATTCACAAGGCTTGGTAGAAACCCCTCCCAGGACCGTATGGGTAGAAACTGTACAAATCGAGTCCGGCTCTTTCTGTGAAATTACAAGGTGTTTTGGGTACAATCCTTTCGCTCCATCGTTTAGTCGGCGGGTTACCTCATTTTCTTTAGTTTCAAATGGCTTCCGGCACTCGATCCTGTTCCTTTTGCAACGTAGGCTGATTGGCTTATTGCCTCTAGGGGTGAGCGCCGTTCATATAGCGGGTCGATGCGCCGCGTATTTAAAGTTCAAGGTCCCGGCCGTATCCGCGCGGAAAAAGGCGCTGCCGATGCCGGCACGGTGCATGCGTACTGTGCGGGCCAGCCC
>DASZIA010000297.1:0-18950 GCA_035949535.1 Planctomycetaceae bacterium | reverse complement strand
CTGAAACGCCTCGGGCGAGATCCTCAGAATCAATCCGTGAGGGACTGCCGGGGGCTTGAACCAAGCCCAAGCCGTGTTCGGCGGACGGTCCGGTGCCGAGACCGCCTCCCAAGCTTGAGATGGCGGACGTCGCGCAAAACGTTCCCTTGGATCGGCCGCCGGATCGCGGGCCACCTCGCCTCGATTCATCGGCTCGCCTAGCTCTCCAAGACCAATGCGCCCTTGCGCTGATGCCGAAAGCTGAAAATTTGGCCCGGCCTATTCTACGGGCCGTCGGCGTTGCGGCCCCAAACCATTTTACCGCTGACCGGGAGTGCTCTCCAGGTCTCTTGCCGCCCAGACCTCACCTCTGAGGGGCAATTCACCAAAAATTGTTCAGCAAAAAGCGCAGCCTAAGGCTGTTTCGCGGGGTGCTCGGTCAAGGCACTTCCCGCGGCGTGCTCCCGGATCCATTTGGCGATCGTTTCGAGGGCCGTGGGGGAGAAGGTTTCCTCGATCTTGGCGTATTCCGTCACGCTGCCCGTCTGGCACGTCTGAAACAAATGGTTCAAGTGCGGAAGTTCCCGCACCAGGAAATCCTTGTTTCCCCCCGCGCGCAGCGCCTTTTCGAGTTCGGGGATGTTCACTTTTGGCGGGACCTGCATGTCCTTCTCGCCAATCAACGCCAGAACCGGACACTTGACCCGCGTGAGTGCGGGGCGCGGATCGTAGGTCAGGAAATAGCGGAACCACGCAGAGCCGAGCACCTTCGCGCTTGTTTCGGCTGCCTCGCTGCCGGGAGCGCCGGCCTGATTCCTCTCGGCCGGCGAGAGTGAGGCGGTGTACTCGCTATACAGGGCTTTCAGTTTTGTTTTGAGGGCCGTCGCATCGTGCTCCTGCTTCACGATCGCGTAGAGTTTCTGCTGGAAGGCCCGGGTCCGGGCCACCAGCGCATCGGAAGCGCCCGATTCCTTGAGCAAGAATTCCATCTGGCTGAGCACAATCTGGTCGCCCGGCAGGCCCGGGCCGGCCAGCAGGACGATGAACGCGACATCGGAGGTGCGGTTTGCCGCCATCGGCGCAATCTCGCCTCCTTCGCTGTGGCCGACAAGGCCGATCTTGTGGGCATCAATTTCACGCCGCGTCTTGAGAAAGGCGATGCCAGCGAGGGCGTCTGCGGCAAAGTCTTCGGTGGTTGCGTGCTCGACGTCGCCCGTCGATCCGCCGACGCCTCGATCGTCGACGCGCAGCACGACAATGCCGTGCCGAGTCAGGTAATCGGCGAGCACAAAGAAGGGCCGATGTCCGAGAAGTTTTTCGTCCCGGTCTTGCTGACCCGAACCCGTCAGCAGCAACACGGCCGGAAACGGCCCCGACCCGCGGGGAATCGTGAGTGTTCCTGCGAACTTCGCGTGCGCGGGCTTGTTCTCGTACGTCACCTCTTCACCTCGATAGGGAAAGGGCGGATGCGGTTCCTGCGGCCGCTTCGGTGCCTCGGGAGCGTGATCGGATTTCCTGAACACCAACGGCAGGGTGGCTCCGCCCTGTTTGAGTTTTCCATCGATCTGGGTCCCGGCTTCATTCAACGTGCCGTCAATCGCAAGCCCGGCTCTCTTGAACACGAGATGCACAGAGTTTTGCTTGACCGAAACTTCGTCGAGGGCATGCGCAACAGCGTCCTGATCGAGGCTGTTGAGCGTCCCGGCATACGAACCGTCGGGCTTGGCCTTGATCGCCACTGCTAGGCGCATGCTCACCGCGCCGAATTTCAGTGTTCCCATCCAATCGCCGGCCAGCGAGTGGGGTCCGGATTTGGCAGGCGGGGGACTCTCATCTGCGAGTGCAGAGATTCCACACACGAGGAGGGCGCTTAGTGCAGCAGCAGGCAATTTCCAGGATTTGCTCATCATCGGGGCCTTTATAGGTTGGATGTCTCGAGCCGTTAGAAATCTTCTCAATGTCAGAGGTGCCACATTTAGGGTTTGGTGGAATGAGGTGCTGAACCCGCCGAACGCTGTTCAGCCGCGAGCGGAACCCGGATCACGAAGCACTTGTCGCCGGTGGTGTCGCCCGGATGGGTATCGACGCAGATCTTGCCGTCTTGATCGATTCCGTCGGTCCAAACGCTCCAAAGAAGGCCGCCCTCGGCTGGATTTTCCGCGCGGCGGTAGTGGAACGGCTCGCCTTTTCCGAACGGGTCAGCCGGAATCGATTTGAGATAGCCCGCTCGGACGAGTGCCTCGAGATTTGGGGGCAACTCGCCGTGCTCCCGATCGTAAAGCTCCAACGCCAGCGTCAAGATCAGCGCCGCGCGCCGCGCTTGTTCACGGTCGATCCCGTCAATCACCGGCAAGCCGGCAGGGAGCATAAGCTTCAAGAGGATGCTGCCCGGCCCGGTACTCGATAAGCCGCATTGACTCTGAATGTCGGCGGCTGAAGGGAAACCTGGTGGCGCCGCAGAATCGCGCTCATAAAGGTCCGGTTCGCCGCGATGAATCTCCGTCCGCTGAAAACGCGGCCGATCTACCTGGCTAAGCCAATTTGCGAAAATCAATCGCAACGATCGGCGCGCGTGTTCGCGAGCGCCGAATATGTTGAATACCGTAGCGACCCCTCCAAGTTCCGCTTCTGCATCGTCCAAGCTGTTAATCGTCGCCAGGTATTCGGCCTTGAAGCAGTCGGACGCTGGCGGCGTCATCGCGTCGATGGCGAGCGTCTCATTCAAGGCCTTGCGAAGTTGGGCCGCGGTCAATTCGGGACGAGCCGCCCAGGAAATGATGGCGTCGGTTGCGATCGCCTGAATGGCGACACCGACCAATCTCCAGATCGTGCAAGCATGCATGCCGATGTGCCGACTCGAGCGCAGCACCGATCGATACCAATCCCACGCCTCGTCGTTGCGCCCCTCTGCGGTCAATCGGGCCGCCTCGAGCACCGCAAGGCGCGCGAACGCGCGAGCGCTGATCGTGGCCAGGGAAGAATCGGTCGCGAGATGGACCTTGCCGGGAGGGACGTCCAGCGAGTCGTCGAGTTGACTCCCGCGCTTCCAGATCTCCATCGCCGGATGGTTGGCGTCCAGCCAGCGGCGAACGTCAGCGTTGGCAGACTTCCAATCTCTTGCAACGGCCTCATCGTAGCTTTTGTCGAACGCTTCTACTTCGGTCGGTTTGAGCGAAGCCGTTTCGTGTTCAACGAGGAGGAGCCTGGCCTCGCGATAGCGGTTAGGTGCGTTCTTCTCGTTAGGAACGGAGATCGACGTAAAGGAGTCGATGTCGAACGGCTCGACGTTCGGAATCGAAGATTTGCTTAGCCGAAGATAGAGTGCCGAACCCAGGAACAAGACGAGCACGGCCAAGACGCAAAGGCCGATGGTCCACTTCAAGGTGCTGCTGGTGGGATGAGCCTCGGGACCGTCTAACATCGGGCGGCGTTCTGCTCGCGGACTCGGAAGAAAATCGCACTGAAGAGCTTACTTCGGCCAATAACGAAATATCAACGTGGTCGGATCACGGATTTTCGCAAGTTACTGGCGTATAATGCCTTACGGAATTCGGATTGCCTCAGTAACCATCGGAGAGGGCGGGTCCGGATGTCGTTATCTTGGCCTGCGTCGCCCTTTGAGGATTCGCACAATTAGCAGGATTGTGAGGCCGACACGAGAAAGCCATGTCCGACCTATAGTTGCTCAGTGTTGAAAGGGAGAGCTTGGCAATTTGGAAGAGCGATCCCTTTGCCCTTGGCGGTCTAACGCGACACAGAGCTGCCCGAAAGGGCTGAGACAACGACATGCAGGGCAATGCGACAGATCACCGACCGTCTTCAGCGGCCGACATTGTGGGAGCTTTGTCGCTCGTCGCGCTCGTGCTGTTCGCCTTCCTGCCGACGGTCGCTTACGGATTCGTCAACTGGGACGATCCGTGGTATGTGATCGACAATCCGCTGATTACCACCTGGCGTCCGGCCAACCTGTGGGAGATCGCCACGAAACCGGCGGTGCGAAATTACGCGCCGGTCACGATGTTCAGCTACCTGGTTGAGCACTCGCTGTGGGGCACGTGGGCTGGCGGCTATCACCTGGTGAATGTCCTCTTCCACGCGGCCAATGCCGTGCTGGTTTACGTTCTGTTGCGGCAACTCACTGCGAGCCGCTTTATCGCCTGGACTACTGCGGCGCTGTTCGCCGTTCACCCGGTGCAGATCGAGACGGTCGCCTGGATTTCTTCGTTCAAAGGTGTTTTGTCGGGCACATTTGTTCTGGCGAGTTTGATCTGCTGGCTGCGCCCGCAGCCATCGCCTCGAAACGAGTCGTGGGCCCTCGTGTTTCACGGGCTTGGCCTGTTGGCGAAGGCAATCGCGATCACGATTCCCGCGGTCGTTTTTTGTTACGACGTGCTAGTCGCGGGCAAACGCGCGGCCGATGCGGCGGCGCGTCAGGTCGTCCCGTGCCTGCTGGCCGGACTTGTGCTCCTTGTCACGATGTCTGCACAGACCTCGGTGCTGGGCGGAGTGCGCGAACATTTGCACTTGAGCAAGGCTCGCATTGCCGCCCTCGACACGGTCGTGCTTTGGGATTATGTGGGGCTGCTGGTTTGGCCGCACGATCTTTGCGTGCTCTACGATCCTCCGACTTCGGGAATCGCGGGAGCGATCGTGCTTGCGAGTGCGGGATGGCTCGCCCTAGCAACCAGCGCCCTCGCCCTGCGCCGACGATTTCCCAAAGTTCTGTTGGCACTAGTGGCTTTCGGAGCACTACTTTTTCCGGTGCTCAACTTCTTTCCGATCACGACACTGATGAATGACCGATATCTGTACTTGCCGTCGATTCCCGTTTTCGCACTGATGGCGGCGGGCATCGAATGGATTTACGCTCTCGGCTCCGTTCCGTTCGCGCAAGGTCGACGCCAAGACGGCGCGCTTTGTTGCGACGTGGATCGACCTTCCGAACGGCGACCACTCCGGATCGCGGCGCGGTCCCTGGCTGCGGCGGCGTGTGGCGTCCTCGTGTGCGGGTATCTCACCGTCACGCACGACCGCTTGCCCGTGTGGCGCAATGACCAGTCGCTCTGGGCCGACGCCATTTCCAAATCTCCCGAGCTGCCCGTGGTCCGCATTCAGTGGGCAGAGTCGCTCTACGCGGCGCACCATGAGGACCAGGCGGTCGCCGCCCTCAGACGGGCCCTCGTCGAGACGCGCCCCGATGAGGCCGACCGCGAGCGGATGTTAACGGCCATCGCCGAATGGAACCGGAAGCGGCCGACCGTCGATTGAGCCCGGCACAACTTGAACCCCGAGCGATTGAGCCCTGTAGACAGGGCTCGTAACGCAATCGCCCCGATTTCGAGCGAATCTGGGCCTGGCTGCGGGTTCGAAGCGGTTTGTTGGTCGCGGTCGCGCAGTCGAATATAATCGATTGATTCAAGAGCGTGACTCGCCGTCGCGATCAAATTCTCTTCGGCCCTGTCTCCTCACGTTTTGACGACTTTGGACCAGATCCTCTCATGAAGGCCATCATTCTTTGCGGCGGACAGGGAACCCGTCTGCGTGAGGAGACCGAATTTCGACCCAAGCCGATGGTCGAGGTCGGCGGCCGGCCGATTCTTTGGCACATCATGAAGATTTATGCCAGGCACGGCATTCGCGATTTCATTCTGTGCCTCGGCTACCAGGGGCAGCTGATCAAGGAGTACTTCCTCAACTACGAGGCCATGAACAACGACTTTTCGATCTCGCTCGGAGGACGCAAGCAGATCGAGTACCACGGCCAGCACGAAGAGCAAGATTTTCGCGTCACGCTCGTCGACACGGGATTGGAGACGATGACGGGCGGCCGAATATTGCGCACTCGACCCTACGTCGACGCCGAGACGTTCATGGTCACTTATGGCGACGGCGTCGCCGACGTGGATCTGAGTCATCTCCTGCGTTTTCACCAGACACACAGCCGAATCGCCACGGTCACTACGGTCAAGCCGACATCGCGGTTCGGGCTATTAGAACTCGAGAATGACGCCCGCGTTACGAGCTTTTCCGAGAAGCCCCGGGTCGAAGGTTGGATGAGCGCGGGGTTCTTCGTTTTCAATCGGCGCGTGTTCGACTACCTCGACGGCGACCAGTGCATTCTGGAGCGGGCCCCTCTGGAGCGGCTGGCCCGCGAAGGACAGTTGATGGCCTATCGTCACGAAGGTTGCTTCTTTGCCATGGACACGTACCGGGAATACCAACAGCTCAACCGAATCTGGGACAGCGGCAACGCACCGTGGAAAATATGGTGAACTCCGCTTCCAAAACGGCAGGACAGGATTTTCGGCAGTCGTTTGCCGGACGCCGCGTTTTGGTGACCGGGAATACGGGCTTCAAGGGAGCCTGGCTGACGATCTGGCTCAAGCGACTCGGCGCCGAGGTGATCGGTTACGCGCTTGCACCGCCGACTTCGCCCGCTTTGTTTTCCGCGGCGGAAGTCGGACGCTGTATCGTTACGCAGCATACGGCTGATGTCCGCGATCGAGCGCAAATCGCCCGCGTCATCGCCGACTCCGCCCCGGACGTCATTTTCCATCTGGCCGCCCAAGCCATCGTGCTGACCGGCTATCAGCTGCCGGCGGAAACCTTTGACGTCAACGTCATGGGGACCGTCTCACTGCTGGAGGCCGTGCGGTCGCTCGGACGGCCTTGCTCGGTGGTCGTGGTCACCAGCGACAAGTGCTACGCGAACCGCGAACAGGTCTGGGGTTATCGCGAGATCGACGCGATGGGGGGAGACGACCCCTACAGCGCGAGCAAGGGAGCAGCCGAACTCGCAATCGCCGCGTATCGGCAGTCTTATTTTGCACCCGAGCGGCTGTCGGACCATCGCGTGCAGTTGGCAACTGTGCGAGCCGGCAACGTGATTGGCGGCGGAGACTGGGCCGCGGCTCGAATCGTGGCCGATTTGGCGAGGTTCCTTGCCGCCAGCGAGCCGATCCCCATCCGCAGCCCGCACGCGGTGCGACCGTGGCAGCACGTGTTGCAACCCCTCTCAGGCTATCTCACGTTGGCCGCGAGAATGCTGCAAGAGCCCTCGGCGCGATGGTGCAGCGCGTGGAATTTCGGCCCCCTGGCCGATGGGGCCGTAACGGTCCGCGAGATCGCCGAAATTTTCATCGAATCGTGGGGACGCGGGAGCTGGATCGATTGTTCGGATTCCAGCAAGCCACACGAAGTTCACCTGCTGCGGCTGAGTATCGAAAAAGCGTTGACCGACCTTTCGTGGCGCCCGCGCTGGTCGGTTCGCGAAGCGGTTCAGCGGACGGCCCAGTGGTACAAGCGGTATTATTCCGATCCGACGTCGGCTGCCGCCGCGTGCCTTGATGACATTTGTGCGTTCAACGAGACAGAATGACCGGCACCACTCACCCATCCAATTCGAACGGCGCGGCAAAGGCCGGCGTGCTGCGCGAGCGCATGGCGGCGATGGTCGACGAGTATTTCGCGGCCGCGTTTCCCCCACAGAAATTTGAGCCGGGCGTTACTCCCGTCCCGGTGTCTGGCCGCGTCTTTGATGCTGACGAGATACGTTCTCTCATGGAGGCCGCGCTCGATTTCTGGCTGACGACCGGCCGTTTCGCGGCAGAGTTTGAGCGGAGCTTCGCACAATTTATGGGAGTGCGATCGGCGTCACTCGTCAATTCGGGCTCATCCGCGAATCTTATTGCCCTGTCGTGCCTGACGTCCGAAAAGCTTGGCGAGCGACAACTTCGTCCCGGTGATGAAGTCGTGATGGTCGCAGCCGCCTTTCCGACGACCGTGAATCCGGCCATTCAGCACGGGCTTGTCCCGGTGTTTGTGGACGTCCAGATCCCGACGTACAACATCGACACCTCGCAGCTCGAAGCAGCCATCTCTCCGCGCACGCGGGCTGTGATGATCGCCCACACTCTCGGAAATCCGTTCGACTTGGATGCCGTGGTCGACTTTTGCCGTCGGCACAATCTGTGGCTGATCGAGGACGCCTGTGATGCCGTCGGCGCGACCTATCGCGGACGGAACGTCGGCTCGTTTGGCGACCTGGCGACGACCAGTTTTTATCCCGCCCACCACATCACGATGGGCGAGGGAGGCTGCGTCCTCACCGATCGCCCGATTCTGAAGACGCTGGTGGAATCGTTCCGCGACTGGGGACGAGACTGCTGGTGCGAGCCGGGAAAAGCCAACACCTGCGGTAAACGCTTCGACTGGCAGCTCGGCTCGCTGCCTCACGGCTACGACCACAAGTACACCTATTCGCACATCGGCTACAACCTGAAGGCGACTGACCTTCAAGCCGCGGTCGGTGTGGCTCAGTTGAAGAAACTGCCGCACTTTATCGAAACGCGTCGGGTAAACTTTCGCCGGCTTTACGCAGGGCTCAGCGACCTTCAGGAATATCTGCTGCTACCGCAGGCGACTCCGAATTCCGAGCCGAGTTGGTTTGGATTCCCGGTCGCGGTGCGCAGGGAAGCCCCCTTTTCGCGCGACGAATTTGTCCGTCACCTCGAATCGTGCAAGATTGGGATCCGGCTTCTGTTCGCGGGAAACCTCCTCCGGCAACCCGCCTATTCGAAGATCGCCCATCGGGTGGTCGGCACGCTGGTGAATACTGATTTCGTGATGGAGCGGCTGCTCTGGATCGGCGTCTATCCCGGCTTGACGCCCCAAATGATCGACTACGTGCTCGATACCATCCACGGTTTTTGTCGAACGCGCTCCCATGCCTCGCTTGTCGACCGCTGATCTTGATCACGTCCTCGAGCACACGCCGCAGGTCTGGGACCAGCTGCGCAACAGCCGCCTGTTCATAACGGGCGGGACCGGTTTTTTTGGCACCTGGCTGATCGAGTCACTGGCCTGGGCTGTCGACCGTTTTCAATTGCCGTTGGAAGCCGTCGTGCTAACGCGCTCGCCGGCATCATTTGCCGACAGGAATCCGCACCTGGCCGGGCATCGATCGATTCATTTCCATCAAGGGGACGTGCGGGACTTCGTCTTTCCGGAAGGTCGGTTCACCCACGTGATCCACGCCGCCTTTGCGTCGACCAAACCGCTCTCGGATCCACGCGAGACGGCTCGTCTCATCCTGCGCGGGACCGAACGAACGCTCGATTTCGTCGAGCAGTCGCGGGCGCAGCACCTGCTATTTACAAGTTCCGGCGCGGTTTACGGCCGACAACCGGCGAATTTGGACGCAATCCCCGAAACCTATGGAGGTGGCCCGGACGTCGCCGATCCGCGCTCGGCCTATGGCGAAAGCAAACGCATGGCCGAGCTGCTCTGCCATTTGCAGGCCGAGCGTTGCGGATTGGCGGTAAAGGTCGCGCGCTGTTTCGCGTTTGTCGGACCTCACCTGCCGCTCGACGCCCATTTCGCCATCGGCAATTTCATTCGCGACGCGATGAATGGGGGGCCGATTCATATTCGCGGCGACGGGACGGCTGTGCGCTCCTATCTCTATGCGGCCGATCTGGCCGTCTGGCTCTGGACGATCCTCGTCGCGGGAAAACCGGGCCAGGCTTACAATGTCGGGGGCGCGGAGACAGTCTCGATGGCGGAGCTAGCTCGTCGAGTCTGCGACGAAATCGCACCCGGGGCACAAATCCATCAAGGGCGAACGGCGCAGCCCGGACAGAGCGTCGACCGATATGTTCCCGACGTGACTCTGGCGGCGAGCGAACTGCAGCTCAAACCATGGATCACGCTCGAGCACGCTATCAGTCGCACGGCAGGTTGGGCGGGTCCGTGCGCACCGGCGACTGTGTTCCACCAAACAACAGAGACGAAGTCCTGAAGGAATCGGCAAATGCCAACGGTCAAGATCGGCAAAGACCTGATCGGCGAGGGACAGCCGTGCTATGTCATTGCCGAAATCGGCATCAATCATAACGGCGACATTAACCTTGCGAAAAAACTGATCGAGACGGCTGAAGCTGCCGGTTGCAACGCGGTCAAATTTCAGAAGCGCACGATCGACGTCGTGTACAGCAAAGAGGAACTCGCTCGCCCGCGCGAAAGCCCCTTCGGCGAGACCAATGGCGACCTCAAACGAGGTCTGGAATTCGGACTCGAGGCGTTTCAGGAAATCGACGGCTTTTGCAAAGAGGAGGGGATTGCCTGGTTTGCATCGTGCTGGGACGAAGCCTCGGTCGACTTCATCGCGCAGTTTAATCCGCCCTGCTACAAGATCGCTTCTGCCACGTTGACCGACGACAATCTGTTGAAACATCATCGAAAGACCGGAAAGCCGCTCATCGTGTCGACCGGAATGAGCACGATCGAACAGGTCGATCACGCGGTCGAACTGTTGGGGACGAAAGATCTGATTCTGATGCACACCTGCAGCGCCTACCCGTCGTACTACGATGAGCTCAACCTGCGCACGATCGCGACGCTGCGCGAGCGTTACAAAGTGCCGGTCGGGTATTCGGGGCACGAGACGGGGATCCCCTCGTCGGTCGCGGCAGCCGCCCTCGGCGCGAGCTGCATCGAGCGGCACATCACCCTCGATCGCTCGATGTGGGGCTCGGACCACGCGGCCTCGCTCGAGCCCAATGGAATCACGCGGCTCGTGCGAGACATCCGCCTGGTGGAAGCCGCGATGGGCGACGGCGTCAAACGTGTTCTTCCGCGCGAAGTGCCCGTCAGGGACAAGCTGCGTCGAGTGGGGAAGTGACGTGCAGCTTCCCAAGATCCGCGGTTTGGCTCTCGACGTCGACGGCGTGCTCACCGACGGCACGGTCCTGTGGGGACCGGCCGGCGAAGAATTCAAGCGGTTTTCGTTTGTCGACATTATGGGCGTCTCGCGCGCCTGCAAGGCGGGACTGATTGTGGCCCTGATCTCTGGCGAAGAGAGCCCGCTCGTTGATCGTTATGCCCAGAAATTCGCGATCCAGGACTGTTTCAAGGGATGCAAAGACAAGGCTGCCGCACTGCGCGAATTCGCAGAGCGCAGGGGCCTACCGCTCGAGGAAATCTGTTTCATGGGTGACGATGTCAACGATTTGGGCGCGATGGCGATTGCGGGATTCTCCGCCGCACCCGCCAACGCCCACCGTGCCGCGCGCGAACAAGCGAAACTCGTGACCGAGCGCGACGGCGGACGCGGCGCCGTGCGCGAACTGATCGACCTGATCCTTTCTCGCGACGATTCACCCTATCCGACCCCATCCACACGACCGTGAAGCTTTCCGATTACATCTTTCAGTTCGTTGCCGAGCTGGGGATCAAGCATGTCTTCATGCTGTCCGGCGGCGGAGCGATGCATCTGGACGACTCTCTGGGCCGCTGCAAGCCGATCGAGTACGTCTGCAATCTCCACGAGCAGGCCTGTGCAATCGCTGCCGAGGCTTATGCCAAGGTGACGGACGACCTGGGGGTGGCGCTCGTCACGACTGGTCCTGGGGGCACGAACTCGATTACGGGTGTCGCCGGCGCGTGGCTTGACTCGACGCCCTGCTTGTTCATCTCCGGCCAGGTGAAACGCCCCGACCTCAAGGGCACAAGCGGACTGCGGCAGCTTGGCGTGCAAGAGGTCGATATTGTTTCGCTCGTCTCACCGATCACTAAGTACGCTGTCACGGTCACCGATCCTACTTCGATCCGCTACCACTTGGAGAAAGCCGTCCATCTGGCAAAGACCGGCCGGCCCGGTCCGGTGTGGATCGACGTACCGCTCGATGTGCAGGCCGCTCCGATCGACGAGACGAAGCTGACCGGATTCGAGCCTGACGCCGGGGTTCCGCTCTTCGACGAATCGCGGATGCGGGAGCAGGTCGCGCAGGTTGTCGAGTTGCTCAATCAATCCGAGCGCCCCCTTCTGTTGGCGGGCAGCGGAATCCGGTTGGCGCGTGCCGGCAGCGATTTTTTGGCGCTCGTGGACCGGCTCGCTATCCCCGCAGAGGCCGCGACGTCGCTCGGGATCGATCTCATCCCCGGCAACCATCCGCTGTTCTTTGGCCGGCCAGGGCCCATCGCCCCGCGATATGCCAACTTCATTCTGCAGAACTGCGATCTCCTGATCACGGTGGGCGCCCGTTTGGACATGGCGATGACCGCCTACGCCCACGAGCGCTTGGCGCGTGGAGCAAAGAAGGTCATGGTCGACATCGACCCGGCCGAAATCGCCAAGATGAAAACGACAATCCACGTCCCCGTGCAGGCGGACGCCGGTGCCTTTCTCCGCGAGCTTCTCCAGCGCACCGAGCCAAATCGCGAACTGCGGCCCCGGGATCGTTCGGCCTGGATTGCGCGCTGCCGTCAGTGGCGGGAACGCTACCCGGTCGTGCTGCCGGAGCACCGCGAACTCGGAGGCATGGTGAGCACGTATTACCTCACTGAGGTCTTATGCCAGGAGATGGACGGCGACGACGTGATTGCCTCGGGCAGCTCCGGCAACGCGGTTGAGCTGTTTCATTTGTGCTTTCAACACAAAGCCGGCCAGCGCGTGATTCACACGCGTGGGCTCGGCGCGATGGGTTTCGGCATCCCGGCGGCGATCGGCGCCTGCCTGGGAGCCGGCCGCCGGCGCACGATCTGCCTCGATGGGGACGGGGGTTTCCACCTCAACATTCAGGAACTCGAAACTGTCGCTCGGCTCAAGCTGCCGATCAAGTTTTTCGTGATCAACAACAACGGCTACGCTTCCATTCGGATTTCCCAGGCCGGCTATTTTCAGGGGCGGCTGTGCGGAGCCGACCCGACGAGCGGCGTGACGCTGCCCGATTTGTTGAAGATTTCCGAGGCCTATGGCATCCGTGCCGTGCGGCTTGCGGATCAAAACGACCTGCGAGCCCGTGTGAGCGCCTTACTGAATGAGCCGGGCCCGCTTGTCGTCGACGTGATGGTGCCGCCGGACGAAGTCCGTGCCCCGCGAGTCATCTCCGTTCCGCGACCGGACGGATCGATGGTCTCGAAGCCGCTCGAGGACCTCTGGCCCTTCTTGCCCCGAGACGAGTTCCTGTCAAACATGATTGTTCCGGCGATTTCCGAATAAAGCGGGGACGTTCGGGAGAGCAAAATCTTGCAGAACGGCCCGAACTTGGACGAACTCGATCGGATGCTGAGTGAGTCGCCCGCGGCGATAGACGACCGCGAGCGCAACACGTTCTGGCGGCTTGCTGATCCTTTCGGCAAGAGCTTCGTCATCTTCGGCGCCGGGCAACTGGGGCGGAAGGTCGCACGCGCCCTGCGTCAGCATGGCATCGAGCCTCTGGCCTTTGCCGATAGCAATCAGAAAATCTGGGGCACTTCGGTCGACGGAATTCCCGTCCGGTCACCCGCCGACGCGGCAGCCGAGTGGGGTCAGCGGGCCGCATTCGTCATTTCGATCTGGCCGTCGCGCGCCAGCGACACCTACGCCGATCGTGAGCGGCGGCTTCAGGAATTGGGATGCGTGAAGGTGATCCCCTACCTCTCGCTCTTTTGGACCGATCCCGCCGCCTATCTGCCGCACTTTTCTCTCGACGCCCCCCGCTCCATTCTGGCCGAGGACTCGCTCATTCGACGTTGCGCCGGCTTGTGGTCGGACCCGGCATCCCTGCACGCATTCGTGGGAATCTTGCGCTGGCGATTGCTGGCGGATTTCAGCGGTATTCCCGCCCGGTCGAGCCATGAGCAGTATTTTGCCGACGATCTTTTTAGAGTCGAGCCGAGTGAGGTGTTTGTCGATTGCGGAGCCTACGACGGAGACACGATTCGTGCACTCTCGCAGCGGCTCGATGGGAAGCTTTGTCGCATCTTCGCTTTGGAGCCCGACGAGCAAAATTTCGCGAAGCTCCAGGCCTATTTGACCGCGCTAGGAGCCCGAGCCGAGTCGATCACTGCATTTCCTTACGCCGTGGGACGGCGGCGCGAGACGTTGCGGTTTTCAGCGACCGGTACGGACAACGCATCCGTCGCGCCCGAGGGATCCGTCACGGTCGAGGCTGTGCCCCTAGATGAGCTGCTCGCCGACGAATCGCCCACTTTCATCAAGATGGATATCGAGGGCTTCGAGCTGGAGGCGTTGGCAGGTGCGGCCGGAGTGATCCGACGCTGTCGTCCGATCATGGCCATCACGGTGTATCACCACTCTGACCACTTGTGGAAGGTGCCGTTGGCGATCGCGGCCGCCGCGGATCCGGAATTTGACACTGATGCGCCCGCGGATTACAGTTTCTTTCTTCGCAGCTACCAGACTGAGTTCTGGGAGACGGTGTGCTACGCCGTGCCACGCTCGCGGCGAATCCAAAAAGGCCGCGATTCCGGCCGCTTCCAGCCCGTCTCACCGTCGGCCTGACGAGTGCCGCGATCGCCATTTGGAAAGAATATCCCTTGAAATCGACAGGTGGCGGACCGCATGACTGACCAGCTCGAGCAGCAGATCGAGCGAGCCTTGGATCAGGTGAAATCGGGCCCGGTCGCAGTCAAGCCGATCGGATCGGATGGACCCCTCGTGCTCTTTGGAGCCGGGCGTCTCGGATTGATCGCTCTTAAGGGGTTGCGGCAACTCGGCATCGAGCCAGTTGCTTGGGCCGACAACAATCCCCGACTGCACGGAACTGTTGTCGAGGGGCTGCCGGTCTACTCGGCGGCGGAAGCCTCGGCGAAATTCGACAAAGGGGCGACGTTCGTCGTCACGATTTACACCGGGGCGGGCGTTCGTCGGCAACTGGCGGAGATGGGGCTTCGCGCGATCGCATGCACCCATGTCTTCCGGCAGTATCCCGACACATTTCTTCCGCACGGGTGCCTCGATCTTCCGAGCAAACTGCTTCCGCACCGGCCGGAAATCCTTCGGGCTGCGAGGATTTGGGCCGACGACGCGTCCCGAACCGAGTACCTGGCTCAGATCCGCTATCGGGCGCTGCTCGATGAGGCGGTGCCTCCATCGTCTCCCGGTCCGATGTACTTCCCTGAGGACTTGCTTGAGCTGACCGCTGATGAAGTTTTCGTTGATTGCGGCGCTTTTGACGGCGACAGTCTGCGAGCGTTCCTCGATCGCTCTGGCAATTCGTTCCGCCAGATTGTCGCCATGGAGCCCGATGCGTCGAACTTCGAGCGGCTCGAGAAATTCGTCTCGGGATTGCCAAAAGATCTGTGCGAGAAGATCAATCTCGTCCAGGGAGCGGTCGGCTCGCGTCGTGAGACCGTGCGATTCGAGGCAATTGGGACGGCAGGCTCTCAGGTGACCGAAGCGGGCACCTACGAAGTGCAGTGCTTGCCCCTGGATGAGGTGCTGACCGATTGCGGGGCCTCGCTGATCAAGATGGACATCGAGGGCTCCGAGCTGCAAGCACTCGAAGGCGCGCAAAACGCCATTCGCAAGCACGTCCCCGCGCTTTCGATCTGCCTCTATCACCGCCAGGAAGACATTTGGACCATCCCGCTCTTTATCGCGTCGCTCTCGGACAAATACCGGCTCTTTCTTCGCAGGCACAGCGACGATTGCTGGGAGCAGATCTGCTACGCGATTCCCGTCGAGCGCCTGCTGCGATAAACGGGCTGCGAGTTGCCGAGCCGGACGTCAGGACTACTGCGAATCCTTGATTGCTGAGCGACCGGCCCGCAGTTAACGTAGGGATAGGCGCAGTGTTTTAGCGCTCGATGCTCTCGTCGCGTACGCCCCTCTGCCATTTCCCGCGTTTTGCGCAGCTTGTGCGCAAACGGAGTCAGTGGTATCAACGAAAATCAGCTCATCGCGGAAGTCGAACAGATTCTGAGCGAAGGCCCGTCTTCGGCTGAAGATCGTGCGCGGCGCGCGTTTGACGAGGCGGCCGGACCGAACCGTCGTTCGATCGTCCTGTTCGGAGCGGGCAGCATCGGGCGACTGACGCTTTCCGGTCTGCGAAAAGCCGGCGTCGAGCCGGTGGCTTTTGCCGACAACAATCCGCAACTCTGGGGCAAATCGGTCGACGACGTAGCGGTATTTTCCTTACCTGACGCGGTGCAAAGATTCGATCGGACCGCCGCCTTTGTCTGTGCGATCTGGCGTCCCTATGGGACCGAGACGATGGACGATTTGATCGCCGACCTGCACGCGGCTGCGTGCACGGTGGCCGTCCCGTTCGCGCTGCTGTTTTGGAAGTACCCCGAAGTGTTCGCCCCCTGGTACGCCTTCGACCTGCCGCACAAAGTGCTCGAGGCGGCCGATGAAATCCGTCGCGCGTGCCGAATCTGGGGGGACGACGAGTCGCGACGCGAGTTTCTCGCCCAGATTCGCTGGCGCACGCATTTGGATTTTGGCGGATTGCCGAGGCCGGTCACGCACGAAACGTACCTCCCCGACGACCTGTTCGAGATTCTCGGAGACGAGGTCTTCATCGATTGCGGCGCGTTCGACGGTGACACAATCCGGTCTTTTGTGAAGCGGCGCGGCGAGTCGTTCGGATTCATCGAGTCGTTCGAACCCGATCCGGCAAATTTCAAGCTCCTCGAGCGAGACGTCGCCCGCCTGCCCGAGCCCATTCATCGCAAGGTTCGCGTTCATCCCAACGCGGTTGGAGCCCGAACGGAAACGGTGCACTTTACCGCGCAGGGAGACGAGGCTTCGTGCGTTGGGAACGGCAACGGAACTGGAACCGTGGAAGTCGCCTGCGTCGACTTGGATCATTTTCTTGCGGGCAGCGTGCCGACCTACATCAAAATGGACATCGAAGGCTACGAGTCCGAAGGTCTCGAGGGGGCGTCCCAGATCATTCGCCGCCACGCCCCGGCGCTCGCGATTTGCGTCTATCATCGCCAGGATCACGTGTGGCGGCTGCCGTTGCAGATGCGAGCGCTGTCCGACGAATATTCATTGTTTCTTCGCCCCCATCTGCTCGCGACCTGGGACCTGGTTTGTTATGCGGTTCCGCGCTCGAGACTTCTCGCGCCCCAGCCCCGCTCATCAAGCGCCCCTACCATCGTGACATGATTTGCCTCGACCACACCACGGTTCCTTATGGCCTCTGACAATTCACAGACGGCAATTGCTGAGCCGCGAAAGCTGCTGACTGTCGTAACTCCGTGTTACAACGAAGAAGCCAACGTGCGCGAGATGGCCGAGGCAATCCGCGAACTCTTCGCGGGCCCCTTGAGCAAGTACGACTACGAACACATTTTCATCGACAACGCGTCGCGAGACCGGACGGCCAGCATCCTACGCGAACTTGCGGCCCGGGATCCGCGAATCAAGGTGATTATCAATACCCGCAACTTCGGCCATGTGCGCTCGCCCTACTACGCCTTTTTGAAGGCCTCGGGTGACGCCGTGATCGGCCTGGCCGCCGATTTCCAAGACCCTCCATCGCTGATTCCCGATTTCGTCGCCAAGTGGGAAGCCGGCGCGAAGGTGGTGATGGCCGTCAAAAGCGGATCGGACGAAACCATTCTCTTCGCCGCCATTCGCTCGTTTTATTACAAGCTCGTTGCGCGCCTCTCGGCCGTCGAAATCGTGAAAAATGCGACGGGTTTCGGACTGTACGACCGAGCGTTTATCGACGTGCTGCGACGCATCGAGGATCCGTATCCCTATTTTCGCGGGCTCGTTTCCGACATCGGCTATCCGGTCACGACGATTCCATTTCACAGGCCCCAGCGAAAACGCGGCATTACCAGCAACAACTTTTACACGCTTTACGACCTGGCGATGCTCGGCATCACCAATCACTCCAAAGTGCCCTTGCGCATCGCGACGATGGCCGGTTTTGCGATGGGGACCGTCAGCTTGCTGGTGGCCATGGGCTATCTCGTTGCCAAATTGCTCTTCTGGTATAGCTTCACGGTCGGAGTCGCACCGATCATCATCAGCCTGTTCTTCTTCTCTTCGGTTCAGCTGTTTTTCATTGGAATCATCGGCGAATACATCGGGGCGATTCATACTTACGTGCAGAACCGGCCGCTGGTGATCGAGAATGAGTCAATCAACTTCGACCGGCCGGTTGACGCGTCGCCGATCGCCCCCCCGCCGGCTCCGGTGTTCAAGTAGCTATTCAACTTCAAGGGAATGCTCGTTTGTCCCAACTCTTCTCGCCTCGCCCGTCCGCTTCGGATGGGAGACTTCGGCGAGCTCAGTCGAGCCGAGGGTCAGGGTGAGGGCCGCCATTCGTGCCCCGTCCCGCCGATAAGTCCAATGTCCCGGGTCCAAAGTCCAAAGTCAGTTCTCGACCTCGGACCTAAACCGCGGACTCGGGACCTATCCCACGTCCCGTCCCGCTTTTTTTCGCCCTTGGACCTTGGACTTTAGACCTTGGAGTTCCTCGTGTCCCGTCCCGCCGATAAGTCCAATGTCCCGGGTCCAAAGTCCAAAGTCAGTTCTCGACCTCGGACCTAAGCCGCGGACTCGGGACCGTCCCACCTCCCGTCCGGCCTTTTTTCGACCTTGGACCTTGGACTTTAGACCTTGGACTTCCTCGTGTCCCGTCCCAACCCCGCGATCGGGGTCGGGTCACGAATTTCGTGGGTCATCTTCCTATCAAAAATTCGTGACCCGACCCAACCCCTGGTGTTTTCCCCTAGCCGAGACTGCCGGGGATCTTTTCTCCCTCTAGTGAAAAAAGATCCCCATCACCGGCGGGGATCCTTTTTTCGTTCCCGGCGGGGATCTTTTCCCCGGCAGCGCCGCCGCCATCAATAAGGTGTCCGGACCGGATTCTTGGAACCGCCAAGCGACCAAATCACAAGCATAAAGACAGTGAGTCGTGTCTCACTTGGTGTCCTTGGTGACTTTGCGCTTCAATCGCACTTCGATTGTGTCCCGTCCCGCTCTTCTGCGACTTTGGACCTTGGACCCGCCTTCGGCGGATCTTCGACCGTGGACTTCCCCCCGTGGTCAACTATCTCCGTGGTCAACTACCTATTGAAAGTAGGTGACCACACCACACCCCCTTGGGATGACATTTCGTTAACCAACGTCGGGCCGGCAGCAGTAGCCTCTGCGCGCTCCAACACCGGGCGCGCATCGCTCCCGACATCGTCGAGCATCGAGCGCGCACCAAAACGCGACA
>DASZIA010000296.1:0-2421 GCA_035949535.1 Planctomycetaceae bacterium | reverse complement strand
GGAGCCGCGCGCTGGTCGGTTGATCTGCCCCCCGACATCTATGCGCCCGTCCGCTTGCTGGCGAACGAACGTGAGGCCCTCAGCGTGTTCCCGGTTGCTTACCAGAATTTTTTGTTCGTCAATACGGCCGAGCAGATCCTGGCGTGGAACCTGCGCACGGGGAAGCCCGCCTGGGCGGAAGATCGGCTCGAGAACGCGGCCATTTATTCGGTGACTCCGGACGTCTCAGCGCCGCCGTCTCCGGTGATAGTGGGAGCACCCCGCTACACGATGACGATCGCCGATGGACGCCTCTATGCGCGCATGGGCGATCCCACGACGGCCCGTCCGCGCAGCACACTGCACGAATCCGATAGCTCTGTAGTCTGCCTCGACCTCGACCGAGGGGAGGGAAAACTCGTTTGGAAAGTCGATGCGTCTACCCTCGATCCGCAGTCGGCGTTTGAAGGTTCGCCGCTCGTCGCCCAGGGGCGCGCTTACATCGCAGTCCGCAAGGGCCGTCCGCGGATGCAGACCGACGTCGTCTGCCTCGAGGCGGAGAGCGGGCGGCGATTGTGGAGCCGATCGGTGTGCGCGGCTGTCGAAGACATTTCACAGAATGGCAGCTTGTTGAGCCAGCAACTGCTCACGGCAGGGGACGCTGCCGTGTATCTTGCGACGGGGCTCGGGGCCATTGCCGCCGTCGAGGCCGAAGACGGCTCGTTCCGCTGGGTCGTCACGTATGAAAGCCACGAGCGCGACAACCCTTCGACTGAGCCAGAATCGCGTGAAAACTCGCCCTGTCTGTTTGCACAAAACATCGTCATCGCGGCGCCCGGAGACTCGAACAAACTCTTCGCCATCGATTCTCAGTGCGGAACGACGCTCTGGCGCCGCGCGCTGCCCGGCGGCGTTGATCAACTGCTGGGGACCAAGGATGGAGTGCTCTTCGTCAGCGGCGAGAGCCTGTGGGGCCTCAACCTGGCGACCGGGCAGGTGGTTTGGCATGTGGGCTTTACGGACCCTGCATCCTTCGGTTTCGGTCGCGGCATCCTTGCAGGCAACGTCGTCTACTGGCCCACGCGCGAAGATATTTACGTGGTCGATCAGGCGACCGGGCGGTTACGGCGTCGGATTCCGCTTTTGGCCCGCTATGTTGAGTCCGGCGGCAACCTCGTGCTGGCTGGCGACTTTCTGGCCGTGGCGCAATCGCGGCGAATCGTCGTATTTGGACCGAATGCGGGACCGCCGCTGCGGAAGAAACAGGCTCTCCCCGCCACGTTGACTGGGCGCGAGAAAATTGAGCCGTTCGCAGCGTCCAAAACCGGCCTGTTCCCGATCTTACAGCGCCGGTAAAATCGTCGCGGGGACGTGCGGAGGACGGACAAAGACCAACTGCGGCAGTTGATTTCTGCCAGGCACTTGCCGGCCGTTACGAAGGATCGTGAAATGGTCGACCGTCTTGCTGTACGTCTTGTCGCCGCACTGTCGGCCGCGCTCGGTATTGCGGCCGGCGGATGCTCTCCGAATACTCGCTTGCCCACGATTTTTCCCGGTCCGGGCGACACCAATTCGCGGTCGTTCAATGTTCACGATCCACTCCCGGAAACCGACATCGCACCCGACATGGGCGCGAGGCCGCCCGGTTTCATGCAAGATTGGAGCGAACCGCGGCGGACGCGGGCCGCTCAGGGCTTGCTCGGTGTCCAGCCCGGCGGAAATCCTCCGGCCCCCATGGTGCCCGGTGGCCCCCTTCCTGGTGCGATGCCTGGTGGCCCAATGGGGGCACCGCCCGGCCAGCCAATCGGTCCTGGTCCCAGCAGCCAGATGTATCCCGACGCGGTCCCGCAGTAGCCAACTTTTCTGGCAACGCCTATCGGGCGGGCATAAAGCGGCCCTCACCCCGGCCCTCTCCCATCGGAATGGGAGAGGGGGGAATACGCGGGCGCCACGCCTCATTCTCATCGGACTGGTCTTGATCGGCGTCGCCGGTCAAAGATCCTTCGCACAGGCGCCGCAGCGCATCGATCGCTCGGTCGAGGCAGAGGCTCAAAAGCTGATCACTGCTGAAACGCAAGTCGCCATTGACCGTGGCCTCGCGTTTCTGGCCACGCGGCAATCGCCGCGCGACGGGTCACTGGGCTCGAGCGCCAGCGCGCGGCGGCGCGTGGCGATTACGGCATTGTCCGGAATGGCATTTTTGTCTTCCGGAAGCACGCCCGGTCGCGGCAAGTACGGGACGAACGTGCAAAAAGCGGTCGACTTTCTTTTGACCCGTTGTCAGCCCAACGGGTTCATCTATGACGAAGGGAACACCGGAGGCCACTTTGGGCCGATGTACGACCACGGCTTTGCCACGCTGTTTTTGGGCGAGGTGTACGGCATGACCCGCAATCCGCAAGTGCGGACCAATCTCGAGCGGGCCGTGCGGCTGATCGTGAA